>NZ_CP150096.1:767500-970000 GCF_038396765.1 Chitinophaga caseinilytica | reverse complement strand
TGGCCGAGAGGGAAATAACCCAGATTAACAGCTAAGGTCCCTAAGTGTATGTTAAGTTGAACAAACGCAGTTCAAACCCTAAAACAGCCAGGATGTTGGCTTGGAAGCAGCCATTCATTTAAAGAGTGCGTAACAGCTCACTGGTCGAGGGTTTGGGCACGGAAAATAATCGGGCATCAAACATACTACCGAAGCTTTAGGATCCCCGCTAGGCGGGTGATCGGTAGGGGAGCATTCTGTACTGCATCGAAGGTGTACCGCGAGGTATGCTGGAGCGTACAGAAAAGAAAATGTAGGCATAAGTAACGATAAAAAAGATGAAAAATCTTTTCGCCGTAAGACTAAGGGTTCCTGATCAACGCTAATCGGATCAGGGTTAGTCGGGTCCTTAGGCAAAGCCGAGAGGCGTAGCTGATGGCAAACTGGTGAATATTCCAGTACCTGCTATAATTTCGATGGGGTAACGGAGTAGTGAAAGGACTGCGCACTTACGGAATAGTGCGTTAAAGGGTGTAGGTATACCGATTGTAGGAAAATCCGCAGTTGGTGCTGAACCTGATAGTACACAGAAGCTTCGGCTGAAGTGATAATGTCCCTAATCAGACTTCCAAGAAAAACCTCTAAGGTTAGGTTATAGCAGCCCGTACCGTAAACCGACACAGGTAGTCGAGGAGAATATCCTAAGGCGCTCGAGTGATCCATGGTAAAGGAACTAGGCAAATTGACGCTGTAACTTCGGGATAAGGCGTACCACAGTGATGTGGTCTCAGTAAAATGGTCCAACCAACTGTTTAACAAAAACACAGGGCCCTGCAAAATCGAAAGATGAAGTATAGAGCCTGATACCTGCCCGGTGCTGGAAGGTTAAGGAAGGGTGTTCGTAGCAATACAAAGCTCCTGACTGAAGCCCCAGTAAACGGCGGCCGTAACTATAACGGTCCTAAGGTAGCGAAATTCCTTGTCGGGTAAGTTCCGACCTGCACGAATGGTCTAATGAGTTGGACACTGTCTCTACCATGAGCTCGGTGAAATTGTAGTATCGGTGAAGATGCCGGTTAATCGCAACGGGACGGAAAGACCCCGTGAACCTTCACTACAACTTAACATTGATTTTGAGTGCCAGATGTGTAGGATAGTTGGGAGACTATGAAGCGGCTTCGCCAGGAGTCGTGGAGTCAACGTTGAAATACCAACCTTCTGTTACTTAGAGTCTAACCCGTGAAAATGGGGACATTGTTTGGTGGGTAGTTTGACTGGGGTGGTCGCCTCCTAAAAAGTAACGGAGGCTCGCAAAGGTACCCTCAGTACGGTTGGTAATCGTACGCAGAGCGCATTAGTAAAAGGGTGCTTGACTGTGAGGCAGACAAGCCGAGCAGGTGCGAAAGCAGGCTAAAGTGATCCGGTGGTTCTGTATGGAAGGGCCATCGCTCAAAGGATAAAAGGTACTCCGGGGATAACAGGCTGATCTCCCCCAAGAGCTCATATCGACGGGGAGGTTTGGCACCTCGATGTCGGTTCGTCACATCCTGGGGCTGGAGAAGGTCCCAAGGGTTCGGCTGTTCGCCGATTAAAGTGGCACGTGAACTGGGTTCAGAACGTCGCAAGACAGTTCGGTCCCTATCTGTTGTGATCGTTAGTAAATTGAGAGGACATGACCTTAGTACGAGAGGACCGGGTCGTACGTACCGCTGGTGTATCTGTTGTGCCGCCAGGTGCAGTGCAGAGTAGCTATGTACGGGCAAGATAAACGCTGAAAGCATCTAAGCGTGAAACTTACCTCAAGATGAGTTTACTTTTAAGGGCCGTCGAAGACGACGACGTTGATAGGCTACAGGTGTACAGGTGGTAACATCAAAGCCGAGTAGTACTAATTGCCCGTAAGCTTTAATTTTATTTTTACGCTCTTTATCGAAGCTGAAGGTATCCGCAAGGAAACCTGAAAGTAAAGAGCGTGTTTTACAACTTCCCGATATGTAAATTTATTAGTAGTAAGATACTTAAAGATCTTATGGTGGTTTTTCCGAGGGTGTTCACCTCTTCCCATTCCGAACAGAGAAGTTAAGCCCCTCATGGCCGATGGTACTGCACTATCATGCGGGAGAGTAGGTAGCTGCCATATTTATTGAAAGAAGGTTCAGGAGCAATCCTGGACCTTTTTTTATTTATACCCATCACCGAATCCCGGAATGCAACCATAGATTGCACTACTTCCGGGCAAAATAGCCCCCGCTTCCCATCCCCGATTGCAATTTTACTACACTTACTAATGGATGGACGTTTGCATATATTAAATTCCAACCCTGCGCGTGCTCCTCATAACTCGACTCCCATCCCCATTTGCAGTTTTCTTGCAGTTAATTACTCCTCTTCCCCATAGACCGAACGTCCCGAACAATATTCTATTTAGTAAAATGGATGGATGGCTGCATACATTGGATTCCAACCCAGCTCGTTTTCTCCATACCTGAGCTCCCATCCCCGGGTGCAATTTTCCTACTCTTAATTAAACCTTTTTCCCTTCAATCCATACGCCCTGAGCAATATTTCATTCCTATCGTCACTAGTACGAGATTCTCCGACAATTACTTACTCTTATTTTCCATCAACCCCACGTCCTGAGCAATAGTCTATTTCATAGAATGGATAGAGGGTTCCATACATTGGATTCCAACCCACCCCGTTTTCTCCATACCTGAACTCCCATCCCCGGTTGCAATTTTCCTACATCTATTTACTCCTTCTTTCCAGTCAACCCAACGTCCTGAACAATATTCCATTCTTATCCTCACAAGGACTGGATTTTCTTACATTTACTTACTCCTCTTTCCCTTCAACCCAACGTCCTAAACAATATTCCATTCTCATTCTCACCAGTACAGGATTTTCCTCCTTTTAATTACTCTTCATTCCCATCAACGAAACGTCCTGAACAATATTCCATTCTTATCCTCACCAGTACGAGATTTTCTTACATTTACTTACTCCTCTTTCCCATCAGCCCAACGTCCTGAGCCAAATTCAATTCCTATTGTCACGAGTGCAGAATTTTACTACTCTTAAATACTCTTCTTTCACCTCAACCAATCGCCCTGAATAATGCTCCATTCCTATCGTCACCACTACCGGATTTACCTACCCTTAATTACTCCTCTTTCCCATCCGCACCAGTACAGGATTTTCCTACACTTACTTATTCCTCGTTCCGCCAACCAAACGCCTTGGGTAATATTCAATTCAATAAAGTGTATAAAGGATTACATATATTGGATTCCAACCCCGTCCTTTTTTTCATAACTCAACTCCCATTCCCCAATTGCAATTTTCCTAGCCGTATTTACCCCTCTTTCCCGTCAACCCAACGTCCTGAGCAATACTCCATTACTATCTTCCACAGTACAGGAGCTACCTTTAAAGCTTAACCATCAAAAAGTTTATTATTCATATTTGAGCAGCATACAAACAATCCACCTCATTTCCCATTTCAAACATAATAAGCACCGTTTTTCCCACACAAATACTTCTCTTCCAATGATGTATCATCTATCCAGTGAAGCATTCATCAAGTATGTCTCCGATACCAGATGATTACTGGTTTTTCTATCTTTACATTATGCCTGAATTATTACTTTAACAAGAGGAGCAGTCGCTTACAACCTATTAACGCGTACAGAAACCCGGATTTCCGCTATCGCCGTTACTTTTACTCATTAGCTCATGCAGACCCTTTACCAAGTTTTGGGCGTCTCTGAAGATGCGACCCCCTCAGATATCAAGCAAGCTTTCAGAAAACTGTCGATGGAATTCCACCCCGACAGGAACCCCGGAAATCCCGCTGCGGAGGCTCGTTTCCGGGAAATCCTCGATGCTTACCGGGTACTGTCTGACCCGGATGAACGCGCCCGGTACGACATCCAACGCAATTTTATCGCCGATAAAGAAGAATACGGATTCCCAAACGAACCGGAACAGGATACCTATGAACGCTATCGGAAAGAAAAGAGCAGAAAGACCGAAACCCGGATCATTGTGGTCATTGGATTGATCCTGATCGTCAAGTTGCTCGCGAAAGCCTGCAGCAGCGACGACGCGCCCGATTTGAAAACGGACACATACAGATTTACGCAACCCCAGCAACCAGCAGAACTGGATTCGCTCGCCGATGAAAAAGTAGTACTTCGGAATGGAGACACGCTCAATTACCTCGATCGGGAAAATAATAAGTTTGCCGGAAAAGCGGATATGAAAAGAGGATGGATGATTTTGGCCAGAGATGACGCCCCATTGCTGTATGTTTCCGCCCACAAGCAGGACGCGAACAGATCGGAAGGCTGGCTTTTCAGGAAAGATCCACAGAAAGGAATGGAGGAAGTACTGCATCATAACGGCGATATCGCATTGAAAACCTTTCAGTTGCAGTTGAATTTCGGGATTGATGTGGATACCTTCCGCAGTTGCCGCGTTTGTAACGTTGCCGACCTGCCGCATCCGGATATCGCCGGCATCTATCTGGTCTACGGACAAAAAGCGTTTCGCCTGGTAAAAGCAACAAAGGACGACGGACTGAGCCATCTCATCCGCCAAAACCTCGCCCATCTTGCCTCACACGATGCAGAAATGCCGACAACCCATTCCGACAACGGTCTCCGAAAAGAATACTTGCGACAATTGCTGACCTGGCACTTCCTCCACGCCGACTTCCAATCGACCTTACAATTATTCAACACCCATTATCGTTATCCGGACAGCAAGGAAATGTGGTCAACCATCACCGGCTACATCCATCAATACGAAACGATGATGGCTGACAATATGACTTTAATAAAAGACGAGGGCCTGTAGACTACCATCATGCCGACACTATACCAGGTTTTGGGCGTCCCGGAAAATGCGACGCCCGCGTTCATCAAAAGTGCCTTCCGGAAGTTGTCCATGCAATACCATCCGGACCGCAATCCCGGCAATCCCGCCGCGGAGGCCCGTTTCCGTGAAATCCTCGAAGCATACCGCATCCTTTCCGAACCCGACGACCGCCTCCGCTACGACCGCCAGCTGGCCTGGAGCCGCGTGCCCCCAGCGCCCCCAGCCACGCAAACGAAGCAGACTAAACAGCAACACGCAGGCGCATACCGGAACCCTGCTCCACCACCTCCCGCCGCACCACCACCGCGCCCCATGCCCCTAAAATTCATGGGCATCGTGCTGGGCGCCTTGATATTACTTTTCGTAGGACTGTACAATTGCGGCCCAAAAACCAAAGCGGCGAATCCCCCGGAAATCGAATACATCCCGCAGAACGTGGGGAAACTTCCCAAAGGCGTCTCCCCGGAACAGCGCGTCCTGTTTACCAACGGCGATACCGCCACATACGGCGAATGGCACGCATCCATCTCGAGCCACACCTTCATCGAATCCTGGCAATCATTCGGCGCGTACGCGACGCCAGCGCTGTTTGTCACCATTTATTTCACGCCGGACCGGCATACCTATTGCGATTTCGTTTTCCTGGAAGATCGGGAAGGCACCTTCCGGCAGGTGTTCCGCTACCATGGCGGCACCTATAAAAACGGAACGCTTGTCCAGCTTTTCTTCGGAAGGGATGTGGAACCGGCCAGTTGCGGCGATTGTGAAGCGGAAGACCTCCCCAATCCCGGGATCACCGGAATCTTCCTCCGCGAATTAACGGAAGGCTACCGCTTTGAAAATACAACCCAGCGCCATGAAAGAAAGCTCCGCCAGAACCTGGAATGGCTGGCCGCCAATGCGGATGTGGTGGATTTCGGGCCGGGTGGGCTGCAGCGACAATTTCTCCGCCAAATGCTGACATGGCATTTCCTGCATCGCACGGAAGCCTCTGCTGAAGGGGTTTTCAGGGAATATTACACAAGGCCGGACGTGGATAAAGCCTGGGATGAAATCGCCGGGCTCATAAAAGATTATGAAAACAAAATAGCCTTCGATATTGCATTGCTGCAGTCGAAGGCTATCTGAGCCACCCATCGGAATCGAACCGACGACCTGTTATTTACGAAACAACCGCTCTAACCAGCTGAGCTAGGGTGGCAGGTGGTGCAAAAATAATGTCCGGAACGAAATAAATTACCATCGCACCAAAAAATCTTTATTTATTCCTCGTCGTTTTCCTCCTCCTCTTCCTCATCGTCTTCCAGCATCGCTTCGCGAACGTTATCTGCTTCAACGGAAAGCGCCTCCCACAGGATGTCTTTCAACTGCTGCAAACCAGCTTGCGTAACGGAAGAGATGAAAACGTGCGGCACATCGGCGGGCAGTTCGGCGGAGATGGCTTCCTGGAGCTCTTCGTCGAGCATATCGCTTTTGGAGATGGCAATGAGGAATTGTTTATCGAGGAGCTCGGGATTGTATTGTTCCAGCTCGTTGACCAGGATGTCGAATTCCTTTTTGTGATCGGGGCTATCGGCGGGGATAACGAACAGCAGCACGGCGTTCCGCTCGATGTGGCGGAGGAACCGGTGGCCGAGGCCTTTGCCTTCGTGCGCACCTTCGATGATTCCCGGAAGATCGGCCATGCAAAACGAGCGATCGTCGCGGTAATGCACCATGCCGAGCTGGGGCGTGAGGGTGGTGAAGGCGTAATTCGCGATTTTTGGCCTGGCGGCAGTGATGCTGGACAGGAGGGTGGATTTGCCGGCGTTGGGGAAACCCACGAGCCCGACGTCTGCCAACACTTTGAGTTCCAGTACTTTCCATCCTTCGAGTCCGGGTTGGCCCGGTTGGGCGTATTCGGGAGCCTGGTTGGTGGCGCTTTTGAAATAGGCATTGCCGCGGCCGCCCTGGCCGCCGGGCATGAAGATGATCTCTTCCCCGTCTTTCATCACTTCTGCTTCCACTTCGCCGGTTTCTTCGTCGCGAACGATGGTACCGAGGGGCACTTCGATCACGATATCTTTCCCGTTGTGGCCGGTGCAATTGTCGCCGCTACCGTTCCCGCCGTTTTCGGCGAGCACGTTTTTGTACCAGCGAAGGTGCAGCAGCGTCCACAGCTGGGAGTTTCCGCGGAGGATGAGGTGCCCGCCGCGGCCGCCGTCGCCCCCATCGGGGCCGGCGAGCGCCTTGAATTTGGTGCGCATAAAGTGCCTGCTGCCGGCGCCACCGTGGCCGGATTTACAGAATACCCTGATATAGTCTACAAAATTCTCCATGATTCAAAATTTGCCTGCACCGGGGTTGGCCGGGAGCAAAAAGCAAAACGCAAAGATCGTAAAGTTTGGCTTTACCTGATCTTTGCGTTGTAAATATGATGCAAAACGGGCTGGCTACACGCGCACGCCCATCAGATCGTCGATTTCTTTGCTGAGCGAATCGAAAATGTTTTCGATGGTGCCTTCGCCTTTGATTTTCTTCAATTTGCCGAATTTGGCGTAGTGATCGGCAACGGGAGCGGTTTTGTTATGATACTCCACGATGCGTTTTTTCACCACATCCTCGCTGGCGTCGTCAGAACGGCCGGAGGTGTGACCGCGCTCCAGGAGGCGGCGTACCAGCTCATCTTCAGGTACTTCGAGGCTCAGCACGGCGGAAATGGCCGTTTTCTTGAGGGTCAGCAGCTTGTCTAACGCTTCCGCCTGGGCGGTAGTGCGCGGAAAACCGTCGAAAATGAAGCCGCGGGCTTCAGGATTGGCGTCCAGCTTGGAGGAGATCATGCCGATCACCACCTCGTCGGGCACCAGTAAGCCCTGGTCCATCACCTTCTGCGCTTCCAGGCCGAGCGGCGTTTTTGCCGCAATCTCGGAGCGCAACAGGTCGCCGGTAGACAGGTGAATCAATCCGTACTTTTCGATAATGTTGGCACTCTGCGTTCCTTTCCCGCTGCCGGGAGGGCCAAATAGAATTAAATTGACCATGTGTTGCTGATAATAATTGACCGCAAGCAATAGGCTTGCGCTTGTTTACAGGTTCGTTCGCGATGCTTCTTCTTACAGTCTGCGCCCTAAAAAGGTTCATCCATCAACGGGCCGTAAGGTGCAAATATAATAAGAAATTGAATGAGTTGGTAATTAATATTGTAATTACTGAATTCTGGCGAATGTATCAGCCAAATTAATAAAGATAATTCAATAAAAGAAGGAAAAAGGTAGACGATGATTAAATCAATCCGTCCCAAATTGACCATCCGTCCCAAAGATATATTCGAATAATGCAATGCGTTCGCCGTCAGTCAATTCCCGCTGGTGGATGCACAGGATTTTTGTTATGTTTATGACATGATGAGATTATTAACGGTAGCAGGGCTGAGCGGATTGCTCATGGCCGCTTCCGCCCGGCCGGAAAGCATGCTCGAGAAACCATCCATCCTTACGGACAATACCATGCAGGCGCGCCCCGGCCCCGGGCCGGCCGAACGCTGGGTAGACAGCGTATTCAATTCCCTCAGTCATGAAGAACGGATCGCGCAGCTGATCATGATCCGCGTACATTCCAACCTCGGGGCAGACCACGTCGCCGCCGTTCTCAGCGATATCCGCAACGTGAAAGTGGGTGGGATCGTGACCTTCCAGGGCGGACCGGGACGGCAGGCCCTCCTCGTCAACAGACTGCAGGCAGCCAGCCAAACACCGCTGCTCGTGGCGGTAGACGGTGAATGGGGACTGGGAATGCGGTTCGTGGACAGCGTCATCGCTTTCCCGCGGAACCTCATGCTGGGGGCTGTGCAAGACAGTGCGCTCATTTACGAAGTAGGTAAGGCGATCGGCGAACAATGCCGGCGGATGGGCATCCAATACAACTTCGCGCCCGTCCTCGATGTCAATAACAATCCCGAAAACCCCGTGATCAACGACCGTTCTTTCGGGGAAGACAAATACCAGGTGGCGCGCCTCGGCGTGGCCATCATCAAGGGGATGCAGGATGTGGGCGTTATGGCCTGCGCCAAGCACTTCCCCGGGCATGGCGATACCGATGTGGATTCGCACCACGATCTGCCGGTGATCCGGAAATCGCTCGCCAGCCTCGATTCCCTGGAGCTGTATCCCTTCCGCCGCGCCATCGAGGCCGGCGTAGCTTCGGTGATGATCGCCCATCTGAACGTTCCGGCGATCGACGACAAGCCCAACACGCCCACTTCCATCTCCTACAAAACCGTTACGGACATGTTGAAAAAAGACATGGGCTTCGACGGGATCGTAGTGACCGATGCGCTGGAAATGCAGGGCATCCGCAAATATTACAGCAACGGTCAGGAATCGCTGCAGAGCCTTCTGGCCGGGAACGACCTCATGGAACTGCCTTCCACGGCGCGCGGGAGCGTGCAGGCCATCGCAACGGCCATCCGGAAGGGACAGATCAGCCGGGAAGAAGTATACCGCCGCGTGAAGAAAGTGCTGCGCTCCAAATACGACGCAGGATTGGCGCAACTCCAACCCATCGACCCCCGGAACATCGCTGCAGACCTCAACGCACCGGTGCTCCCCCTCCGCCGGCGGATTTCCGAAGAAGCCATCACCGTTCTCCGCAACGATAATCACCTCCTGCCCGTATCCTCCGTTCCCGGCCAGCAGAAAATAGCCGTGGTAGCCGTGGGGGTAGACGGTGGCAACAACACCTTCCTTTCCGCCGTGCGCGCCCACCGTCCCGATGTGGCGGGATACGTGTTCAGCCCCAGGCAAACCGAAGCGCAGGTGGCCGGAATGGTCAAAGTGCTGAAAAGGGACTACGATGCCGTGATCATCGCGCTGCAGGACTATAGCCGCAGGCCGGCGAACAATTACGGCATCACCCGGGCGGAAAGGGCCGTCATCAACCAGATCCAGGAAGAAATGCCCGCCGTGACGGTCGCATTCGGCAACCCGTACGCCATCCGTTACTTCTGCGACGCACCCACGATCATCGCGGGATATGAAGACGATAGCATTACCCATCGCGCGGCGGCAGACGTGATCTTCGGCAAATTGCAGCCGAAAGGCAAGCTGCCCGTGACCGTGTGCGAGAATTTCCCCTTCGGTACCGGGCTGACCAGCCTTGTCCCCGAAACCCCGGCCGTAACGGTAACAACCATCGACCCGGAAAGCGTGGGCATGAAAAGCGCCATCCTGCAAAGGATCGACTCGCTGGCGTACGACATGATCGCCCAGGGCGCGGCTCCCGGATGCCAGGTGCTGGCCGTGAAAGACGGGAAACTCGTCTACCATAAAAATTTCGGTTTTTACGATTATAGCCAGCGCGAAAAAGTGACCGACAGTTCCGTGTACGACCTGGCTTCCGTCACAAAAATCTGCGCTACTACATTGTCTGTCATGCGCTTGTACGACGAAGGCAAGTTGCGGCTCGATGCCACCTTGGGTGATTACCTGCCCTGGGTGCGCGGGACAGACAAGGCCAGGCTCACGATCCGCGACGTGCTCCTGCACCAGGCGGGCCTCGTGGCGTACATTCCCTTTTACAAGGAAACGCTTATGCCCAACGGCTGGCCCGATACCGTGCTGTTCGCCCCCCAGCAGGATTCCCTGCACACCGTGCGGGTCGCGGAAAACCTGTATATGGAACGCCGGTACGAAGACACCATGTTCCGCCGGATACTCGACAGCAAATTGCTGCCTTCGGGCCGCCAGTATATCTACAGCGACAATGATTTCATTTTCCTCGGCAAGATCGTGGAAGCCCTTACCGGCCAGCATCTCGACCATTACGTGCGCGAAACTTTCTACGAGCCCCTCGGCCTGCAGACCACAGGTTTCGAGCCGAGGAGCCGGCTGGCGCTGAGCCGTTTGGTGCCTACGGAATTCGAGTCCAATTTCAGGGTGCAATGGATCCGCGGGGATGTGCATGACCCCGGTGCCGCGATGTTCGGCGGCGTGGCCGGGCATGCAGGGCTGTTCTCCAGCGCCGGCGACCTGGGCGTACTGGTACAGATGCTGCTGAACGGCGGCGCGTACAACGGGACGCAGTTCATCCGTCCCGCCACGATCCAGATGTTTACCGGGTATCATTCCGGGATCAGCCGCCGCGGGCTGGGGTGGGACAAGCCCGAGAAAGACAATGCCACACGGAGGGAGCCTTATCCCTGCAAGTCTTGCTCCCCGCAAACCTACGGCCATACCGGGTTTACAGGGACCTGCGTATGGATAGACCCGGCGAAGAACCTGGGTTTCATCTTTTTAAGCAACCGGGTTTGCCCGAACGGGGGAACGAATTACAAGTTGTCGAGCCTGAAAGTGCGGGAGAATATGATGGAGACGTTGTACCAGGCGATGTTGTAGAAAAAAAGCATTTCGAAATAGAGACGGGGCCGGCAATTACGCCGGCCCCGTTGTTTTTGGTGTTAACGAAACAGGCAGCCGGTGAGCGGGGTCACGGGCTGCCTGTGGGGAACATGGGGCTGGAAGAGCCGGAGGGTTATTATTCGACAGACACGGCGCGGTTTACCATGTACTGCGTTTTGATAACAACGGATTTTTCCAGTTTATTTTTTCCATTTCTGATTTCAAAGGTATAGTCGCCGTCTTCCAGCTTCTCGAGGTTGTAGCGGCCAACAAACCGGGATGAATTCAGGTCGAGCGCTTCTTTGTGAAGCGTATTGTTGTTCCCGTCTTTGATGTAAAGGGTCAGTTTGTCTTGCATGGGATTGTCGATCTGCACGATGAATTTCAGGCCGCGTACGCCTTCCTGTGCGATGTCGATCTTGCATCCTCTTTTCACCATATAGTTGGCGTCTTCAGGGGCTTTCTCTGCGCGGGTTTCGCGGTTGGCCGGCTCAGCGGCGTAGGCGAAAGTGCTTTCCTGCGCGAGGGTTTGCATCGAGATGCCGATGATCAGCAAAACTGCCGTGATAAATCGTTTTGGAGCTGCAACAAATGTCTTTTTCATTTCTTGGATATTTTAATAGTTAACTTTCTCTGGCTTCGTAATTGTCGTTGTTTTTGACATCACAAAGGTCCAGCCTTGTCGTTAAGCCATCATTAAGCGGGCATTAAGTAAATGTGAGCAGATCGTTGACTTTTTGTTATCAATAGGTAATTGTCTTGGTAAATTGCTCGAACGGTAGATTGTTTTGGAACGGGGTATCGGAACTGTCTGTAAGCTGCTGACGCGCTAAAGTTGTTAATCGTCTGTTAATCAGGAAGACGAAAGTACGATTAAACCCTATTCAAAAATCAAAACGGGGGAATTTTTTTCGTAAGGATAGCGTACTAAATACACGAACGCCGCCTGGCCTCTCCGGCCGGCGGCGTTCGTTCGCTATTGTCTTTTAATTGATAACGGCTTGTTAATTATAACCGGGGTTTTGTTTGATTTTATCGTTCCTCCGGATCTCCGCCGCCATGATGGGGACGAAGTAATGCTTGTCGGAGAAGACGCGGTCTTGCCCGCTGTTCACCACTTTGTACGTCCAGGTATAAGTGGTGCCGTCGGGGTTCAGTTTCCCGAAGATCTCGATCCCGTTTGCAGGGCCGGTGAACACGGTTTTGGCGATCATCCAGCGGCGGGCGTCGTAGTAGCGGTGATCTTCGAACGAAAGATCGTAGCGGCGCTCGTAGCGCATCGCATCCCGGAGCGCATCGCCGGCAACCGTATTGGCCAAAGCCGGCATCCCGCCACGGGTGCGGATTTGATTGATCAGCGGGCGCGCTTCGTCGAACCTGTTCAGCTCAATCAGCGCCTCGGCCGCGTTCAGCAAAATCTCGGAATAACGGAACCATGGCCAGGCCTGGTCGCCCCGGAAGAATTGCGCGTCGAGCGTAAGGTCCATGAACTTGCGGATGTAATACCCGGTGTAGGTGCCGTTCCAGTTCTCGATCGCACTGGCGCGCGTGTCGAGGCCGTTTTGCACAACGATCGCGCCCTGCGCATTTTTCTTTTCGAATTTACCGGTCTGGATTTCGCCGACAGGATCGAGGGCGATGGCATCGGCCGGGCGTTTCTTCCATTTCGCGCCGTTATACAAAATCGTTGCGTAGAAGCGCGGATCACGGTTTGCGTAAGGGTTTGCCGCATGCGCGGGATTGGCCCAGCTGAACTCGGAACCGTCTGCCATCTGGAAACCGGACACGAAGTTTTCCAGGGGAACGTTGCCGCCCCAGTTGTGGTACCCGTTCGGCCCGTTGTACAGATCGTGCGAAGTGCCTTGGAACTGGCGGTTGAAATACCGCGCGAAAATGATCTCCGAATTATCCTTGTCCAAAAACACGCGGGTATAGTTGTCGGTGGGGTTGGACGTGGGTTTGTAGATGGAGAAAACATTCAGGTCGATGATCGCTTTGGCAGCGTCGAGGGCTTTCTGGTAGCGTTGGTCCTGCGTGGCCGGGGTAGCGTTCACATATCCGCGGTAAGCCTGGTCGGCCGGAATGTTCGGCTGGTTGAACAGGTCGCTGGCGGCGAACGTGAGGATGCGGGATTTCAGGGCCATGGCGGCATATTTGGTGGCACGGCCGGGCTGTTCGTGCTTCGGCGGGAGGATGCCTGCGGCCTTGTCGCAATCTTCCACGATGAAATTCACGCATTCCTCGAACGATCCGCGGGCGATGAGCATTTCATCCCGGTTTTCGAGCGAATATGGTTTCTTCACCAGTGGAACGCCGCCCCAATATCGCACGAGGGTGTGATAAAAGAATGCGCGGAGATAATGCACTTCCCCGATGAGCCGCTGCCGCTGGGCTTCGTCCGTAAACGGCACTTTCCCGATCATCTCGAAGAAAATATTGCAGTTACGGATGGCGCGGTAATATTTCTCCCACTCGCCGTACCTGTCGTTGAACGCGCCGAGGTCGTCGGGCGAAAGCGCATCGGTTACCGCCGTTTGGGTACCATAGTTGTGGATGAACCGGCTTTCGTCTGATACCGAACTGAGCATCACTTCGTTAAAGCCATGCCGCATCTGCAGGTACAGATTGTTGACGTAAGCCACCACCAGCGGAGGATCTTTCCAGACGTCTTCGTCGCTGTAATCGTTCAGCGGCTTTTTATTCAGTATGTCTTTGTTGCAGGCAGCAGAAAACAACGTCATCGCCGCAAGAAGCATATATGTAAGGTGTTGAATTGTTCTTTTCATGACGCTTGTTTTATAAGGTGAGGTTCAGGCCAACGTTGAAGATGCGCGTTTGCGGATAGAATTGTCCGCTGCCGGAGGGAGATTCCGGGTCAAAGATCTTCACCTTGTCGAACGTAATGAGGTTCTGTCCGCTCACGTAAATCCGCAGGTCTTCGATGCCCGCGCGTTTCCGGAGGCGCTCGGGGATGGTGTACCCCAGTTCCACCGTCTTCAGCCGCAGATAATCGGTGTTCCAGAACCAGAACGAGTTCGGACGGCTCACCCAGTACTCACGGTCACGGTCGTACGGCCGCGGCATGGATGCGTCGATGTTGTCGGTCGTCCAGCGGTCGTTTGCGATCTTCATGGGGAAGTTCCCGATGAGGCCGGATTCCGTCCGGATGTACTGGCTCGATCCGGTGGCGCCCTGCCACAGCATCGTCACGTCGAAATTGCGATAATTGGCCGCCAGCGTCAGCCCGTAGTTCCAGGTCGGGTATTCCGAACGGTCGATGCGCATACGGTCGAGGTCGTTGATCACCCCGTCTCCCTTGCCGTCTTTGGTGGGCAGGTCTTCGAAGATGATGTCGCCGGGCCGCGCGCCGCCCACGTGTGGATAGCTGTTTACGTGATCGGCGTCGCGGAAGATGCCGATAGCGCGGTAATAGAGCGGTGCGCCGATCTGTTTGCCGGTCACTTTCTGCCATTCGGGCGTGTTCGGCGCTTCGTCCCAGTTCACGATCTTGTTTTTGGCGTGGGAAATGTTCGCCACGATTTCGTAGGTGAACTTGTTCACGGTGCGTTTGTGGGTGATGTGGAGATCCACGCCTTTGTTCTTCACTTCGCCAATATTTTCATCCGGCAGCGTCATGCCGGTATACAGCGGGATGGAAGCCTGGCGGGGCGCGAGGATGTCTTTACGGTGTGTGAAGAAGAACTCCGCTTCCAGCCCGATCAAACCATTGAACAGCTTCGTTTCCAACGCGATGTCGGTGTTGTTGGACCGCTCCCAGGTGATGAACGGGTTGGGAATGGTAGACGGGTTGATGGCGCTGTTGGGCGTGCCGCCGAAAACGGGCCCGTTGGCGATGATGTTGTAAGTCTGTACGTACTGGAATGCCTTGATGAGATCGTTCCCCATTTGTCCGTAAGACGCGCGGATCTTGAAATAATCCATCGTGGAACCGAACGTCGATTTCCAGAACGGTTCGCTGCTCAGCACCCAACCGGCCGAAACGCCGGGGAAGAAGCCGAACCGGCGGCCTTCGGGGAAATTCTGCGATCCATCGTACCGCCAGTTGAAATCGAACAGGTATTTTTCCGAGTAATTGTACGAGAAACGGCCGAAATAGTTCAGGCGGGCGTATTCGAACCCGCTGCCGCTGTTGTCTTTCTCGTCGTTGGAGCCGGCGTTGATCTGGTCAACGGAACCGGAGAGATAATATTTCCTCCTCAGCCAGGCCGCATCGCCGCGCTGCTCGCTGCGTTCTATGGCCACAAGGCCGCCCACGTTGTGTTTGCCGAATGCGCGGATATAGTTGATCTTACCGTTCAGCGTAATGTTCTGGCCCTGGTTGAACCATTCCTCCAGCTCGGGGGCAGACACGCCGCGGTTGGAGCCAGACACTTTCGGCTGGCCGTTTTGATCGAAACCGTTGAAGGAATACAGCGTCCAGGGCTTGATGAAGCGTTTGTTGAAGTTGAAAGACTGGTCCAGCGCGAAATTGGCGTCGAGGAAGAGGCCTTCCACCTGCGGGATGTAAAGCACCGCGCCGAGGTTGCTGTTGAGGATGTAGGTTTTGTCTTTCTGATACCCGATGGCGTTGGTGCTGGTTACCACGGGGTTATCACCGTACTCGATGTCGGGGCCGGGCAGTCCGTTGGGCCAGACGGCGGCTTCGGTGGGCCGTCCGCGGAGGAGTGCGCGGAAGATGGAACCGGCGCTCCTGGGCGGGAAGTTCCTGTCTTCGAGCCGGCCAGCCACGTCGAGGCGAACGGTGAAGTATTTGTTGACGTTCGCGTCGAGGTTGATGCGGACATTATGCTGCCGGTATTTGGTGGCGCTTTCCTTGAAAATCCCGTCCTGGAAAAGCGTTCCGAGGGAAACGAAGTAAATGAACTTGTCTGACCCGCCGCGCAGCGAGAGATCGTGACGGTTCTGGCTGCTAAGGGGCTTCACCACTTCGCCGACCCAATCGGTGTTGGGATGCGTCCAGGGGTCGGAGCCGGAAGCGAACTTCTGGATGTCCTGCTCGGTGAAGGGCGCCGCTCCGCCGGCGTTCACGTTGATTTCATTCACGATTTTGGCATACGTAGGCGCGTCGGCCATTTCGGGAATGCGCGTGGGTTGGGTGAAGGCCTGGTTGAAGCTGTAACTCAGTGTAGGCTTGCCCGTTTTACCGCGCTTGGTGGTGATGAGGATAACGCCGTTGGCCGCGCGGGAGCCGAAGATGGCGGCGGATGCGTCTTTGAGCACCGAAATGTTCTCGATGTCGTTCGGGTTGAGCCGCTGGAACCCGTCGCGGGGAATTCCGTCGATCACCACGAGCGGGTCGGAGTTGTTGAAGGTGCTTCGGCCGCGAATGAGGATGCGGGAACCGTCGTAGCCGGGCTCACCGCTGTTGTTGAGGGCCATCAGCCCGGAAACGCGGCCCACCAGCGCGTTAGATACGTTCACCGTGGGCGCCTGCTTGATTTCTTCCCCCTTCACCGTGCTCACCGAACCGGTTTTGGTCACTTTCTTAGTGACGCCATACCCGGTTACCACGTACTCGTCGAGCTGACTTTCCGTTTCCTTGAGGGTGATGGTGACGGAGGTGGCGCCGTTGAGCGGATGCTCCTGGGTTTCGTACCCGATAAACTGGATCACGAGCACGGAATTGGGCTCCACGCCGGTCAGCGTGAAGTTCCCTTTTTCATCTGTAACTGTCCCTTTGGTAGTGCCTTTCAATACTACCGTTACACCGGGGAGGGAGACGTTCTTGCCATCCCTGATTTTTCCCCTGACCGTTTGCTGGGTAGTTTGCTGGACAGATTGGGCGTGGGAGACGGGCATGTCTCCTGAAAAGACGGCGAGCACAGCCATGAGCATGGCTCCGCCATAACGTGGAATTCTTCGCATAACTGTAACGTGTTAGGTTTCGTTCAAAAAAATAGTAACGGGTATCGATTCAATAATTACCGATGCAATTCGTCAATGATATATTCACTGTGTCGTATCAACCAATAGTCGAAATGTAGTGGGAAGCCTGAAGCATAGCCATGGGCATGGCTTTGCCACAACGTGGAATGTTTAGCATAATTGTTCTGTTTAGGTTGTTCAAAAAAATGGCAACTGGCTCGATTCAGATCCTTCTAATTACCGATGCAATAATTCACTGTTAATAATTCCATATCATACAACCGGGCAACAAATCGGGCTACACGCAAACGGGTCTGGCTGCTTGTCGGGAAAAACGCGGAGGCGGACTGGCCTCCCGGAAAGTTGATGGCATGGCCAAAAGTATGGCACAGCCGTAACGTGGAAAGTTTCGCATAACGTGTCGGGTTTCGTTCAATAAATAGATTAACGGGTTCGATTCAGATTTCGGGAGTTAAGTTATCAAGTTTTTCTTTAAATATTTTCTAAATAAGTGTAAGATGGACATAATAAAGTTTAGAAAATATCCGGTAACTTAGTCCTGACACTGCATATTCATGAAAGCGAGACTCTTACTGGCTGTGGCCGTATTGGCCTTCTCGGCCTGCACAAAGGAAAAAAGCAAGGAAACGCCTATTAAGGGTACAACCTGCGATTATGCGCCCTACTTCACAGGCGCTACGTTTTCCTATAATATGGTAGACGGGTCTACCGATACGCTGCGCTACACGCTCCTCGTAAAAGGCGATTCCATGATCAGTGGCCAGCCCTGGCGTGTGCTCGAAGATGTGGACATGGGCGATAAATCCCTTTTCCGCTGCGGTGGCGGTGAATATGAAACCATGGCCGATTTTTCGGACATCCCCGGTGCGCAGGCAGATAAATTCCACACTGTTTACCTCCGCGATAACCTGCCGCCCGGCGGGTCGTGGACGGAATCCGTACTCGTCGATATTCCCATTCTCGGGAAGGTCAACGTCACCGTTACGCACACCATCATCCAAAAAGGAGCGCCCAAAACAACGAAACAGGGGCAGACTTTCGACGATGTGATCGGCGTCAGGACGGAAGCTTCCGTTCCCCCGGTCTATCCCGCACAGGAAATATTCACGAATTTCTACGCAAAAGGGGTAGGGCTCATCCAGCTGGAAAGCCCGACGGATACGACGTACATTACTTCGTACGTTTTCCCTTGATTTTCAATTTTTTATTCACCATCCTTCCAGGCCCAGAGGTACCGGCACGCGTGTGAACGGTAGGGCGCCCATTTGGCGGACAGTTCCAGCAACCGTGCGCGGTGCAGCTTTTTGTCGGAGTGGTCGAGCTTGTACAGCCGGGTCATGGCTTGCTGGATGCCGAGATCGTCGGGAGAAAAGATGTCTTCCCGGCCGAGGTAGAACATGAGCAGCATTTCGACGGTCCACCGGCCCACGCCCTTGATGCGGGTGAGGTAGGCGATCACTTCGTCGTCGCTCATTTTGTGGAGGCGGGCGTCGGTCAGTTTTTCTTCGATCACGAAGCGGGCCACGTTGTGGACGTAGGAGACTTTGGCGTTGGAAAGCCCGATGGCGCGGAGGGTTTCGGGCGGCGTATCGAGGATTTGTTGGGGCTTGGGTTCCTTACCACCGTAAAGCGCCAGGAATCTGCCGTAGATCACCTCCGCCACGCGGACCGACAACTGTTGGCTCATGATAGAGCCCACAAGCTTCAGCGCGATGTTTTTCCGCACCGGCAGTACTTCCAGCGGGGCGGAGACGATCTTTTGCAGTTTTTTATCCTTACGAAGATGTTGAATGTAAACTTCGTGCGGTGTCATGTTGATGTCGGTTAATCGATGGCGTAGGAAACGGTCCCGTCTTTTTCGTCTTTCAGCTGGATGCCGATGGCCTGGAGCTGGTTCCGGATTTTGTCTGACGTGGCGTAATCCTTGCGGCCCTTGGCTTCTTTCCGGATGTCGATCAGCAGCTGGAGCACGCCGTCGAGCTTGCCGGTGTCGGCGGTTTCTTCGGAGCGCATGCCGAGGATGTCTACCAGGAACGTTTGCCAGGTGGTTTTGAGCAAGGCGAACGTGGATTCGCTGAGCTCGTGCATTTTTATCTGTCCGCCGCGGAGCGAATTTACGATGGGCGCCAGTTCGAAGAGATTGGCGAGCACGCGGGCGGTGCTGATATCGTCGCTCATGGCGGCGGCGCAATCGTCGCAGAATTCACGCACTTGTTTATCCAGCTCATCGTTGATGGGGCTTCCGTTGCCGGCGTATTCCAGTTTCTGAAGCGTTTCAAAGGCAGACCAGAGGCGCGCCAGCCCTTTTTCCGCGGCCTGCAGGGCTTCGTTGGAGAAGTCGAGCGTGGAGCGGTAATGGGTCTGGAGGATGAAGAAACGGATGGTCATGGGGCTGTAAGCCTTTTCCAGCAGCGGGTGCGTGCCGGCGAAGAGGTCTGTGAGGCGGATGACGTTGCCGTAGCTTTTGCCCATCTTTTTCCCGTTGATGGTGATCATGTTGTTATGGACCCAATAGCGGGCCATCATGTCTCCATGTGCAACGGTGCTCTGGGCGATTTCGCATTCGTGGTGCGGGAACTGGAGGTCCATCCCGCCGCCGTGAATATCGAACTGTTTGCCGAGGTATTTGCCGCTCATGGCGGAGCACTCGATGTGCCATCCGGGGAAGCCGTCGCCCCAGGGGCTGGGCCAGCGCATGAGGTGCTCGGGCGGTGCTTTTTTCCACAGGGCGAAGTCGACCTTGTTCCGCTTTTCGTCCTGGTTATCCAGTTCGCGGGTGGTTTCCAGCTGGTCTTCGATGACGCGGCCGCTGAGGATACCGTAATGATGTTGTTCGGAATATTTCTTGACGTCGAAGTACACGGAGCCGTTGGCTTCGTATGCGAACCCGTCGTCAATGATCTTTTTGATCATTTCGATCTGTTCCACGATGTGGCCGGTGGCGGTGGGCTCGATGCTGGGCTGGAGGTTGTTGAACTGTTCCATGGCCCAGTGGAAGAGGTTGGTGTATTTCTGCACCAGTTCCATGGGCTCCAGTTTTTCCAGGAGCGCGCCTTTGGCGATCTTGTCTTCCGCGTCCCTTCCTTCTTCCTCAAAGTGCCCGGCGTCGGTGATATTGCGGACGTATCTCACTCTGTAGCCCAGGTGCAGGAGGTACCGGTACAGCACGTCGAACGTGATGAACGGGCGTGCATGGCCGAGGTGGGACTCCCCGAAACGGTGGGTCCGCACACGTACATGCCCACGTGACCGGGATACAACGGTGTGAATACTTCTTTTTGTCGGCTTAGGGTATTGTGTAGTTTAAGCTGTTCTGACATATCAAAAGGTTCGAGGGGCGAATTTCGCATTTTATCACCCTAATTTCGAATTTTTTAGCCAAAAGCCGAAGACAAACTTATGAAGCTTATTCATCCTCCCCGAACCGCAAATTCGTGATCACGGGGTAATGGTCGCTGAGGTCGGTGGGGATGGTGCGGAAGCCGTGGACGGTAAACGTGGGGTCTGCGAAGATGTAATCGATGCGCAGGGTGGGCGAAATGCCGGAGAAAGTTCTGCCGACACCGCTGCCTTTTTGCAGGAACGCGTCTTGCAGGTTGCCGCGGATGGTATAATAGGTATAACTGGCCGGGGTGTCGTTGAAATCGCCGCAAACCACCACGGGGTGCGGGCTCGTCCGGATGAAATCGGCTACGATCACGGCCTGGCGGCTGCGGCGGACGTACGCGTCGCGCATTTTGTAGAGGATGCCGCGCGTGGCCACGAGCCCCGTGTCTTTCTGGGCTTTCACCTTGTTGATAGACTGGTAATCTTCCTTGTTGAACCGGAAAGATTCGAGGTGCATGTTGATGACGCGGACCGTGTCGTCGCCCTTAACGATGTCTGCGAAAATGAGGCTTTCGCCCAGCGGCCCGCTCGATAATTTCACTTTGTCGGAAAGGATGATGGGGAATTTCGAGAAGATGATGCTCCCCCAGTGCTGGGTGCCGTTCCGGTTGAAATCGCTCGAAAAGAAACGGTGGGGCATATCCAGTTCCCGCGAAATATCTTCCCGGTTATTGAAATCGTTCTTTTTTTCGGAAGTATAAAAATCCTGCAGGCACAGCACATCCGGTTCATACCGCGCTATCAGCCTGAAAATGGAATCGCGTACGGGCTTGCTGTTCTTCGTGCTATACAGCCCGAACAGCGCCACGTTGAAGCTCATGACATTAAAACTCCCGTCTGGCCGGTCGGCCGTATCCCAGTTCTGCGGCCAGCGGATCGCCACGAAGGAGGAAACCGACTTCCAGCCGAGCAATATCGCTACCAGCGGGATGAGCGCGTATTTGGGATGAAAGATGAGCCAGAAAATGAGAAAAAGCCCCAGGATGGCCAGCAGAAAAGGAAACCCGAGGGTCAGGAAACTGATCGGCCAAAACCGTACCGGGGAAATGAAGGGGACCAGGCAGGCAAGAAGGAAAAAAACAACAACAAGGATGTTCACCGTCAGGAAAAACCCTTTTGTAAAAAGTCGTAAAAATTTCAACAGGTCAAATGTTTGGCTGCTATAAATTTAAATCATTAATTGACAATACGTTAATAAATGTAATGCCAGGTTGTGGAACAGCCGGTTTCGTATGCAAATTCTCTTTATTGTGTGACGGGCCCGCTTTACCGGCGCAAAGATAAACGCGCTGAAAGGGGAAAATGTTGCAGCAGGCGGCTCCGGTATACTTTCACATCTTCCACCTGGAATCGCTCGTCGGGCAGCACGTAATCGATCCGCAAGGTGGGCGAGATGGAGGAGAAAGTCCTCCCCAGCCCGAATCCCCGTTCCAGCCAGGCGTCCTGCAGCCGGTTGCCGCGAACCGTGTGGTAGGTGTAAGACAGGGGAACGTCGTTGAAATCGCCCGTCACGATGACCGGTTCTGGTATTTTTTCCATTTCATCTTTCAGGATATTGGCCTGATGGGCGATGAGCCTTTTGGTGAGCCTTCTCCCGCTGAAGGGCAGGATGGCCCTGCGGAAATTGTACTGGTCGCTGTTGAGCTGGTACGACGCGAAGTGCGCCACCAGCAGGCCTACCGTATCGCCATGCACGAGGAGCCGCAGCCGCAGCAGGTCTTCATCGCGGCCATAACCACCTTTGAACGGGACGCGGGCGGAGTCGATAATGGGGAAGCGGGAAAAGACGATGGTGCCGTAATGCCAGGTTTTCCAGTTCACGAAATGCGGGGCGAAGTAATGGTAAGGATAATTGCCGGCTTCGCGGATGCGCTGGAGGTGCCGGTCGCGGTCGGGCCGGGAATTGGTGTAAAACTCCTCCATGCAAAGGATGTCTGGCGAAGCTTCGCGGAGTACTTCATCGATTTTGCGGACGATGGGCGAGTCGGTTTTATAATTTTTCAACCCCATGCTGGAGGAGTTGAAGGTCATGATGGTGAACGATTTCGCGGAGGCGTCCACATCGCCCCGGATGCCGCCGAATGCGAAATAGGGGATGATGCCGCGGATAGACAAAACCAGCGCCAGCAGCGGGATGCGCCAGTACGGGCGTTGCTTTTTCCACAACACGGCCATCAATATGATAACGATGACCCAGAGAACGGGAAATGCGAGGCCGGCGAAGCCAAAGGGCATATAATTTCTCGGCCTGAGGAGCGGCAGCCAGGCGGAGGCAACAAGCATCAGTGAAATGACGTAAGTCGCAATGCGAATGTTGAGGAGTCGGGATAACTTCATAACAGGCGATGGGGCATGGGATGTTGAACAGCTAAAATAATAAAGCTGCCGCGCATTTTCTGTAAAATCCGTGTTATTCTTCGTCGCGGCTGGCGCGGATGAGGATTTCGCGATCTTCGGGCGAGAGGCTTTCCATGCCCTGATCGTTGATCTTGTCGAGGATTTCGTTGATGCGGTGTTCCGGGACCTGGCCCACTTTTACGTAGGGCAGGGGCGTGGTGCGGGAAGGCGGCTCGGGGAAAGTGGCGCTTTCCTCAGCTTTGCGGCTCAACTTTTTTTGGATCGAAAATATGGGTGATGTTGTAGAAGAGGTCGAAAGATCTGTCGCCGAAGCGGCTGCCGTTCCGCAGCGCCAATGCGATAACAGCGCCGGCGATGGCGCCTCCGGCCATATAAGCCAGGTTGGTCATGCTGCCATCTCCCAGCGACACGGAAGCGATGTGCACCACGAGGAAAATCCCGAAGAAGATCCATACGGGCACCCCGCCGCGCCAGAGCTGAGGGAACACGCGGAGCCCCGGAGAAAGGAAGGTGATACCGGCGGCCATGGCCATCACGCCGGCGTGCGCGCCCATGATGCCGGAACCTGCGGTTACGGGCGGGAAAACGCCGGGCAGTAAATTAACGGCGGCCATATAAGTGGCGTATCCGGCGAAGCTGCCGAGCACGTAAACGACGGGTATCTGTTTGTATCCGGCGCGTTGTTGCAGGATGGTGCCGAACACAAAGAGCCAGACCATATTGCTGAAAATATCCCAGAATTCGAGATGCGCGAACATCGCCGTGAGCAGGGTCCACGGCTTGACAAGCAGGGTCCCCGGTGAGGCAGACACCATGGTGTTGGTCATGATATCACGAACGAAATGCGGCTCCTGGTACCCTTCCATGAAGAAAATGATCTTGATGAAGTACAGGAGGATGAATACGGTAATGTTCACTAGCAGAAGCTGGGTTACCATGTTCTTTTCTTCTCCGAGGGACAGGCCCGGGGTCCGCTCTTTTTCTGCTACTTCCATGGCACTGGTGTTTGTATGCAAAAATACGATTTTAAAAGGTTTTTAACTGCGGGGATCGCTTCGCTCGCCCCATATCTTCAGCAGGATGTAGGCGAAAAGCGCACCGCCCAGGTGCGCGAAATGCGCTACGTTATCCCCCGCCTGGTTCTTGAAACCGACATACAATTCCCACAGGATGTACCCGCCGATGAAATATTTAACCCGGATCGGGAAAGGAATGGGAATGATGAACAGTTGTTGGTTGGGGTACAGGTACCCGAAAGCCAGCAATACCCCAAAAACCGCACCGGATGCCCCTACCGTGGGAATATTTTTGATTTGTTCCACGAAAACGGACACGAAATGTTTGGTTTGCCAGACCAGTTGGTCTGAATCTGCGGGCAGCCGCTGCCATGCATCCACGAAGCTCTGCATCTCGTCGATCCCGTATTTGTCGACGATAACCCGGAAATTATCGAGCGTCGGATGATCGTAAAATGCCTGTGCGAGTTTGGAGAGCTGCATGTTCTCATACGTGAGCACGGATTCATGGCAAAGCGCCGCGCCGAGGCCGCAAATGAGATAGAAATTCAGGAAACGCTTCGGCCCCCAGCGGTTTTCGAGCGTGGAGCCGAACATCCAGAGGGCGAACATGTTCGAGAAAACATGGAGGAAATTGCTTTCGTCGTGCAGGAAAAGATGGGTGATGAACTGGTGCGGCCGGAAGTATTCGCTCCCCCAATACCGCAGCCCGAGATAATCGCTCAGCTTGAAGCCGTACATCTGCAACAGCGCCACCTGGGCCAGCCAGACAACGACGTTGATGATTAACAAATACTTGATGACCAGTGGTAAATACTGGAATTTTCCGGGTCTCATCTCACTCATGACCGTTACTTATTCGTGATGGTTACTGTCAATCTCTGTTACCTCTTCACGCTGCAATATTAATATCTGCGCTGCAGCAGCACTACGTTCTCGATGTGGTGGGTGTGCGGGAACATATCTACCGGTCTCACCCGTTCGATGGTATATTTTTCGGCCAGCAGGGCGAGGTCGCGCGCTTGCGTGGCGGGGTTGCAGGATACGTATACGATGCGCGGCGCCGCTACTTCGAGCAGTTTGGCCGTCAGTTTTTCGTGCATGCCTGCGCGCGGAGGGTCGGTAATGATCACGTCCGGCGCGCCATGGGCGGCAAAAAACGCATCGTCGGCAATGTCGATCACATCTCCCGCGAAAAATTCCGCATTCGTCACGTTATTCATGGCCGCATTCTCTTTCGCATCGGCGATGGCTTCGGGGATGAGCTCGATGCCCACTACCTTGCCCGCCTGCCGCGACACGAAAATCCCGATGCTGCCGGTACCGCAGTACAAATCGTACACCGTTTCCTTACCGGTCAGTCCCGCAAATTCGCGCGTCACTTTATACAGGGCTTCGCCCTGGAACGTATTGGTCTGGAAAAACGATTTCGGCCCGATCTTGAAGGTAAAATCCTCCAGTTTCTCTTCCACATATCCTTTGCCAAACCAGGTTTTCGGCTCGAGATCGAAGATACTGTCGTTTTTCTTCGGGTTGATGGTGTAAAGCAGGGTGGTGATGGCGGGAACCTGTTCCAGCAGGTGATCGAGGAGGCCTTTCAGGGCTTCGTCTTCATGATGGACCACGAGGTTGGCCATTACTTCGCCGGTGGAGCAGATGCGCAGTACGAGGTTGCGCAGCCATCCGGTTTGCTGGCGGATGTCGTAATAAGACAGGTCATGCTTTTCGGCATAAGCCCGGATGGTGTTCTTGATAAGGTTCGCCGGTTCTTCCATGAGGTGGCAGGTCTTGATATCCAGCACTTTATCGAAAAGGCGCGGAATATGGAAGCCGATGGCGTTGCGGCGGGGGATTTCTTCCCCTTTGGCCGGCATTTCCGCATCGGTCAGGTACGCCTTGTTGGAAAAGGTGAATTCCAGCTTGTTCCGGTAACGGCGGATGTGTTCCGCGCCCAGGATCGGTTCCAGGGGCGGGAATTCGAGGTGGCCGATGCGTTTGAGATTGTCTTCCACCTGTTGCTGTTTGTAAGCCATTTGCTGATCGTAGGGCAACATCTGCCATTTACAACCTCCGCAAATGCCGAAATGTTCACAGAAAGGCTCCGTTCGTTGATCGGAATAGCTCCGGATGTGGGTGGCTTTGCCTTCGGCCCAGTCTTTTTTGCTTTTCGACAGCCTTACGTCCACCACATCGCCGGGCACCACACCGCCCTCGATGAAGATCACCTTGCCGTCTACCCGGGCAAGGGCTTTGCCTTCCGCGGCATAGCCGGTTACGGGCACATTTTCAAGTACTACATTTTTTTCCTCACGGGTGCAAAGGTAGGACGGTTTTATTTACTTTTATTCCTCCTATGCAAAAACTGCTAACTCTCCTGCTCGGCTGCCTTTGCAGCACTTTATCCCTTCATGCGCAGGGCTACCAGATCACCGTCAGTTTCCGGAACCTGCCATCGGGCACCTTGTACCTCGGCCATTATATGGGCAAAACCACTTATGTAATGGATTCTGCGAAGATCAACGATCAGGGCACCGCCGTGCTCCAGGGCAAGGAAGCCCTTCCCGGCGGCATTTACCTCATCGTATTGCCCGGAAAGCAAAAGTATTTCGAGATTTTACTCGATAAAAAGCAGCAGTTCTCCATCCAGGCAGACACGGCCGACCTCCTGGCCAACACGGTTTTTACCGGCAGCCCGGACAATGCCATGTTCTCCGACTACAACAAATTCATCCTCCAGAATAGCCGCGAGCTGCAGGCCAAAGCCTCGGCCGCCCGCACCGCGGCAGACTCCGCGGCGCTCCGCCCCCTGTCAGACGCCTTCGGGAAGCAGCTCCAGGATTACCGGGCCAACGTCATTTCGAAACATCCCGCGTCGCTGCTGGCCGCTATTTTCAAAGCCATGCGCGAACCGCAGATACCCCCGTTCCCCGGCGCGCCGACGGAACGGCCGATTCCACCTATCCGTATTTCTATTATAAAGGACATTATTGGGACGATGTGGACCTGGGAGACGGGCGCCTCGTGCGCACGCCCATCCTCGAAGCCCGCCTCGATCGCTATTTCAAGCAGCTCGTGGCGCCAGTGCCCGATTCCGTGATCCTGGAGGCAGACAAAATCGTCGCCAAAACACGGAAAGACAAGGAATCTTTCAAGTTTGTGGTATGGTGGCTGACACATACCTATGAAACGAGCCCGGTCATGGGGATGGACGCGGTTTTCGTTCACCTCGTGGAAAAATATTACGTGACCGGGGAAGCGTTCTGGCTGAGCGACGAGCTGCGCGACAAGATCATCAGCCGCGCCTATACCATCGCACCGAACCTCATCGGGCAACAGGCGGCGCCGCTGGAATTGAAGGACACTTCCGCGCGGAAAACCAGCCTGTACGACATCAAATCCAAATACACCGTGATCGTTTTCTGGGACCCCACCTGCGGCCACTGCGTCACCGAAGTGCCGAAGCTCGACTCCGCCTGGAAGGCCAGCTGGAAAGATAAAGGGGTTACGATGCTGGGGGTGCGGACAGACGGCACGCGAGAAGAATGGACCAAATTCATCCGCGACAACAAAATGACCGGTTGGGTCCACGCCTGGGACCCCGAATACAAAACCAACTACCGTAAATTCTACGACGTATATGCCACACCGGTTGTCTACCTGCTCGATGAGCGGAAAAAAATCCTGGCCAAACGCCTCGGAGTATCCCAATTAGATGATTTTCTGAAACGGGAGACGGGAGGCGATAAACGAAAGCAGTAGACCATATGGTGTTGATTTTCAAAAAGTTGGAACGGCATTCGCAGGCTTTGGCACGTTCTTTGGAATTTACCTGTCATCACCAAAACTAATGGTTATGACGAAAAAGATGATGTTAACGTGTGTAGCGATCGGCATGTCGGTTGCTGCAATGGCCCAGGTAAGAGTAGGTGTAAAAGGCGGTTGGAACGTGGCAAACGTTTCAGACGCAAACAGCGGTTCGGTCGATAAAAGCCGTTCCCTGAATTCATTCCACATCGGCGCGATCGCGGACCTTCCGCTTTCTCCCGTCCTCTCTTTGCAGCCGGGCGTATTTTACACCGGCAAGGGCACAAAACTCGAACGTGGCGAGTCTGACGGCCTCAACTACTTCAAAACAACGACCGGCCCCCGTTACATAGAAGTTCCCGTAAACTTCGTAGGTAAAATCCCCGTTGGGCAAGACACCCGCGTTTTCCTCGGCGCCGGCCCGTATGCGGCATTCGGTGTAGGCGGTAAAAACAAATGGGAAGCCACCGTGGCCGGTATCAAAACTTCCGGCGAAAGCAATATCAAGTGGGACGACGATACCCCGTTCAACGACGGCGACCCCAACAAGGGATACGACAAATTCAAACGGTTCGACTATGGCGGTAACCTCCTCGCCGGTATCGAATACAAGAATTTCCTGCTGTCTGCCCAGTACGGCCTCGGCTTCGGTAAAATCCTTTCCGGGACAGACAACAGTTCCGACGATAAGGGTAAAAACCGGGTCTGGAGCTTTTCCGTCGGCTATATGCTCGGCCGCAGCAAGTAAACAATTTGATCGGGATGGCAGTTTATTAGTCAACACTTACATCCGTAAAGCAACATTTTCCTAAAACAACAAAAACATATCATGAAAAAAGTTCTCTTGTCCGTTGCAGCCATGCTGATGGCAGGCGCCACATTTGCCCAGGTTAAATTCGGGGTGGTGGCAGGACCGCAGTTTTCCAGCCAGACGTATAAATTGAACGGCAACAAGGAAACCAGCGATTTATTGACCGGTCTTCGTGGCGGTGTAACGGTAGATCTTCCGCTGGCCGACGAATTTGTTATCCAGCCGAGCCTGCTGTATTCCGGCAAGGGCGGTAAGGAGAAGAACGGGAATTTCGAGGGTAAGATGCGCATCCACTACCTGCAGCTGCCTGTCAACTTCATGTTCAAGCCGGAAGTAGGATCGGGTAACCTGTATCTCGGTGCCGGCCCTTACTTCGCTATGGGCCTGGGTGGTAAACTGGAAGGTCAGGCATTTGGCATCACGGGCAGCCGCGACATCGACTGGGACAATGACATCAAGCGCTTCGACGCGGGTGCCAACCTCCAGTTCGGGTACGAATTGCCCCAGGGCCTGAACTTCGGGCTGTATGCAGACCTGGGCCTGGTGAATATCCAGCAGAACGGTAACAGCGACAATTCCCGCCGCAACACTTCCTTCGGCGTGACCGTAGGTTACAAGTTCGCGGGCCGTTAAACGGAGCTTTCATCGCAACACTCAATATTTGAAAAGTCAGGCGTGGACCGGATCCATGCCTGGCTTTTTTTGTCGCCTATGCATTCACTATCAACGGTTCAGCGGCTAAAACGGCGCTTTGGGACACGAAAACGGGAATTTAAGTTAACAATTGGTTATTACGGATGTTTATACAATGAAACTCAATCTTCTTTGTAGTAGCTTGCGACCGCATTACAAAGGACAGTAGACGACGATTATAGGACCCCTAACCGAATTACGCTCCAATTTTTTCGATTATGCCAGCCTTAGGATCGTCGGGCCCCCTAAAACTATATCCATGAAGAGAGCTTTAATCGTGTGCATGCTCATGTATGTAACCCCCGTTGTATTTGGACAGGTTAGTATAGGCGTGAGAGGAGGGATGAACGCATCCAACATTGAATTCAGCGGAGATGCCGCCGACATTATCGGCAAAGGTTACATGGACCCGCTCTATGGCTGGCATGCCGACCTGATGCTGAACATCCCGTTAGCGAACAGGATTTACCTGCAGCCGTATTTCCGCTACATCCGGAAAGGCGCTACCATTCGCGATCAGCCCTGGCTGAAACCCGATGTTCCGGGGACGCTGGTTTCCAAAGGCCGGCGGATGGAACTGAATTATCTTGAATTACCGTTGAACATTGTGTATAAATTGCCCGTAGGAAAAGGTTACCTCACCGGCGGGCTGGGCCCCTACCTGGGTTATGGCCTCAGCGGCAGGTACACTTACCAGATCACGCGCGACGGGGAGGTGCAGAGCCATGAATACCGGAAAATACGGTTTTCGGGTGGCGGGGACGATGTGGACGTTATCCGGATGAACCGTTGGGACGCCGGTGCGCATTTTTCCGTAGGGTACGAGTTTTTCAGCTCGCTGACCATCGCGGCCAACTGCAATATCGGGATGAAAGATGTGGACCGCAGTGGTTTTACCCGTAGCCGCAACCAGTACGTGGGGCTTAGCGTGGGTTTCCTGTTCAACCGGGAAGATTATTAAGGGATTATCGATACCAGATAAAAAGAGGAGGAACCACCGTGCGGTGGTCCCTCCTCTTTTATTTTTTATCCCCGGGTAGGGGTAAGGTGAATGGCAGGCGTCATAATACCAAGCAATACATCACCAATAAGTTTTCTAAACAAAGGTGTGACAGTTATAGGGAAACACAGCCATTGCGTATCCACGCAATGGTTTTTCCATTTTTACTGGATGGCCGAAACCACCGCCTGTACCACTTTGGGTTTGCCGAGCGTGTAATAATGCAGCACGGGGATGCCGGCGGCCTTCAGTTCTTTCGACTGCTGGATGAGCCATTCGGTGCCTACCAGTTCTACGTCCTTATCGGTTTTGCATTTCACCACCTCGTTGGCGAACTCGTCGGGCATATCCACGTGGAAGATGCGCGGGAGCACGGTCAGTTGTTTTTTGGAGGTGAGGGGCTTGAGACCGGGGATGATGGGCACATTGATGCCGTTTTCGCGGCATTTGGCCACGAAATCGAAGAATTTTTTATTGTCGAAGAACATCTGGGTAACGATATAATCGGCCCCGCCGTCTACTTTTTTCTTCAGGTAGTTCATGTCGGTCTGCAGGTTGGGGGCTTCGAAATGTTTTTCGGGATAGCCGGCCACGCCGATGCAGAATTTGGTTTTGATGCCTCCCTGGAGGTCTTCTTCGAGGTACATGCCATTATTCATCTGAACCACCTGCTCGAGCAGTTCGAGGGCGTAGCGGTGGCCGTTGGGATGGGCTTCGAAGAAGGTTTCGTTCTTGGGCGCGTCTCCCCGGAGCACGAGCACATTGTCGATCCCGAGGAAGTTCAGGTCGATCAGGGCGTTTTCCGTCTCTTCCTTGGAGAAGCCGCCGCAGATGAGGTGGGGCACGGCGTCTACCTTATAATGGTTCATGAGCGCGGCGCAGATGCCCACGGTGCCGGGGCGCTTGCGGATCTCTACCTTGTCGAAACTCCCGTCCGCCCGCTTCTTGAACATATGCTCGCTGCGATGGTAAGTGACATTGATATATGCCGGCTTGAACTCCATCAGCGGGTCCAGGTGGTCCCAGATGGAGTCGATGCTTTTCCCTTTCAGCGGCGGCAGGATCTCGAAGGAGATCAGGGTGTCTTTCGCCTGGGCGATATGTTCGGTGACTTTCATTGTTGGTCTTTGCTTTTTTGAAGCCCCGCAAAAATAATATATCCCCCAATAAATAGCTAATAGCCAATAAATGGTTAAAATCCTTCATCTGATTGGCGTAAAACCCTTGTCCATTCGCTGATTTTATTATTTTTGCCGAGATTCTAACTATGGCATTAAGGATACATACCCAGCAATTGGTGAAACGCTACCGCAGCAGAACGGTGGTGAACCACGTTTCCGTGGAGGTGACGCAGGGCGAGATCGTAGGGCTGCTGGGCCCCAACGGTGCGGGCAAGACCACTACTTTCTATATGGTAGTGGGTTTGATCAAGCCGGACGAGGGCGAGGTATTCCTCAACGATCTGAACATTACCAAACTGCCCATGTACAAACGGGCCCAGATGGGCATCGGGTACCTGCCGCAGGAAGCCAGCGTTTTCCGCAAGCTCAGCGTGGAAGACAATATTTCCGCCGTCCTGGAAATGACGAAGCTGACCCGGGCGCAGCAGAAAGAGAAACTGGAAAGCCTCCTCAGCGAGTTCCGCCTCCAGCACGTCCGCAAAAGCCCCGGTGATGTTCTTTCCGGCGGCGAGCGGCGCCGTACCGAGATCGCAAGGGCGCTGGCCGTAGACCCCAAGTTCATCCTCCTCGATGAGCCCTTCGCCGGCATCGACCCCATCGCCGTGGAAGATATCCAGGGCATCGTGGCCAAACTCAAATACCGCAACATCGGCATCCTGATCACCGATCACAACGTACAGGAAACACTTTCCATCACCGACCGCGCATACCTCCTTTTCGAAGGCAAAATCCTCAAAGCCGGGTCTGCCGAAGAACTCGCGGAAGATGAACAGGTAAGAAAAGTGTATCTTGGCCAGAATTTCGTGCTCCGAAGGAAAGATTACCTCGACGAAGCAGCAAAACAAGTAGAATAACCTATAACAAAACCCTGCTATAAACCGGTATGAAGATATTAAGTCCAGCCCTGTCGCAATTGGCCAGACTACGGATGGGGCGCATAGAGCACTTTATGCAGTACCCCCTGCAGGTTCAGCAGCAGGTCTTCCAGAGCCTGCTGAGCGCCGCGCAGTACACCGAGTTCGGCAAACAGTACGGATTCTCCAAAATATATAAAGTCGAAGAGTTCAAGCAAAGAGTGCCCGTTCATTCCTACGAAACCATGAAGCCCTACATCCAGCGCGTCATGGAAGGAGAACAGAACGTCATCTGGAACACGCCCATCAAATGGTTCGCCAAATCCTCCGGGACCACCGCCGATAAAAGCAAATTCATCCCCGTATCCGTCGAAAGCCTCGACGAATGCCATTACCGCTCCGGCCGCGACGTGTTCTCGCTCTATTACAACAATTACCCGGACTCCGACGTGCTCACCGGCAAATCGCTCGTGATCGGCGGCAGCCACCAGGTCAACAAACTTTCCCCCGATTCCGACAGCTATTACGGCGACCTGAGCGCCGTTATGCTCCAGAATATGCCCTTTTACGGCAACCTCCTCCGCACGCCCGACCTCTCCATCGCCCTTATGGACGAATGGGAAGAAAAGATCGAACGGATGGCCAGCACCGTGATCCACGAAAATGTCACCAACATCGCCGGGGTACCAACCTGGACGATCGTGCTCATCAAACGGATCTTCGAGCTGACCGGGACAGACAACCTGGCCGACGTATGGCCGAACCTGGAAGTGTACATGCATGGCGGCGTGAGCTTCACACCGTACCGCGAGCAGTTCAAAAAACTCATCCGCAAGCCGGATATGAGCTACCTGGAATCGTACAACGCTTCGGAGGGCTTCTTCGCCGCGCAGGACGTGATCGGGCAGGAAGGGCTGCTCCTGTTCCTCCAGCATGGCATTTTCTACGAATTCATGCCGATGGAAGAGCTGGGAAAGGAATTCCCTCACACCCTGCAGCTGCACGAAGTGGAACTGGGCAAGAACTATGCGCTCGTGATCAGCACCAATGGCGGCCTCTGGCGCTACCTGGTGGGCGATACCGTGCAGTTCGTATCCCTCGCGCCCTACCGCATCAGGGTGAGCGGGCGCACGAAGTCTTTTATCAATGCATTCGGGGAAGAACTGATCGTCGACAATTCGGACAAGGCCATCGCCGAAGCGGCCGCCGCAACAGGCGCCGTGGTGAACGATTATACGGCTGCGCCGATCTATTTCAGTGACGGCGATTGCGGTGGGCACGAATGGCTCGTCGAGTTCGAGCAGCAGCCCGAAAGCCTCGACGCGTTTATCGACATCCTCGACCGCTCCCTTAAAACCATCAATTCCGATTACGAAGCCAAACGGCATAAAGACATGGCGCTGCGCCGGCCCACGATGCACGCCCTCAAGCCGGGGACCTTCACGGAATGGCTGAAAAGCAAGGGCAAACTGGGCGGACAGCACAAAGTGCCACGCCTCAACAACGAAAGGAATGTGCTGGAAGAAATTCTCCGGTTTATTGAAAAACAATAGGGAAAGGTGTAATTTTCAATACCTTCACTCATCATCAGACTAAAGTTAAAACTACACAGTTACAATGAAATTACTGGACAACAAAGTAGCCATCGTTACAGGTGCCAGCCGTGGGATCGGTGAAGCGATCGCGCTGAAGTTCGCCGAACAGGGCGCACATGTCGCCTTTACGTATGTAAGCTCCGATGAAAAAGCCAAAGCGCTCGAAGCCAAGCTGCAGGCGCTCGGCGTGAAAGCAAAAGCATACAAAAGCAACGCCGGCGTGTTCGAAGAATGCGAAGCGCTGGTAAACGATGTGGTGAAAGAGTTCGGCACTGTTGATATTTGCGTGAACAACGCCGGTATATCCAAAGACAACCTGATCCTCCGCATGAGCCCCGAGCAGTGGGACGAGGTGATGGACGTAAACCTGAAAAGCGTATTCAATATGACGAAGCTGGTGGTGCGCCCGATGATGAAAGCCAAAAAAGGCAGCATCATCAACATGAGCTCCATCATCGGTATCAAAGGCAACGCGGGCCAGAGCAGCTACGCGGCTTCCAAAGCAGGGATCATCGGTTTCTCGAAATCCATCGCGCAGGAGCTGGGCAGCCGCAACGTTCGCGTAAACTCCGTGGCACCGGGCTTCATCGAAACCGATATGACCCATTACCTGAAAGACGGCGAAGGCGCCAAAGCTTACCTCGACAAAATTCCCCTGGGTAAATTCGGCTCCACCGAAGATATCGCCAACGTTTGCCTCTTCCTCGCTTCCGACATGAGCGCCTACGTAACCGGCCAGACCTTGAGCGTTTGCGGCGGTCTTAATACCTGATAATCAATCATTTGAAATATGATGAAGGCGGATCCGGAAGGGTCCGCTTTTTTTGTCGGCAGATGAATGCGGCAGAAAATGAGGAAAATTGCGGGAACAGGGATTATATTGGTGGACGGAAATCCGCTGGTGCCAGACATCCCGCGGACAGATATTGTATGTATGAGATAGCGAATCCTTAAGAACGAACCATGAAACTATTGAATATCACCCTCCTCGCCGGACTGCTGCTCCCGGCGATGGCGCAGGCGCAACAACGGCCGAACATCATCGTATTCCTCGTCGATGATATGGGCTGGATGGATACGTCGCTCCCTTTGGGCGACAGCACTTATCCGCTGAATAAACGTTACCACACACCGAATATGGAAAGGCTGGCGGCCGACGGGATGAAATTCTCCCAGGCATACGCCACGCCGGTATGCACGCCCACGCGCGTAAGCCTCATGACCGGCATGAACGCCGCGCGGCACCGTGTCACCAACTGGACATCGCCGGTGAAAGACCGGCCGACGGACCGGCCAGACGATCAGTTCGGGCCGCTGGACTGGAACATCAACGGTTGCAGCCCTGTGGCGGGGATTCCCGGTTCCGTGTATGCCACACCGTTGCCGCAGCTGCTCCGCGATGCGGGATATTTCACGGTGCACATCGGCAAAGCGCACTGGGGCTCGCAGGGCACGCCCGGCGCCAATCCGTATAACTTTGGTTTTACCGTGAATGTGGGCGGCCATGCGGCGGGGCATCCGCAGAGTTACCAGGGTAGGGAAAATTACGGGAACCTCCCCGGCAAAGCGAGCGCACAGGCCGTTCCGGACCTCGAGGAATATTGGGGCACGGAAACTTTCCTCACGGAAGCCCTCACGGTGGAAGCGATCAAATCCATCGAAACGCCCGTCAAAACCAAACAGCCTTTCTTCCTCCACCTCGGCCATTACGCCGTTCACGACCCCATCCAGGGCGATAAGCGTTTCCTGCAGCGTTACCTCGACGCCGGGCTGGATACGATCGAGGCGCGATATGCGTCGCTGTTGGAAGGAATGGACAAAAGTTTGGGCGATATCATGGATTATCTCCGGAAAAAGAACATCGACAAGCAAACGGTGATTATTTTTATGAGCGACAACGGCGGCCTCAGCTATTCGCCCCCGCGCGGCGGTCCTTCGCATACGCAAAACCTGCCCCTGAAAGCCGGGAAAGGGTCTATGTACGAAGGCGGCATCCGCGAGCCGATGATCGTGAAATGGCCGGGCGTGACCCAAGCCGGATCGATGACGAAGCAATATGTGATGATCGAAGATTTTTTCCCGACGATACTCGCCATGGCCGGCGTTCGGCAGTATAAAACGGTGCAGCCGGTAGACGGAAAGAGTTTCGTGAACGTACTGCAAAACCCCCGTTCCGCCGACTCCACGCGAACACTGGTGTGGCATTTTCCGAACAAATGGCAGCCGCAGGACGGGCCGGGGATCAATTACAAATCCGCCGTGCGCCAGGGCCGCTGGAAAATGATCTACAACATGCGCGACGGAAAAAAGGAATTGTACGACATCGAAGCCGATCTTCGCGAATCGAACGATCTTTCCGCCGCCAACCCCGCAAAGGTGAAAGCCCTTTCCGCATTGCTGTCTGACCGGCTGCGCGAATGGAAAGCGCAGATGCCGCCGCTGAAAAACTCCGGGAAAGCCGCGCCTTTCCCCGACGAAACCGAATAACTCGAATATGCAGATACAACGACTGGCTGCCGCTGCGGCCCTGTTGCTGGGGCTTTCCGGCACGGCAATGGCGCAGCGCAAGCCCAACATCATCCTCATCGTTTCCGACGACCACGCCTTCCAGGCCATCGGCGCCTACGGTGGGCAGGATGCACGAACGCCCAACATCGACCGCATCGCGCGGGAAGGCGTGAAATTCAACCGCGCCTACGTCACCAATTCCATCTGCGGGCCCAGCCGCGCGGTAATCCTGACGGGCAAGCACAGCCACCGCAACGGGTTTAAGGATAACGAGCATTCCCGGTTCGACGGCAGCCAGAACACTTTCATCAAAGAGCTCGGCAAAATCGGCTACAATACCGCGTGGATCGGGAAGTGGCACCTGGAAACCCAGCCACAGGGGTTCTCGTACTGGCAGGTGCTCCCCGGGCAAGGGTCCTATTACAACCCGGATTTCCTTATGATGGACGGATCGAAGAAAAGATTCGACGGATATGTCACCAACGTCATCGAAGACGAAGCCGAAAAATGGCTCGACAGGCGCGATACCACACAGCCTTTCTGTTTGGTTATCGGCCACAAAGCCACCCATCGCACCTGGATCCCCGACACCACCGACATGGGCGCCTACGAAAACACGACGTTCAACCTCCCTGCGAATTTCTCCGATAAATATGAAGGCCGGAAAGCCGCTGCCGTTCAGGAAATGAGCGTATCGAAATCCATGATCATGGGCTACGATCTCAAAATGTTCGGAGACAGCGCCGAAGCCAGCCGCGACGGCAACATCAAACGCATGAACCCCGCACAGCGCGCGAAGTTCGACGCTTTCTACGGCCCCATTTCCGACGGGCTCAAAACCGTCCGTTTTACCGAAGAAGGTTTCGCACAGTGGAAATTCCAGCGGTACATGCGCGATTACATGAGCACCGCGCTTTCGCTCGACCGCAACATCGGCCGCACGCTCGCTTACCTCGACCGCCACGGGCTTACGGATAACACCATCGTGATTTATATGTCCGACCAGGGTTTCTATCTCGGGGAGCACGGCTGGTTCGACAAGCGGTTCATGTACGAAGAGTCTTTCCGCACGCCCATGGTGATGCGTTACCCCGGCGCCGCGAAGCCCGGTTCCGTCAACAACGATTTCGTCATGAACCTCGACATTGCGCCTACGTTATTGCAGGCCGCCGGCGCGAAAATTCCCGTGGATATGCAGGGCGCATCTTTCCTGCCGAGGCTTTCGGGGAAAGGGAAATCCCGCAGGGCGATGTATTACCATTATTATGAAAACGGCGAGCACGCGGTGTCTCCGCACTTCGGGGTGCGCACGGAGCGGTACAAGCTCATCCGGTTCTACAAGCGTGTGGAAAGCTGGGAATTGTACGATCTGAAGAAAGACCCCTCAGAAATGAAGAACCTTTACGGTCAGAAGAAATACCAGAAAATCCAGGCGAAACTGGTGGCCGAGCTTCAAAACGAGATCGGCCACTATGGCGATACAGATGCCATGGCCATCATGCGGAAAGGTTTATAAGCCTTTGCCGGGAATCTCCGCACGGAAGTATTCCATGCATTTGCGATCCTGCAGCGTCACGTACACGGTACGGCCATCGTGCCCGCCGAATACGAGATTGCTGCAGGATTTTCCTTTCAGGGGAATTTCCCGGTAGATTTCGCCCTCCGGCGTGATCATGACGATCGTGCCTTTGCCGTAGCGGGTTACGTAAAGATTGCCTTCCCGGTCGGTCTTCATCCCGTCGAACCCGAAATCGGGGAACTCGGCGAAAAGGCGTTTGTTGGAAATATTGCCTTCGGCGCTGATATCGAATTGCCAGATTTTGCGCTGCACGCTTTCGTTGACGTAGAGCGTTTTTTCGTCGGGACTCAGGCAGATGCCGTTGGTAGTGCCCATGTTGCCATCGAGCAGGGTGGGGGTGCCATCGGTATCGATGCGCCAGATCTGGCCGGTACCGGCTTTCCAGTTGGGATCGGAGGCGAAGAGTTGTCCTTTCCCGTTGATGCAGAAATCGTTGGGCTGGTTGAAACGGTCTGAATGGCAGAAAACGCTGATATTCCGGGTTTTCATGTTCACTTTCAATATGTTATGACCGATAAAGTCGGCCAGCAGCATATTCCCGGACTTGTCGAAAACGATGCTGTTGGCGATGCTGCTGTCTGGCAGGGTCACGAACACATTGCCGCGGCCCGTAACGGTGCTGATGAGGCCCACGGTGCCGTCGTGCTTGAAATTCACCACGTACAGCTGGCCACGGGCGTCGAAATTCGGGCCTTCGATATTGGTGGAAAACATGTTTTCCTTCGTAAGGTCGCGGGCAACGTAGGGGATCTGGGCTTTCTGGCCGAGGGCCACGGTGGCAGACAGTGTCAATAGCGCAGTGATCAGGCGTTTCATACCGGTAAATTAATTTTTTTGACGGAAAATGGGAAATGCCCCTAATTTGCAGCCCGTATGATTCACGTATCGGATATCAAAGACCTGGAACTGCTCACGATCCATAAGGTGGGCAACGGCAATAACGACGAGCCCCTCGTGCTTTCGCAGCAACCGCTCGAACTGCAGGACGAAACCATCGGCACCCTGCTCCTCAGCTACTTCATCCAGCCATTCGCCAACATGGCCGAATATTTCCGCTTCACCCACGAAGCCGATATCCAGCTCAATGAAGTGTACAAATACTGCAGCCTCATCTTCGAAAATAAAGACAACTTCCAGGAACAGTCCGTCAACATCGCCAAACACCTCTACAAACATTCCACCCACCCCAAAATCAAGGGCGGGGAACTGTACATCACCCATTTCTCGAAATGCCAGGTAGACGGCGAAGAGGTGGAAGCGATCGGGATTTTCAAGTCGGAAACCCGCGATACCTACCTGAAAGTGTTCCTCAACGACGAAAACTACCAACTGAATTACGACGACGGTATCAACATCAACAAACTCGATAAAGGCTGCCTCGTTTTCAATATCGAGTCGGAAGAAGGGTTCAAGGTCAGCATCGTAGACAGCAACAGCAAACAGGAGGCCGTGTACTGGAAAGACGCGTTCCTGCAGGTGGAGCGCCGCGCAGACAGCTACCATCAAACCGAAACGATGGTTGACCTTTGCCAGCAGTTCATCCAGAAAAAACTGCCGGAAGAGTTCGAAATGAACCGGATCGACCAGATCGAGCTACTGAAAAAATCCGCCACCTATTTCAAAGAGAAGGAAGAATTCAAAATGGAGGAATTTGCGGAGGAAGTGCTTGGCCACCCCGATGCCGTAGACGCCTTCCGCGAGTACCGCGATCATTACCGCGACGAATACAAGCTCGACGTGCCCGACGAATTCGAGATCAGCAACCCGGCTTTCAAAAAAGGCCAGAAATTCTTCAAAAGCATCCTCAAGCTCGACCGCAACTTTCACGTGTATGTGCACGGCAACCGCGAAATGATCGAGCGGGGCTACGACGAAGAGCGGAGCATGAATTACTACAAATTGTATTTCGAGGAAGAGAAGTAATCGCTAGTAATCCAGCTGCTGCTGGAGGCTGTCGAGTTGCTTGAGCGCGCGGAGGATCTCCGTGTCGTAGGGGTTTTTTCCTTCAGACAGCGTTTTATAATTCCAGACGAACAATTGTTTCTGCGTGGTGTAAATCTTGCGCAGGATGCGGTTCTGCCTGCGGGAATCCTGTGCCAGGTGGAGTTTGTCGACCTCGTCCATAATGCGCAGGTTTTCGTCCATATAATAAATGGCGTAATTCTTCAGCCATTTCATCCTTTCCTCGTTGGTGCGGGCGGTATAGGCGCCGGAAGCCATGAGGTAATTCTCGTCCATTTTGGTCCTTTTTTCCAGGTAAACATTCACATCGCGCGGGGCAAGGAAATACGCGGCGGAGAAGATGGCCCCGCAAACGGCCAGTCCCAGCACGGTGAAGCCCGTTTTCCGGTTCGCGGAAGCGGTGGGGCGCAGGCCGGGAAGCCATAAAAGTCCCATGAGCAATCCGCAGAACAGTCCGCCGAAATGCGCGGCATGGTCGTAATTGGTGGAAAAGAAGATGGAAGCGAGGTTCATGACGAGATAAATCCCGATGCTGACGAGCAGGGCTTTCCGCTCGCGCGGCTCGATGAATTTATGCAGCAGCAGGGCGAGGATGAACCCGAACAGCCCGAAAACGGAAGCGGATGCGCCGAGGGAAGGCGTGATATCGTACCACCAAAGCCCGGCGAGGGCGCCGCCGATGCCGGTGAGGAGATAAACGAGGGCGAACCGGGCCCTTCCGAGGAGGGGCTCCAGGTAAATGCCGCACATCATCACCGCGTACATATTAAAGAACAGATGGAAGCCGTTGGCATGGAGGAACCCGGCCGAAACCAGCCTCCATGGCTCACCGAAGAGCGTGAGCGGCTTGTAGTTGGCGCCCACGGCGTTGAGTGCTTCGCCGGCGGGCGTCCAGCCGCTGCTTTGCGGGAACAGCCATTTGTTGGTGGTAATGAGGAAGATGAGGGCGTTGAGGACGATGAGGATCGGTGTCACGAAATAGCCTTTCACCGGCTTGAACACCTGCGTGAAACCGTTCACGACCCTTCGGCTCCGCGTGAGGTGGACCGTTTCCCCTTCCGGACGGATGAGGTGCCGGCGCTCGAGGATCGCTGCTTCCAGTTCTTCCGGTGCAATGGCGGCGTCGATGGAATGGAGCGCCCTCAGCAGGCGGATCACGTTCTGGCGGTTGCGCCCGAAATCGAGGACCTGCACGCCGGTAGATACGCTGAACAGTTCGATCTCTTCCTGGGAGAAGTCGATGCTGACCTGTTCGTTCCACGATTTAAGGCTGAAGTGGGTGAAAGCGGTGAGGCTATCGGGGGTAGCGGTGCCTACTTCCCATTCGAGGCTTTCGGCGGCGAGCCAGAAAAGGACGAGCCGTTCCTCCGTGCTGCGGTGGGAGAGAGAAGCGTAGGTGCTATATCGGGGTGGGAATCCGATCATGGTACAATAAAGAGAGACGCACCGGAATGCGTCTCTCTTGTATACGAAGTTACTCGAAAATTATTGATTGTTTTCGGGCCTCGGCTCGCGGGGTTCCCTGGGCTTTTGATCGCCGCCACGGTTTTCGCGGGGCTCTCTTGGCTTTTGGTCGCCACGGGGCTCGCGCGGTTCGCGGGGTTTTTGTTCCCCACCGCGGTTTTCGCGGGGCTCACGGGGCTTTTGATCGCCGCGGGGCTCCCCGGGCTTTTGGTCTCCGCCGCGGTTTTCGCGGGGTTCTCTTGGCTTTTGGTCGCCACGGGGCTCACGAGGTTCGCGGGGTTTTTGATCGCCGCCGCGGTTTTCGCGGGGTTCCCTGGGTTTCTGGTCGCCACGGTTTTCGCGGGGCTCACGGGGTTCCCTGGGTTTTTGATCGCCGCCGCGATTGTCGGGCCGTTGTTCGCGAGGTTTCTGATCACCGCGGTTTTCGCGTGGCTTTTGGTCGCCGCCGCGGTTATCGGGCCGTTGTTCACGGGGTTTCTGATCGCCGCCGCGGTTGTCCGGCCTGGGCTCGCGGGGTTTCTGGTCTCCGCGGTTTTCGCGTGGCTTTTGGTCTCCGCCGCGATTGTCGGGCCGTTGTTCACGGGGTTTCTGATCGCCACCCTTGCCTTTGTTCTCCTTCTGCTGCTGCTGTTCCTTCTGCTTTTCGCGGCTTTTGGCCTTGCGCTTCTGGGACGCTTTTTCGAGGGAGCGGAGACTGATCTGGCCTACCACGTCGGCAAACCCGAGATCGGCTTCCTTATTCGGCTTGGACGATACCACTTCCACCGCCTTCAGCTCATCCGGACGGATGCCCTGGGTATTGAGCTGGCGGATTTCCTTCACACGGGTGATGGTGAGGGGGTATTGTTTGTTGCTGTTGTCATAGGAGTACCACATCAGGTTCTTGAAGATGTCCCTTTTCTGCAGCGAGGCTTTGCCTGTGGAGGTTTCGATCACATCGCAATCGTCGGGGAAATCTTTCAGGGCGTCGAGGTAGGTATCCAGTTCGTAGTTGAGGCAGCATTTCAGACGGCCGCACTGGCCGGAAAGCTTCGCCTGGTTGATGGAGAGGTTTTGGTAACGGGCTGCAGTCGTGTTCACCGATTTGAAATCGGTCAGCCAGGTGGAGCAGCACAATTCGCGGCCGCAAGAGCCGATACCACCTACTTTCCCTGCTTCCTGGCGGGCGCCGATCTGGCGCATTTCCACCTTCACACGGAATTCGGAGGCATACACTTTAATAAGTTCACGGAAATCGACACGGTCGTCTGCCGTGTAGAAGAACGTCGCTTTCCGGCCATCTGCCTGGATTTCCACTTCTGCGAGCTTCATTTCCAGGCCGAGGTTGCGGGCGATGGCGCGTGCCTTGATCAGCGCGTCCCGCTCACGGTTTTTGTTCTCAGACATGCGGTGCATATCGTCGTTAGACGCGCGGCGGAGTACCTTTTTCACTTCGGGCGTATCTTCGACCCGTCTCTTCTTCATCTGCAACTTCACCAGTTCGCCGGTGAGGTTGACCATGCCTACGTCAAAACCGCTGATCCCTTCCACTGCCACCATTTCGCCCTTCTCGAACTGTTGTTTGGTGGAATTTCTGAAGAAATCTTTGCGACTACCGTTATTAAAACTTACTTCTAAAATATCGAATGGTGCTAAACTATCACTCAAGGGAATATTGGAAAGCCAGTCGAAGACGTTGAGGCGGTTACATCCGCCACTGCTACAGCCTCCATTGCTCTTGCATCCCGTCGGCTTCCCCTCTGCACCCGTACCACATCCGGCACAAGCCATATTATTCGGTTTATTAATTTAAAAAATGTTGATCCCTGGTACCCCAGGTCACTAAAAGTACATATTAACTTCCAGATTCAAAAGGGCGTATAGGGAAATAGCCGGACAAAGGTACGTTAAATAGTTGACAGCTAAACAGGCAGCGGACGGCCCTTAAAGACGTATTGAAGCCTGATGGAGAGCGCGTGGAACAGGATTTTCCCGTTAGCATTCCGCTCGATGTGATAGTACGCATTGTCCAGTTCTTCCATAATCTGGCCCATTTGCCCGAGGTTGGCCAGTTTTTTCAGTTTTTCCGCGAAATCGATCTCTTCCTGTGTGAAAGCGAGCTGCGAGGGGTCCATATATTGAACGCGGAGACTGTGCTCCAGCACGTTGATGAAGTACCGGATGAACTGCTTCTGGTTTTCGCGGCCCATTTTGGCGCTGGCCATATTGTCTACCCACTCCTGGAGCCCCGCCCTGTTTTGCATGAAGATGGCATTCAGCCAGTTACGCAAAAGTTCGTGGTAGTCGTTGTCGGAATGGTTGAGCAATTGCACCGCTTCGCGATAATTCCCCGACGCGATCGTGGCGATCTGGCGGGCGCGCGTTTCGGGAACGGCGTTCCGCTGAGTGAGGGCTTTCACGATCTCTTCTTTCGGCAGCGGATTGATCTTGATGAGCTGCGTTCTCGACAGGATGGTCGCCAAAATCTGCTCCTGGTTTTCCGCCACGAGGATGAAAACCGTATTGGCCGGCGGTTCCTCGATGAGCTTCAGCAGGCGGTTGCCCTCGTTCCCGAGGTATTCCGGCATCCACATGAGCAATATCTTGAAAGGGCTTTCGAAGCTTTTCAGGTTCAGTTTCCGGATGATGTCCTGGCATTCGTGGGCCGTAATATTGCCCTGTTTGTTCTCCGCCCCGATGAACTGCAACCAGTCGTACGCGTTGCCATACGGCTGTTGCGCCACAAATTCGCGCCACTCGGCGGCGTAATCGGTGCTGACCGGTTTGTCGCCCGATTTGCGGGGGATGACGGGGTAGGAGAAATGAATGTCGGGATGGATATACTTCCGTGCTTTCACACAGGCGGAACACTGGCCGCAGGAATCGTGCCCCTGGCGGTCCTCACATACGAGGTATTGCGCAAAGGCCAGGCCCATGGGCAGCCCGCCCGCACCTTCGGGGGCCAGCATGATCATGGCGTGGCTGAGCCGGTTGTTCTCAACCGCATGCAAAATCTGGTCGCGCGTGGCTTCCTGTCCGATGATATCCGCGAAAAACATGGCGGTAAAAATACGGGATAATTGGTTATTTCCCTTCGATCGCGGCGGTCACTTCCGGACTAAAAACCGAAGTACGCGGTTTGAAAACGGCGATCAGTTCCCCCTTTTCGTTCAGCAGGTACTTCTGGAAGTTCCAGGTCACCTCTTCCGGGGCGAGCTGTTTGGCTTTCGCTTCTTCCGTCAGCCATTTGTAGATCGGGTGGATGTCTGACCCCTTTACGGAAATTTTCGCCGCCATGGGGAAGGTTACGGCGTATTCCTTCGTGCAGAATGCCTTGATCTCGGCGTTAGAGCCGGGTTCCTGGCCGCCGAAGTTGTTGGCGGGGAAGCCCACGATCACCAGTTTGCCGTGGTATTGCTTGTACAGCTTTTCCAGCTCGGCATATTGCGGCGTATTCCCGCATGCCGACGCGGTGTTGACGATCAGGATCTTTTTACCCTTGTATTTCGAGAAATCGATCTTGCCGCCTTCGATGGCGTCTACCTTAAAATCATACACATTCCCGAAAAGGAAGGGGAAAAGTGCGGAAAGCAGAAATATCTTGAACATGTTCAGACAGTTTTGAGGGATGGTTTAAAAACTCGGTGTTGTCTATCCAAATATACGTTTCAACGCACAAAAATCAAGCCCTATTTACCTTGCTGCAGGTAGTTGTCGAGCGGGAGGCGGTTGGTGAGCGACCGGGCGAGCGTCATTTCGTCGGCATATTCCAGTTCACCGCCGAAAGCGATCCCCCGGGCGATGGTGGTCACTTTCACGGGATAATCCTTCAACTTTTTCGATAAGTAATAGATGGTCGTATCCCCTTCGATGGTAGGGCTCAGGGCCATAATGACCTCTTCCACCCCGTCCCGCTGCACCCGCTCCACGAGGGAATGGATCTGCAACTGGTCTGGCCCTATCCCGTCGATCGGCGAAATAATGCCCCCCAGCACATGGTACACACCGTTGAATTGCTGGGTATTTTCAATAGCGATCACATCGCGGATGGATTCCACGACGCACACTACTTTATGGTTGCGGGAAGCGTTGGCGCAAATGGTACAGGTATCTTCGTCGGAAACGTTATGGCAGGTTGTGCAGAACTTGATCTGCCGGCGCATTTTGGCGATGGCCTCCGCAAACAGTTCCACCTGGGCCGTATCCTGCTTCAGCAGGTGCAGCACCAGCCGTAAAGCCGTTTTCTTGCCCACGCCCGGCAGCCGCGCAAACTCGCTGACTGCATTTTCTATCAATGCGGAAGAGAAGATCATACGGCAAAATTACGGATATTGACTATAGTTTGACGTTAGTGGGGACCGTCCAGTTCTTTTTAACGTTGATGGGATCTTTAAAGGTAAACACCGTTTCGGGCTGCTTTTTCGGGTTGCGGTAATAAATGCCCGTATCCCAGCGCCCGTTGAAGTTCCGGTCCACGATCACGCGGATTTCGTACTCCCCGGGCTGGATGAGCCCGCGTTCCCATTTACCGTTTTTCACCACGCCGGTATATTTCACTTCCTTTCCGCCCTGCACCAGCTGCACCACGAACTGGTAACCGCTGTCGCTTTCAGGGAGGATGTGGCGGGCGCTGTCGCTCACGCTGAGGTTCACGGTCACGGTGCCGTAATCGTCCAGCTGCTTGGCTTCGAAACGGACGGTATCCGCCTTCGCCGTTTGCAGCCCGGTGGTATCAGTGGCGAAACCGGCGGGGAGGATCAGCTGGTAAGGCTTGCCGGGTTTCCAGTTATACGACATTTTGAACTGCTTCATGGTAGTATCGGCCACGGTCAGCCCGAAGCGCACGCGCTGGAGGGTCGTATCTTCCAGCAGCGAAATGGCGGAAGAATCGAGGCTGCGGATGGGGAAGTTGAAAGACAGGGTAAGACTGTCGCCCAGTTCCTGGCGCCCGCCGCTGAGCTCGGCGCTCGCGATCAGTTTGGGTTTCTTCTTGTCGTCTTTCTTCTTTTCTTCCTGTTGCGGCTGTGCTTCTTCCGGCACTGTCAGGTCATCGTATTTCGGCCGGAGCGAATCCGGCTCCTTGAAGAGCGACATATTCACGTCCGCCATATTTTCCGACAGGTCGAGCGGCGCATCGTAATAGGCGATGAGCTCGTCGGCTTCCGTATATTGGAAATCGCGGTTTTCTTCTTTCAGGGCGAAAATCCTGTAAGTGCCCGGCTTGAGGTTCTTGAACCGGAACGTACCGTTGCCTTTGGTTTTGGCCAGGTACAGGGGTTTTTCCTTAGACACCACGGAGTCTTCCGTGATATTGGAATACAGCATCACGGCCACGTTACTGTCTGGCTTGCCGGTTTCGGCGATGAGGATGGTGCCCGACAGGGTGATGGAGTCGAGGTAATCGCCGGTAGACACCACGTACTGGAAATCTTCGATCGGGTTGCGCTCGTTCACGTCCTTCACGGCGTCTCCCAGGTTGAAGGTGTAAGTGGTATTGGGTTGGAGGGAATCCTTGATCACCATGGTCACCGTGCGCAGCTTGGCGGTGATCACGGGCGTGCGCTTCAGCGTGGGCGACACGATGAGCTTTTCCAGCACATTGTCCAGCTCCACATATTCATCGAACCGGAACGTAACGCGCTGTTCATTGAAATTGAGAGTGGAATCGGGCGGGGAAACGGACAGGACCCTCGGCGCCAGCGTATCCCGCGGCCCGCCGCCGGGCGGCACGATGTTGGCGCAGCCGGAAAAAAGATAGCCGCAAGCCAAGAGTACGATCCAAAAGCCACGCATTATATGATTCATGATTCCTTTTCGCTGAATTTTTATGATTTGCAAACTTACTGTTTGTTGGCCATTAATTATTCTTCCTCCTCCACCAGGGTGTGCAACGCCACCTCCAGCTTGTTGTCTTTCACGAAGTTGCACCATTTGCAGTCGTCTTTCCCGCAGCCGGTATAAAACTCCTTGTTCTGGATGCGGACCCAGGTGTCGCGGATCTGCTGGCTCACCGTCGTCATATCTTCGGGGAGGATGTCGATCTTCTCCTTGAAATACTCCTTCTGCTTGTTCGGCTCCACGAAATCGAACTCGGTGCTCACCACATGCCAGTTCTTCTGCTTATAGTTATCGAGGAGGATTTTATAGAAAACCGCCTGCCGCCAATAGTCGCCCCCGTTGGGATTGCGATCGTTGGGCCGGTCGAATTTCTTGTAGTCCTTCTTCGTTTTCTCGTAATCCCCGGTTTTGTAGTCGACCACGTTCACGTTGCTGCCGTCGAATTCGAGCTTGTCGATCTTCCCTTTCAGCGGAACGCCGTTCACCACCACGTTCCGGATATTCCGTTCGATGCTCACGATGCGGTTCCAGACGGGGAGGTATTTGTCATAATAATTGGAAAGGATCTCTTCCCCGTATTCCATCCGCCGGTTGAAAGCCTCTTTGGTAAAGGCTTCCCGGCTGCGGAGCATGCTGTACCGGAAATCTTTGACGAACTCCTCTTTCGGCGGGAACTCGTTCTTCTTTTCCTGCATCTTCTGGAAAAGCTTCTCCAGCGCAAAGTGCACCGCGGAGCCGAATTCCGTGTTCTCCGACCGCCCGGAAGGCACGCGGAGCAGGTTCTGGTAGAAAAACGCCAGCGGACAATGAAGATAATTATTCAACGCCGTCACGTTCATCGTAAACCCGCTCAGCAGCGTGTCGATAAACAGCTGGTCAACCTTTTCGATCTCGGGCGCCTGTTCCTTGCCGTATTGCAGGATCTCGAAATGGAACATGGTTTCATCGTCCATGATAACCGGTACCACATCGAGTTGATGCACCTGCTGGATTTCGGCCACGAACACACTGGGTACCAATGGTTTGCCGTCCTGTTTATATTCCGGATAGCTGATATAGAGATGTTTTTCGGCGCGGGTGATGGCCACGTAAAACAACCGGCGCAGCTCCTGCTGGTCGGTGGAAGTGGCTTCGGTGGTGAAAACGGTGTCGGGGAAAGAGAACCCGCCCGACATCTTTTTCTTGTCTTCCCAGATGTTGGACGTCACCCCGGCGATGAACACATATTCGAATTCTAGGCCTTTCGAGCCGTGGGCGGTCAGTAAATTGACGCCCTTTTCGTTGCCTGAGACTTGTATCAGGGGGATCGACAGTCCGTTGGATTCCATCAGGTCGATGGTTTCCATGAGTTTTACCACGTTCATTTCGGGCCGGCGGCGCGTTTCGTCTTTCACGAAGTCGAACAGCGCCTGGAGCACTTTCATGAGCCAGATTTTTTCCGGGCTGGCGAGGATGTATTGGAGGATGCCGCCGTCGCTGATGATGGACGAGAACAGCTGTTGCAGGGTGATGTTATGGGCGTCGCCGATCCATTTTTCGAGGAGGCGCCCCAGCCGCAGGGCCTCGTCGTGCGGGGCGAGCGAAAACAGCGTGGGGTTGCGGGTGTTCACCCATTCCTGGAGGTATTTGCGGATGGAGGATTTTTCTGCGTACCCTTTTTCCGCTACTTCTATGCTGATGCGCGCCGTTTCGATGGGCGGCACTTTATAAAAATCGTAATGCAGGAGCTCGAAGAGGATATCGTCTCCGCTGTACGGCGTTTCCAGCTCGCGCGCAATGTACCGCACGATCTGTAAAACTTTTTTGGCGAAAGGGATCTCGAAGAGGTTCTGGTTGCGTTTCGAGAAGAAAGGCACGCCTTTCAGCCGGAAATACTGCGCCAGTTCTTCGCCGTACCGGTTCTCTTTATATATGACGGCGATTTTCCCCGGGTTCACGCCGCGGCCCAGGAGGCGCTCCACTTCGAGGGTGATGTGGGCCATCTCGTCGCGGGGGGTGTTGTACCGGCGGATCACGGGCGGCAGGTTGAGCGGCGTCAGTTTGTCGTTGGATGCTTTCAGCTGCTTGCTGAGGCCCGGCAACTTGTCTACCAGCCGCGAGCCCTCGTTATGCGCGATCACTGACATCGACACGTCCAGGATGTTCTGCACGGAACGGTAATTCTGCGTCAGCACCACCGTCCGCAGATCGTGCGCGAGGTGATCATTGGCGAATTGTTCCATGTTTTCCACGTTGGCACCCTGGAAGCGGTAGATCGATTGGTCGTCGTCGCCCACCACGAACACGTTCGGCTTTTCCTCGCCGGAAGTGAGCAGGCCGATGAGCATGTTCTGGGTACCGCTGGTATCCTGGTATTCGTCCACCAGTATATATTGAAACCGTTCTTTATAGTCGAGCAGGAGGTTGGGATGCTCGCGGAATGCGCGGATCACCCAGTTGATCATGTCGTCGAAATCGTACCGGTTCGCTTTGTGCATGAGTTGCTGGAACACGTCGAATTGCTCCACGGCCGCGAGGAGCCGGGCCATTTTTTCCCGTTCCCCGTTCAGTTTGTCTTGCTTCAGGTCGCCTTTTTTGAAGCGGCCGGAGTTGCGTTGATAGATGTATTCGGTGCGTTCGGGCAGGGATTCCACATAGGCTTCCACGCGTTCGCGGATGAAAGGGACCGTCCAGCCCTCGCGTTTCATCGTGGAGAAAAGGCTCGCCAGGTTGCGCATATCGAAGTACACGTCGCCGCGGTAACGTTTGAGCGGATTGTCTTTGGAGAAGCCGTCGATGAGGGTTTTGAGGAGCTGGATCTTTTCGAGATCGGAGATCGGATCGAGCACGTTCTTTTCAAAAAGCGACAGGTTGTCCTGGATCACTTCGTTGCAGAACGAGTGGAAAGTATGGATGTTGACACGATAGGCGTCTGGCCCGATGAAGTCGGTGAGCCGCTTGCGCATGGCCACGGTGCCGGCGTCGGTGTAGGTGAGGCAGAGAATGTTGTGGGGAAGGAAGTCGGTGTCGCGGAGGATTTTGCCGATGCGCGACGCCAGGATCTGGGTTTTGCCCGTTCCCGGCCCGGCGATCACCATTACGGGCCCTTCGGTATTGTCCACCGCTTCGCGCTGCGCGCTGTTGAGGCGGGCGTATACTTCCTCGTACCGTTGATTATATTGTTCCTGTTGCGGATTGATCATGTTTTTGGTAAATATGCCGGTTGTACGACGGAGCGGATGTCGCTCCAGGGTACGAACAGCGAGATTTGGCCCACTGCGTACGCGGCGATTTCGTAAGGGATAAAGTTAAAAACGACCCCCTTACCGGTCGGGTAAAAATTTTCGTTCGGCACGATGTGCGGTTCGAAGAGGAACCCCTTGTCCAGCGGTTCCCCTGCCGGCACGCGGAACTGTTTGCGGAAGGCTTTTTCCAGCGCAGCGCCCACTACGGGTTTATATCCCGGCTTGAAAACGTCTTTCGCAGTGAGCTTTTTCTTCGCGGCGAGGTCGTATGCGTCAAAAGTAGTGCCGTAGTTCCCGTGCGCGCCGCCGCTGTAATCGTAACTGAAATTGGCGATCACCAGCAAGGGGTATTTATTCCATACCACGCTTTGCGACTCCTGCGACTCCCAGTTCCAGGTAGCCCCCGATCCGGCTACGAGCTCGGATGAGTCGATGGTTTCCGAATTGTCCTGGTAACCGGAAAGGTACCCCAGCGCGGAAGCCTTCAACGCCTGCAAAGGCATGTCCCCCGGTTTCATACCCGGCTGCATCGCCTTGCGGAGAAACGTGATGATGGCCGCGTCCGCCCCGCCCGAAGGCCAGACGATCTCCGCACTGAATTGCGCCATGGGGGAGGAGGCATCGTGCGGGCGCAACTTCGCCGAATCCCACAAAGTATACGTTTCGAACGTAACGGCGCTGTCCATATCTTCCTGCAGCCCGAATTCGAACGACTTTTCGTTGCCCGTCCAGACGCCGCGGAATTGTGATCCGTCGAAAGTTCCGCGAAAGATGTTCTCGTCGTTCGGCCCTGCGAATTCCGCGAAAATGAGGCTGTCTGCCGTTTCGCGGGAAAGCGAAAGGCCGATGGGCTCGCCTTCCTTATCATAAAGGTACCAGGCTTCATAATCGCCGGGCGCATATTTGACGAGCTGCATCGTAACCGGCTGGCCGGCCAATGTGCCTTTGAGCTGTTTGTAAAAGGAATGGGCGACGGGTACTTTTACCGCCGCAACGGTGGCGGCGGCGGTGCTATCCAAAGCGGCAGGCTTCTTTTGCCCGGACTGGCACGCGCACAGGGGCGCCAGCGCCGTAAGCATACAGATCAACATTCTCATGATGCCGGAGATTACGGACGAAATTACCACAAAACCGCGAAACGGAAGCTATCGTGCGTAGCCTTCCTGCACAACCGTTTTGATGTCGGCCCAGGGAACGAACAGGGTGATTTGTCCCATCGCATAGGCGGCGATCTCGTAGGGCGTATAACTGAATACCACGCCGTGGGAAGTGAGGAAGAAGTTATCGTTCGGCTCGATTTTTTTCACGAAAAGCCCGGCTTCTTCGAGCGATTTCACCTGGTATTTTTTCAAGTACGATTTGCCGAGCGCGGCAGATACGACAGGTTTGTAATTGGGTTTGAAAACGTCTGCCAGGGTAAGTTTTTTCTGTTTGGCGAGGTCGTAGGCGGAGAAGTTCGACCCACCGTTCCCGTGTGCCCCGCCGGTGAATTCGTAGGTCCAGTCTTCGATGGCGAGCAGTGGCCACTGGTTCCAGGCTACTACCGAGCCCGATTCGGTGCTCCAGTTCCAGGAGGGGCCCATGCTGGTGGAATCGAAGTCTTTGGCGTTGCTTTTATAATTGGTGAAGAACGTGTCTACGCCGTTTTTGAGCAGGGAGGCCGGTGTGGAACCCTGCGGGACCCCGGGGCCGAGGGCTTTCTGTAAAAACGCGACTACGCTTTCGCCGCCGCCGGTGGGCCAGACGGTGTAGGTGGAAGCCGTGGCTACGGGGGAGTTCGGCTTGTCGGCCTGCAGCCGGGTGGAATCGGCGTAGGCGATCACGGAGAAGATCACGGCGCTGTCGTTATTTTCGGCCAGGTCGAAGTCGAAAGTATTTTTCACGTTCACCCATTTCCCCTTGAAATGCCCGTCGGCGCTCACGGTACCGCGGAAAATACCGTCGGTTTCCGTGTAGCCTTCGTTGACGATCACGCTGTCGTCCGTCCTTTTTTCGCCGTAAAACGGCCGTAAAGCGATGGGCTCGCCATGGGAATCATAGGCGTACCATCCGCGGAAATCGTTTTGACCGGCTTTTTGGAGCAGGAGCGTGATGTTTTGTCCGGCCAGCGTGCCTTTGAAGCGTTTAGCCCAGGTGGCGGGCAGTTCGGTGGAAGCGGGAACGGCGGTGCTGTCGGCGTTTCCGTCCTTTTTAGGGGCAGATTGGCAGGCGGCCAGGGTGAGCAGCGCGGCGGGAATGAAGAGGCGTTTATGCATGGTGTATTTTTTTCGGATTGATGGAAATTACCAGTAATAGAGACAATCGTCAGTCTCCGAAGGTTCAATATCCCGTAATTTTGCAAAAAAGAAGCCGAAAATGATCAATCAGAAGATAGCAGACCTGCGGCAGGATTATCGCCGCGCCACGCTCAACGAGCGGGAAGTAGCCGCTCATCCGGTGCAGCAGTTCGACCATTGGTGGCAGGAGGTGCTGGCGGGGGAGATCGAAGAGCCGAATGCCATGACGCTGGCTACCTGTACGCCTGAGGGCATGCCTTCTGCGCGGATCGTATTGTTGAAGAGCTTCGACGAAAAGGGATTTATGTTCTTCACGAACTACGAAAGCCGGAAGGGGCAGGAGCTGGCGGAGAACCCCCGGGCCACGTTGCTTTTCTTCTGGAAGGAGCTGGAACGGCAGGTGAGGGTGGAAGGCCGGGTGGTGAAAGTGGCACCGGCGGTGAGCGACGAATACTTCGATTCCCGCCCCGTGGGGAGCCGCATCGGGGCGATTGCGAGCCCGCAAAGCCGGGTGATACCGGGGAGGGAAGTGCTGGAAGAAAAGGTGAAATCCCTGGAAGCGCAATACCTTCAGCATGCGCCGCATCGCCCGGAACATTGGGGCGGATACCTGGTGGTGCCGGAAATGGTGGAGTTCTGGCAGGGGCGGAGCAGCCGGCTGCACGACAGGTTGCTGTATACCCTGGAACCCGCTGGCAGTTGGAAGATCGAGCGATTGGCGCCCTGATCAGGGGGTGAAAATAATAAAGGGGATACCGGTCATATGCCTTGGCGGCATTGCCTGGTATCCCCTTTTATTGTCTGCGTGCGATTAAGCTTTCTTAGCGGCGGCTTTAGCAGCAGTGGCTTTCTTGGTTTTAGCCGGACGGCTTTTGCCAAAAGATCCGTTGGAGATCTTGCCTTTCTTGGTTTTGATATCACCTCTACCCATGGTCGAATGATTTTTTATTGATGAATGATAAGGGGAAGTTGCCTCCGGTGGGAGGGCTTCCGGCTGCAAAAATAAAAAAAGCAAGAAACATTTGATGTTCCTTGCTTAATAAAGTTGGGTCGCCAAGTGTTAGATCTTGTCGGACAGCGCTTTACCGGCTTTGAATTTAGCCACTTTCTTAGCCTTGATCTTGATGATCTGGCCAGTCTGGGGGTTTCTACCGTTACGTGCAGCGCGTTTGCTAACAGAGAAAGTACCAAAGCCTACCAGGGTAACTTTACCACCTTTTTTCAGGGTATCGGTAACTGCTTTGGTGAATGCGTCCAGAGCGTCGTTGGCCTGGGTTTTGGTAATACCGGCGTTTTTTGCAATGACTTCTACTGCTTCGGCTTTGTTCATAGTTAGTTAAGATTTAACTAGTGAGAAAATGTTTGATGTGAGCAAATATAAAGCCTTTTACAAGATTACCAAATTACCGCAAAACTTTTTTACGGGCTGAAAAACCCTACAGGTAACGTTTACAGCAGATTGAGATATGCAAAAACAGAAAGCCGGCGATTTGCCCGTTCTGCTGAAATGCGCTACTGCATTGAGTTTGAATGCTATTTGCGCTGAAAGGCCCGTCCCTGCCAAGTTTTATGCCAAATACCCACCTCTTTGAAAACAGTGGATTACCTGTGGATAAGTTATGTGGATCATACCACCTGCATCACGGTTCTGAAGGCTACGAACTGGTCCCCGAACAGCTCAAAAGCCTGCTGCCGCAAGCGCGGAGCGTGCTCCTGGATGTAGGTATTATAGTTCTCCAGGGTGTCTGCGAAGTACTGAACGGTATATGTCGGCCCGTCGGAATCGTCCTGGTCCAGCAGGCGGCACATGCGGTAATCATGGAAAAAGCCGGTGCCGATGATGGTGGGGATGTGTTCCTCCCGCATCCATTGGAGCCACCGGGCATGGATTTCGGGCGTTACTTTGGTGGTGACGTTATATATGATCATGCTTGTTTGAGTTTGAGGTATACGGGGCAATGGTCGCTGTGTTTCACATCCGGGCGGATCGCTGCGTCTTCGATGCGTTGGCGGAGGGGATCGGAAACGGTGATGTAATCGATGCGCCATCCTTTGTTATTGGCGCGGGCGTTGGCGCGGAAGCTCCACCAGGAGTAATGGTCGGCGGCCCCGGGGTGCATGGCGCGGAAGCTGTCTGTGAACCCGTTGCTGAGGAGCTTCGTCATCCAGGCGCGCTCTTCGGGCAGGAATCCGGAAGAATCCTTGTTGGAAACGGGATTATGGATATCGATCGCCTCGTGCGCGATGTTGTAATCGCCGACTACCACCAGGTTCGGGCGTTCCTTGCGCAGTTGCTGGAGGTATTCGTAGAACTCGTCGAGCCACTGGTATTTATAGGTCTGGCGTTCCTCGCCGGTGGTGCCGGAGGGGAAGTAGGCGTTGATGAGGGTGAGGTCGCCATAATCGGCGCGGATCACCCTTCCTTCGGCGTCGCTCTGCATATATCCGTTCCCGTATTGTACGTTGTCGGGTTTGAATTTGGAGAGGATGGCCACGCCGCTGTACCCTTTTTTCTGGGCGGGGTGCCAGTAATCATGGAAGCCGAGCTCTTCGAACTGCTGATAGTCCACGTTATCGCGGTGGGCTTTCACTTCCTGCAGGCAGATCACGTCTGCCGGGTCGGTTTTGAGCCATTCGGTGAATCCTTTGGTCATGGCCGAACGCAGGCCGTTGACGTTATAAGTGACGATCCTCATGTGATAATGTTTGCGGCAAAAATACAGGTTTCGGGGAATGGATGGATGACCGTGGGCCGGTAAGATTTTTATGGGGATGGATAAACGCCCTGTTAAGGTGGGTGCCCGCGGCCGGCCGATGCTGGTCGGGGAAAGACTGGAAGGAGATGGGATACTGAACGGCGATGGCTGTAAGGGAGAAGCACACACGTTTTTAGGATGCGCTTGGGATCGGATATTGGTTGGAGAAAGACTGGAAGAAGACGGGATGCTGAACGGCGGGGCCGTAAGGGGGAAGCACACCATTTTGTGGTAATTCCCTGGGGATCGGATACTGGCCGGCCGGGTAAATTCGGGGGAGGGAGAAAAGAAAAAGCGGCTGCGCATGGGGGCGTCAGCCGCTTGTGATGCTTAGGAGGAAAGTGTGGTCCTCCGCCGGAGCATTAGAGGGGTCTTACGATCCCGCCGAGGCCGCCGAGGAGGCTGTTGAGGAGGTTGGTAACGGTGGAAAGGAGACCGCCTACGGGGTTGCCTTCGCCGCCGCCGAGGATGCCGCCGAGCAGGCCGTCCAGCAAGCCGCTAAGGTCCAGCAGGCCGCCCTGGGTGTCTACGGCTTCGATTTGGGTCAGTTCTTCGCAGCCCAGTTCTTCGAGTTTGAAGTTTTCCATGTGTTCAGGTTTATGGTTAAAAAGAATAGTGGCGCCCAGTACCGCGGGCGCCACCAGGGTTCAGGTACGACTAGCGCAGCAGACCGCCGCCGAGGCCGCCGAGGAGGCTGTTCAGCAGGTTGGTCACGGGAGACAGGAGGTCGCCCAGGCCACCGAGGCCAGGCAGGCCGCCGCCAGTGCCGGGCAAGCCGGGAAGGCTACCCAGTAATGCGTTGGTGTCAAGTTGTGCTCCAAGGGTAATTTTACCGTTTACATTTGTAAGGCCGAGGGAAAGGAAGCCCCCGTTTACTTCCTGGGCAGTAGTTGCGTCGAGTTCCTGGCAACCGAAATTTTGAACTTGCAAGTTTTCCATGATTATAGGAGGTTTGGTTAAAAAGCGCGTTATGTCTTTAAGGTATCGGCAGTACTTCTCCCGGATGAGTTCTTTGGCGGCAGGCAAACATCGCGCGGGGAAACGCATTTCCGTTAACGGCCGTAAATTACGGAGCTGCAATCGATCGACGGTCGTTCATTTCTGTTCATTTTCAACGGAATAATTGAAAAATCTGTTCATTTTTTGAACAGAGAGGGCATTTGCAAACCGTTAACATAAAATCCGACCGGCAAACGGCATATTGAAATAGCCGGATTTTGCGTAAATTATATATGTAGCAGCGCCATGTTACCGGCCGGAAACACCTCCGGGTTCACACACAGCAATATGACCAGCCTCGCCCCTCTTCCCTCCCCAAACCCCCTGATGCCCTCCCGGAAGGGCCTCTGCCTGCTTTTGTGCTGCTGCCTGGCCGCTTTCAGCTCCTTCGCCCAGGCTTCCCTCATCCAACGCCTCAAAACCGAACTGCACCGTACAAAAGACAGCACCGCATACAACGATCAGCTCAACGTCCTCAGCGCCATTTACCTCGTCACCCATCTCGACAGCGCCCTGCGATACGCCGAACGCGCGCGCGACCTCTCCCGGCGCATCCATTATCAAAAAGGACTGGCAGACGCATCCGTCAACCTCGGCGCCTGCTTCACCTTCCAGAACAACTCCAACGTAGCGCACCGGCTTTACATCGAAGCCCTCAGCCTGTACCGCACCCTCGGCGATTCCGCCGGCGTTTGCACCGCGCTCTACTGCATCGGCGGTTACTATCATTACGAAGGCAACCTGCCCCAGGCGCATCAGTACATGGAATCTGCCATGGGCGTAGGTAGCCGGCTGCTGAAGGATTCTATCTGGACCACCATGCTCGCCAACTACTACATCGTTTTCTCCTCCGATTCCGCCAAGGCAGACTCCGCAAGATGGGCGCTGCATAAAGCGCGCGATATCGCCGTTCGATATCACGACGATCGCATGATCACTTACACCGGCCTTTTCCTCGCGCATGAAAAAGTCCGCGAGAACAAGCTCGACTCCGCCATGCTGGAACTTCAGATGCTGACGGCGCATGCCGGCGCGGAGAAAATGCATTACCTCGATCTGTACGGGAACGCGCAGATGGTCATTTACGCGGCATGGTCGAAGCTCCCGGATTCTACCCTTTACCGGCAGCGCGTGCTGGATGCAGCGGCGGCCGGCGGGTACAAGAAACTCATGATCAAGCCCGTCATTGCGCTGTACGAATTCTACAAAAAGTCGGACCCCGTCAAAGCCCTGCAGTACGCCGACATGCTCGAAGAGATCGCTTCGCACCAGGAGAACCTGCGCTCGCGGCAGGAGCAGGATTACATGGAATCATTCCTGCGCGACCAGGAACTGAGCAATTACCGTTTGGATAAACAGTTGCGCGAACAAACCGAAACGTACGACCGGATGGAAAGCCGCAACCGGGCCACGGTATTCGTTTTCATCGCTGTGTGCCTGGTGCTTTCCGCAATGTTGCTGTTCACTTGGTACCGTGCGCAACGGGAGAACAAACGCATTAAAAAGCGCATCAGTACGATCAACCGGATGGTGATCGAGAAGAACCAGCTGCTGCATCATCACGACGATTTCAAGAATAAACTGCTGACGATCCTCGCACATGATTTCCGTTTGCCGCTGAGCCATATCATCAACGTGGCGGAACTTTTCCGGCAGAAAGACCTGCGGCCGGCGCAGTACCAGGAGATCGCCAACACGATTGCCGCCATGGCGGCGGATACGCTGCAACTTTTCGAAACGGTGCTGAGCTGGATACGTTCGCAGTTGACGGGTTTCGAGTACAACCCGCTGCCGTATTCGCTGGAAGAGTTGTGGCAGGAAGTGCTGGACCTTTACGCTGCCGATATCCGCGATAAGGGATTGGTGCTGGAAATGGCCATCCCGGCGGGTATGCAGGTGAAGGGGGACCGGGAGATGATGCAATTCGTGCATCGGAACCTGCTGCACAATGCGATCAAATTTTCGTTGAAGGCGAGTGCGGTGAGTATCCGTGCATCGAAACAGAAAGAGCGTGCAGTCATTTCCGTTACGAATGGTGGTTCGGGAATTTCCGATATCGACATTTATCACATCTTCGAATACAAGGTGCCGGGCAAGTATGCGCGGGAAGGTAATAGGGGAGCGGGTTTGGCGTTGATCATCTGTAAAGATTTCATCGAAAAAATGGAAGGATCGATTATCGTTAAAAGCGACGGAACTTCCTACACGACGTTCGAATATACACTAATGTTGGAGGACGAAGGTATTAATACCATACCCATAAACTGAATAAAATGAACGATCGATATGTCAATTCCTCCGACTAAATTGCAGGCATTGTTTGACACACCAAATATCAAATTGATGATGCAGGAGTCAAAATGATTGAAGCGGAACGGATCACGCGTTAACCCCGATGATCGTTCTCCCCGGTGGAAAGTGCCGGACTTACACAAATACAGCGTTCCCGAACAAAGAAAGCCAACCATGGCGCCAATGCTGCCGACAGCTGGATGCTCCTGTTGCTACAGGCGTGCCGGTTTTGGGTATGGTGCCCGTCTTGCCACAAACCCAAAGTGGATATTTATTGAGCGCATAAAAATCATGTATGTATATCAAAACATATAGCCAGGTCAGCTTTGCCTTTCATCTATTGATGAGTTAGCCCGATTAGGTGCCAGCGTGCTGTGTGGCAGGGTGTTTCGGCTTTGCCGCGCAGCCGGTGCCTGCAAATAGGAGCCTGCGCCGGTTTTGCGGCGGTGACGGATGGACATTGCTTGCCGGTGGGTTTGGGCGGGAGGTTTTGTCGCCTGATGATGAACAAACATATTGAGAACCATAAAGTTATTCGGATATGTAAAAACATGTAGCCTGAATTGCCATCTGTTGATGAAGCGCCCGATCAATGCCGAGGTGCTGTGTGGTAGGGCATTTTGAGCCAGACGGGCAGTTGGTTATTATAAGTTGGAGAGCACATAGGTACGCAGGGTGTTTATACCTGCTGACCAGTTTGGACCCAAGTTTTTGTAATCTGTTTATGAGCAATTTTTACCCTATAAAACAACCAGGCTGCGTCCAGTTGATGACGGCCTGCTGCTACAAAGACCATGCTTTGTTGCGCGATGACCGATACAAGCAGTTCGTAATGGAGGGCCTGACGTTCATGGTGGCCCAGCAGCGGATTTGGCTGTATGGTTATGTGTTGCTGGAAGACGAGTTTCATGCCATGTGGCAGCAACGGCCTCCCTGGGAGAAGGCCAACGTCCGCCAGCCGCTGCTGCGGCACATCGCCCGGCGTATCAAGTATGATTTACGGGCAACGGACCCCGGAGCGTTGGAGCTTTACCGGAGTCACCTGGCAGACCGTGTATTCCAGTTCTGGGAGAAGCAGAAGATCCGGGTGGAAATCACCAGCTTTTCGGCAGCCGGAGAAATGCTGGAAAACATGCACCAGGCGCCGGTTAATTCCGGGTTGTGCGGCGATCAGATCGAATATCCATATTCCAGTGCCTGGTTTTATGGGGATCGGGTTCCGCCGGCGGATATTCCTGTACCGGAGCTGACCGACTTTTCCAATGCTTTCCAGCACCCGGAATCCATGAATGTAAAACCGGAATCCGGCCGGATCAGGAAGCGGTTCATCCGTAGCAAGGGAGGATTGTTGTTGCCCAAGCCGCCACGTAGCAAGTTTTCCGGCCCGGACGCCGATTAATGGCCTGTTTCATTACTGACAGGATCAGGTAACGATTTTGTCGGGTACGCCCACTCGTTTATGTACGTAAGCGAGAACGGGAGTGCTATGCCGGCAGGTTACCGGCGCACGCTGGACCATATTTGGGAAAAGGCGTGTGCAAGGAAACGGTGATTCACTGCCTGGAGGTTCCGCACCTGCGCATCTCGTTGCGTCTTGCGGGGAAGGCTCCGGGATAAGGCCGGCAATGTTTTGAATGAGGGATAAGGCATCCTTTGCCGAAAGGTTCCGCCAGGCACATTTCGTTGTGCGGTGCGGGGAGAACATCGGGCTTGGTGAGATGCTTTGCCGATCAATAAATGTCTCGAATTCGGGATAGGGCATCCTTTGCCGGAAGGTTCCGCACCTGCGCATTTCGTTGTGCTTTGCGGGGAGAACTCCGGGAGTGGTTTAATGCTTTGCCGCTCGATTATGTTCCGTTTTTGGGATTGGATCCCTTGGAAGGAGGTTCGCATCGCGGCATCTGGCTGGGTGCTGAGGGCGAGCCTCCGGAAGAGGGGCTGTAATGGTAAAATAGTAGCGATCTCAGTCGCACTCGTTTGTCAACACGTACGGGTTTGGGATTCGCATGTGAAGAAGTGCGCCTCGCTCATTGGGGAATCGTGAAAAGTCACATTAAAGTGCCCGGAAGCGGGCCCTTGTAAAAAGCCCCGGAAACTGGGCAACAAATAAGATTGACAAAGGAATAGCATAATGCGCTATGGGTGTATTCATAACGATTGGTTTCACAGACAGCCCGTTTGCATCCGCAAATGGGGCCGGGATCCCTCCTGCGGAGTGCTCCGTTCTGTCCGCAGGGTTAGGCGGGCGATCGGACCTCCGGGAGGACCGGAATCAAAGATTGAATGTGCCGGCGCGGATCGATGTGGTGATGAAGAAATTAAAGAATACGCATGATGGATGCACACTTTTGAAAGGGTTAAAACGGGGTGGGGATTCTTCCTCAGGCCCTGGACTTTCCAGAATGTTGCAACCGCCGGCAAGTGGGATGAATGGAATTAGCTGTGCCGGATGAAAACCTGAAATAGCATGATCGGGCGATCGCATGTGTATTGACCGGTGAAGCTATACCGGAAAAGATTTGAAAGGTTCTAACATGTGGGTATTAACGAACCAACCAATGGGAATAAAACGGCCTGGGGATTCTTCCCCGGGCGCTGTTTCCACACAAAAAGTTCTTTGAAAGGCGGGACAAACCAGCATGAATAACTATGGGGTTATGTCTGAAAATGCAGTTATCTGTACACAAGTGATAACCGGCCGGGGATTCATCCCGGGCTGCAATTCTATCAGACATACCTGCAGCATAAATTATCAGGATAGGTCAAATTCATACATTTTCCATTATTACCGGTCTGGAGATTCCTCTCCGGGCTCATTTCATTAGCAGATCGGTGTAAGATTTTACGGGGTTGTAAATTTTTAATGGTTAACTGTAGGTGCAAGCCAGGGGATTCTTCCCCGGCATTTTTATGACGAGATGAACACGAGAGCAGACACCTTCTTCCCTGAATTCCTTCAATAACGCAAATGCCAGATTAACAACGCCTGGGGATTTCTCCCCGGGCAATGTTTTTCGACCGGAGGAGTTTGCCCGGGAATTGACTCCCGGTGCTAAAGATAGCAATGCTGAATAGATAGGCTGGTGTATCCGGATTTGATCAGATATGAATCTTGATTGATACGGAAGAAAAAAAGGGCTGGGGGATTCTTCCTCCGGCACATATGGCGAAGATGTCGTGAATCAGGCAATGCAGCGACGCGCAGGAATAGGTGGGTAAAAATGCAATACTGATTCTTTGACTTTGATGAAATGAAACCCGGGGAATCTTCCCTGGGTGGAGTTTCCCATATTCAATGGTAAAAATTTGGGCCGAAGAATGCGGCATAGTACGGAAGTTGACTTGAAACGAAATAGATGTTGATCGATTCATTTTCATTGGATGAGATTTCCTACCTGGGGATTCTTCCCCGGGTATTTTCATTCTTTTCCACGTATGGTATGGCAAGTTTACCAAGGCATAACTAAACAAATATTATTGTGTGTTGTAATGGGGTTGAGCAGAAGTTAAACGAAAAGGAATGCATAAAAAATTTCGCCAGGTTGGCGCCAGTGGTTGCTGGTGACGTATTTTTTGTTCTAGAACGCTCGGCCTGGGGATTCTTCTTCGGGGGCCTTGTTTTTCCTTGACGGAAATCGAACATTACGATCACCACTTACAAAATATGCAAACATTATTGTATGCAGCAATAGGATTGAGCATAAGTTAACCGAAAGGAATGCAAAACGAATTGAGCCAAGTTGGTTCCAGTGATGGCCGGCAACGATTTTTTTGTTCGACAACGCTCGGCCTGGGGATTCTTCCTCTGGGCCTTTTCTTTCTTCGATGTAAATCGAACATCACGTTCACCATTAAGAAAAATACGTAAACAATATTGTGTGATACAATGTAATTGAGCATAAGTTAACCAAAAAGGGATGCACAACGAATTGAACCAAGTTGGTACCAGTGATGGCGGGAAACGATTTTTTTGTTCGACAACGCACGGCCTGTGGATTCATCCTCTGGGCCTTTTCTTCCCTTGTTGCAAATCGAACAGGAAGTCTATTGCAACGGAAATTAGCAAACAAGCTTGTGTACTTCGGCTTGAAAGAGCATGAATTTATCCGTAAATAGATATAAAAGAAATTAAGCCAAGTTTGCGCCTGTGGCAGCTGGCAACGTGTTTTTTGTTCTAGAACGCTCGGTCTGGGGATTCTTCTTCGGGGGCCTTTTTCTTCCTTGACGCAAATCGAACAGGAGGTTTATTGTAACCGAAAACTGCAAGCAAGTTTGTATGATGCGACTTGAAAGAGCATGGAATTATCCGCAAATAGATATAAAAGAAATTAAGCCAAGTTGGTACCAGTGATGGCGGGAAACGATTTTTTTGTTCGACAACGCACGGCCTGGGGATTCATCCTCTGGGCCTTTTCTTCCTGATCAGGTGAAACACAATCAATAAAGATACTCCTTACCGATTCGACATACGCTCGCTTGAGCAAACGGGCCTGGAGATTCTTCTTCAGGCATTTTTCACACCGCAGCGCGGAAACACCCTGCAGCATGTCATCGGATTTTTCGATGATCAATCATGCAGCTTCGTTTGTACGAAACGGTAAGTACAGGATAAATTGGGTGAATGAATTTTTGTTGCTTTTTAAACTGGGGTTAGAGTTTAACAGAATGGATGTTGGGGCCGGGGATTCTTCCCTGGCCGTTTTCCAGGCCTTCTGAAATTTCTTAACAGCGGATCGGCTACTTCACGAACCCATATTAAAATATTCAAACAGATTAGTACAACGATCCATTAACAATTAGACAGGCCATTTTGCTTTTGAATTCAATGTCGATTGCATGTTCAACCACCCTGGGATTCTTCCCGGGGTACTTCCCTTATTCTTTTTATGTTACAATACTTCAACGTTTTCAATCTACACAGTTACTAATGGACACATGAAATGATGCCCGGAGATTCCTCTCCAGGCAAACTTTGGTAGGGGTAGTCTTTCTTTGCGAATTACCGATGCTTGTCCCATTTGTCAGATGTGCCGGCCCATTAAACCAAGGATAATTTTCAGAAAAAGCTAATAGAACGGCTGTTTATAAAAGCGTCACAGCAAAGAATTTTCCAAATCTCAGTAGCGGTTTCCTGAAAGATTGTTAATAATCAAAGTTATCGTCAACTCCCGTGGGCATATTGTTCACTTAATGAATAACGGCTGGCTTGCATATGCTTGCTGCCTTCATTTTTCAATTCTGGGGCGCCAGTGACTAATTGAATAACTGCCCCGCCATTTGGTTCGGGTCGATGCCTGCTGTGATTCCGGGGCACCTCATATGGTGAAATCAGTAGTCCCAAGCCTCATAACCCAAATCGGAAACAATGAATTTCATCTGGACTCGAAGACAAGCCCTGATAGAATCACCCCGCCCCAGAAACCCCAAACCATAAACAGCACCTCTTCAAATACTCCGAGACCGCCCTTGCTAAACTAATATCTCCAATCCCATAACCCCAAACCATAACCATTGCCTCCTCAAAGACTCCGAGACCGCCCTTACTAAATCAGTATCCCCGACCCCGGAACCCCAAACCACAACCATCGCCTCACAACGACTCCGAGACCGCCCTTCCTAAAACAGCACTCCCAACCCCGGTCCCCCAAACCACAACCATCGCCTCACAACGACTCCGAGACCGCCCTTTCTAAGTCAGTACCCCTAACCCGGTACCCCAAAACATAACCATCGCCTCCTCAAAAACTCCGAGACCGCCCCTTACTAAATCAGTACCCCCAAACCCGGAACCCCAAACCACAACCATCGCCTCACAACGACTCCGAGGCCGCCCTTCCTAAATCAGAACCCCCAAGCCAAGAATACCAAAACAACCTAAGAGGTAACCCAATCCATCAACCATATCCAAAACGGCCCAATCCCCCAAAAAAGCAAAAACCGGAAAGCTTTCGCTTCCCGGCTTACAAATTTCCCGGCGCCTCCTTTAAGAGGCATCCAGTCAATATTTTACTATCCCTTCACCAGGGTCCCGACGTTCCGGCCCATGATCACATGGAGCAGGTTGCCGGGTTTGTTCATGTCGAATACGATGATCGGCAATTTGTTCTCCTGGCAGAGGGTAAACGCCGTCATGTCCATGACATTCAATGACTTCTGATATACTTCGGAAAAAGTAATGGTCTCAAATTTAGTAGCGGTCGGATCTTTCTCGGGGTCTGCGGTATAAATACCATCTACGCGGGTGCCCTTCAGGATCACGTCCGCCTGGATCTCGATCGCGCGGAGGGAAGCTGCGGTATCCGTCGTAAAGTACGGGTTACCGGTACCTGCGCCAAAGATAACCACACGGCCTTTCTCCAGGTGGCGGATAGCCCGGCGGCGGATGTAGGGCTCGGCGATCTGTTCCATCTTGATAGCGGATTGCAAGCGGGTATACATACCCTCTTTCTCAAGGCCGCTTTGCATTGCCATCCCGTTGATCACGGTGGCGAGCATACCCATATAGTCGCCCTGTGCCCGCTCAATACCGGTTTCTGCTTCATTCATCCCCCGGTAAATATTGCCGCCACCGATCACGATGGCCACCTGGACGCCCAGGTCGGTCACCGACTTGATATCGTGTGCATATTGGGCAATTACCTTCGGGTCAATTCCATAATTACTATCTCCCATCAGAGATTCACCACTCAGTTTGAGCAGAATTCGTTTGTACTTTGGCAACATGTCAACTATGATTATGAGTAATTCGCAGAATTTGTTAAATATACAAATCTGCCTCAAAATTATCCCCTGTAATCGTAAGGGCAAAAAAAGGAGAGAAATTTTCATTCTCTCCTCTATATTTTGCTAAAAGCGATTAACCTAAAGCTACGCGTTTGAAGGCGGAAACCTTCAGTTCAGCGTCGATTGATTTCAGATGGTCGGCTACGGTTTTGTTGCCGTCCTTCACGAAAGGCTGACCCAGCAGGGTGCTGTCTTTCAGGAATTTGTTGATTTTACCGGCAGCGATTTTCTCGGCCATTTCGGCGGGTTTGCCTTCGGCTTTGATCTGCTCGATCGCGATTTCTTTCTCGCGGGCGATGGCTTCGGGGGAGATACCGTCTGCGTCTACAGCTGCGGGATTCATAGCTGCGATCTGCATGGCGATGTCTTTACCTACTTCCTCGTTTACGGCTTTGCTCAGGCCCACCAGTACGCCCATACGGTAGTTACCGTGGATGTAAGCGGTTACGCTGGCGGCATCTACTCTTTCGAAGCGGCTCAGGGTGATTTTCTCACCGATTTTAGCCACCTGGTCGTTCACCTTGTCGGCAACGGTAGCGCCGTCGAGGGGAGCTGCGTTCAGCTCTTCTACGGTCTGGGTATTGTTGGCCAGCGCCAGGTCAGCGATGGATTGAGCGAATTTTACGAAATCTTCGTTCTTGGCCACAAAGTCGGTTTCGCAGCTCAGCAGTACCACAACACCGGATTTACCGTCTGCAGCGGTCTTTGCGATTACAACACCTTCTTTGGTTTCACGGTCGGAACGCAGGGCGGCCACTTTCTGACCTTTCTTGCGGAGGTAATCAATTGCTTTCTCGAAATCGCCATCGGTTTCAACGAGTGCTTTTCTGCAATCCATCATACCGGCTCCGGTTTGCTGACGCAGTTTATTTACATCAGCTGCTGTAATTGTTGCCATTGTATATAATTCGTTTATATGTTAACGTTTATTGAAATTTCCCTTGCAGGGAATCTTTATAACCGTAAATCGTGAACGATTTTTGGTCATTCACGATTTACGTATAGTTATGTTGACTTGGTCAGTGCTTAGCGAGCGCCACCGGGTCTGCCTGCACCGGAGGGACGGAATCCGCCACCACCGCCACCAGGACGGTTACCACCGCCAGAGCGGCCACCACCGCCACCAGGACGGTTACCACCGCCGGAGCGGCCACCACCGCCACCAGGACGGTTGTTACCACCACGACCGCCGGGGCCACCAGGACCGCGACCACCCGGGCCACCAGGACCACCAGGTTTACGGCCTCTTTCGCCACGCTCGTCGCCACCTTCCAGTTCGAACTTGCGAACTTTGCTGTCGGCTTCTTCTTCTTCAACCTCGTCGGTTTTCTCTACGGCGCGCTCAGCCAGACCTTCGGCGATAGCTGCAGCGATGTAGCTAACGATGATGGCGATGGATTTGGTAGCGTCGTCGTTCGCAGGGATTGCGAAGTCTACCTTGGTGGGGTCGGAGTTGGTGTCAACCATACCGAAAGTAGAGATACCGAGACGTTTTGCTTCTGCCATAGCGATATGCTCGTGGCTGATGTCTACGATGAACAGGGCAGCCGGAACACGTGCCAGTTGAGCGATACCGCCCAGCACTTTTTCCATTTTGTCCTTATCGCGGGAGAGCGTCAGGCGCTCTTTCTTGGTAATGTTGTCGAAAGTGCCGTCTGCCAGCATTTTCTCGATGCTCTGCATCTTCTTCACGCTCTTGCGGATCGTGGCGAAGTTGGTGAGCATGCCACCCAGCCAACGCTCGGTAACATAAGGCATGTTTACGCGCTTGGCAGCTTCGGCTACGATTTCTTTCGCCTGCTTTTTGGTAGCAACGAACATGATCTTTTTACCGCTTTTGGCGATGGATTTCAGCGCAGCGGCTGTTTCCTGCAGACCTTCAACGGTTTTGTTCAGGTCGATGATGTGAATACCTTTCTTCTCGGCGAAGATATAAGGCAGCATCTTGGGGTTCCACTTCTTCTTCAGGTGACCGAAGTGTACACCGGCTTCCAGTAACTGCTGCTGTAATGAAGTATTATTTTCCATGTTGTTTTTGTCGAATTGATGTTCAAGAATTGAATGATACAATCATTAACGTTTAGAGAACTGGAAGCTTCTTCTGGCTTTAGCTTTACCGGGTTTCTTACGTTCTACTGATCTCGGGTCACGTTTCAGCAGGCCTGCAGCTTTCAGCGCAGGACGGAACTCAGGGTTGATCTCGCACAGTGCGCGCGCAATACCCAGTTTCACCGCTTCCGCCTGACCTTTGATGCCACCACCCTGTGCATTCACCTTAACATCGAACTTGTCAAGCGCGTCAATGGTCTTCATCGGCGCTTCTACCTGGTTCTGCAGGTAAATCAGCGCGAAATATGTTTTATAGTCCTTGTCGTTCACCAGGATGGTGCCGGTACCTTTGCTCACATAAACGCGGGCAACTGCTTCCTTACGACGACCGATAGTATTTTTTTGTTTTTCCATTATTCAGGCGATATTAGAAAGTTAAAGACTTCGGTTGCTGAGCTGTATGCGGATGCTCGGCACCGGCGTAAACGAAGAGTTTCTTGTACATGGCGCGGCCCAGACGGTTTTTCGGCAGCATACCTTTAACAGCACGCTCGATCACCACTTCAGGACGACGTTTCAGCAGGTCTTTCGCAACCTCTGCTTTCTGACCGCCGGGGTAACCGGAGTAGGTCAGGTATTCCTTGTCGTTCAGTTTGTTACCGGTAAATTTCACTTTCTCAACGTTGATCACGATGATGTTGTCGCCGCAATCGGTATGAGGAGTGTAATAAGGCTTGTTCTTGCCTCTGAGGATCGCCGCAATTTTGGCGCTCATTCTGCCTACAGTCTGGTTGGTAGCGTCAATAACGTACCAGTCACGCTTTACGTAAGCGTCGTTAGCAGATTTTGTTTTGAAACTTAAAGTATTCATTGCTTATTGATAATAAAAATTAAAGTCTCGCCCAGTTATGGGAGTGCAAAGCTAAGTCGATATTTTATATAAACCAGCAAATGGGAAGGGTTTTTTCGGGAGGGCCTTCGCAAGTTATTGATTTTCAATAAAGAATTTGTATCGTTATTGAAATCATTCTACTTTTTCCTTGATTTTCAAGGGTTTCCGTACAGCAAAAAGGACCGGTTGCCCGGCCCTTCTGCATTTGCTGTTATGTTAATCAGCTTAATCGCGGCGGCTGGCACCCAGATATATCATTAAATATTGTAATAGAATTACCACGGAAGATACGGCTGCCACTACATAGGTCATAGCCGCCCACCAGAGCGCATCCTTCGCCTGGTCGTGCTCCTTCTTATAGGTAATGCCGGCACCGTCCAGCCACGCAAGGGCGCGCTTGGAAGCGTCGAACTCCACGGGCAGGGTCACCACCGAAAACACGGTGGTCACCGCAAACAGGCCGATGCCCAGCAGGAGCAGGTTCGGCCAGATATTGACCATCAGGATGCCCGCGATCAGCACGATCTGCACCAGGTAAGAGCTCACCTGCACGGCCGGTACCATTTTGGACCGGAACTGCAGCCAGGTATAGCCCGTAGCGTGCTGCACGGCGTGCCCGCACTCGTGGGCGGCCACCGCAGCTGCGGCCACGCTGGCCGAATTATATACGTCCGGGCTGAGGTTGACGGTCTTGTTGGACGGGTTATAGTGGTCGCTGAGGAAGCCCTCGGCGGATAATACCTTTACGTCGGTGATGCCATTGTCGCGGAGCATCTTTTCCGCGATCTCCCTACCGGTCAGCCCCGAAGAGGTGGGCACTTCGCTGTATTGCTTGAACTTGCTCCGCAATCGCCAGCTGACCAAAGCACTGATCCCTACAAAAACGAGGGAAATTATCATGATTGATGGTGTCATCTGAGTCCTGGTTTAATTTAATGCTGTTTGTAAATGTACTTATTTCCTATCAAATCCCTTACCAGCCGGCCCGAAGCTGACAGCCGGCCGAAAGATGGACGAATTTGTCCGGATTTACCGGTTTTCCGAAATTTAACACTGACAGTTTGGCGTAAAAATCGGGCGATTTACCGATTTCGCATGGTTATATGTAAATTAATTAATATTCATAATATATTCAAAAAATCATATGTGATTATCCGCTTTAGCGTCCCTCGCTATCAAGGATTTATGATCGCCCGCCGAAATTGAACTGCAAGCGAAATAGGCGTCGATAGTGGCTTCCAGCCGACCGACTGCCAAAACAATTAACACTTTAAAAGTTATCAACATCCATCAAATAAACTTTTTTATTCTCATCCCATTTAGTAATTTAGTCCTGAATTTAATGGGTTAGTAAGTAGAAAGAGTCAGCGGAATCATCCGTTGGCTCTTTTCTCATTTTTACCCAAATCCGAATTTCCCTCCGTCAATTTTTTTCCCTTTATTTTGTTCCATGAGCAAAATCAGAACAGCTTTTTTTGTCAGAACTGCGGATATGAATCAGCGAAATGGACCGGAAAATGTCCGGCGTGCAATCAATGGAACACATTCGTGGAAGAAAAGGTACAAAAAGAGATCCCGCTAAGACAACAAGGCTGGAAGTCGGACGACGCGCGCGCACCAAAAACCATCCATCTTTCCGATGTGGAAACCATGGAAGAAAAACGCCTGCACACGCCCGACAATGAGCTCAACCGCGTGCTCGGCGGCGGCATCGTTGCCGGTTCGCTCGTACTCGTCGGCGGTGAGCCAGGTATCGGAAAATCCACCCTTTTCCTGCAAAATGCATTGCTGCTCAAAGGCGTGCGCACACTGTATGTCAGCGGAGAAGAAAGCGAACAGCAGATCAAAATGCGGGCAGACAGGTTGCAGATACAAAACGATGAATTTTACCTGCTGACGGAAACCTCCACGCAAACGATCTTCCAGGAAATCAGGAAGCTCGAGCCGCAACTCGTCATCATCGATTCCATTCAAACCCTGCAATCCCCGCTGATCGAATCCGCGCCCGGCAGCGTGTCGCAAATCCGCGAAACAGCCGCTGAAATGCAACGCTTCGCCAAAGAGTCCAACACGCCGGTATTCCTCATCGGACATATCACGAAAGACGGCTCCATTGCAGGGCCCAAAATACTCGAGCATATCGTTGACACCGTGCTTCAATTCGAAGGCGATCAGCATTATGCATACCGCATCCTCCGCACCATCAAAAACCGCTTCGGCTCCACGGCCGAACTCGGCATTTACGAGATGACCGGCACGGGGCTCCGGCAGGTGAGCAACCCTTCGGAAATCCTCATCTCCCAGCGCGACGATATGCTTAGCGGCGTAGCGATCGCAGCCACCATAGAAGGTTTGCGGCCGATGCTCGTGGAAGTGCAGGCATTGGTGACGCAATCGGTTTACGGTACCCCGCAGCGCACGGCCACCGGCTTCGACCTCCGGCGCCTGCAGCTGTTGCTGGCCGTGCTGGAAAAACGCGGCGGCTTCCATTTCGGCGTGAAAGACGTATTCCTCAACATCGCAGGCGGCTTGCGGGTCGAGGATCCGTCGATCGACCTGGCGGTACTTTGCGCGTTGTTATCGTCTTACGAAGACGTGGGCATTTCGCACAAGGTGTGTTTCGCGGGGGAGGTGGGCCTCAGCGGGGAGATCCGTGCGGTAAACCGCATCGAGCAGCGGATCGCGGAAGCGGAAAAGCTCGGTTTCGAAAAAATATTCATCTCCCGGTATAATAAAAAAGGCCTCGATTTCAGTAAGATGAACATCGAAGTGGTGCCGCTCGGGCGGGTGGACGAAGTGTACCGGTTGCTCTTCTGACCGGACGCTTCGCGTATTTGTTAACCCAAAAATCACCAATTATGTTGCGAGCACTTTTGCAGCTGCTCTATCCGCATGCCTGTGAGCTTTGCGGGCGGGATCTTTCGCCGTCCGAACAGCTGTTGTGCCTGCGCTGTTCCATGCGCATGCCGGTTTCAGGATTTCATGCCGTTCGCGGCAATCCGGTTGAAAGATCGCTTTGGGGACGGGTGCCGGTGGAATTCGCTTCTGCAGGTTACGTGTTCAGCCAGCATTCCGGTTTGCAATCGCTCATTCATTTGTTCAAGTACGGTGCGCGCCGCGATGTGGCGGTGCACCTGGGCCGGCAGCTGGGATTGCAGTTGCGGGAGCTGGGCGTGAGCCGGGAATGGACGGGTGTTTTGCCGGTGCCGCTGCATCCGGCGAAGTTGCGGAAGCGCGGTTATAACCAGGCCGAGGCGCTGGCGGAAGGGATCGCCGGCGTGGAAGGGATGCCCGGGCTGGTGAAGGGGCTCGTGCGCCAGGTGGCGGCGGAGTCGCAAACGAAGCGGTCGCGCATCGACCGGTGGGAGAACGTTTCCGCGGGTTACGGCTGGCGTGGCGCGTTGCCGGGAACCGGTGCGCATTTGTTGCTGGTAGATGATGTGCTGACGACCGGGGCAACGATCGAGGCTTGCGGGCGCGCGGTGCTGGGGGCTTCTCCGGAAACGAAGCTGAGCGTTTGCTGCCTGGCCTGGGCAGGCTGAGGCGGAAGGGTGGTCGGAGTTGCGGTGTTCCGGGCTGGATGGCCTGGATAGGGATTGTATTGCCGGGAAGGAAATTAACAGCCGGAGAAATCAGCGTGGAAGTGTTGGTGATTCCATATGCGGGAAGATTTTTGCTGGGAAGGGTAGGCACAAAAAAATACAGGTGTTCGAAAACACCTGTCTCTGGTAACTATTCCACGTTATGAATACGCAATTGTTGCATTATGTCAACTACAGCTTAAGAGGATTTATTCACCTTTTGCTTGTGCTGGCGGGGCTTACCCTGTTTCTGCGCGGCAGAAGCGTTTGGGTTCACGTACACGATCCTGAATCCCCCGCCGGAAGCGGTGCGCTCGGCTACAACCTGTTCGAGGCCCAGCTTCGCGAGATGCCGGCTAAGCTGCCGGATGTCATTATTGTCCATTTGTTTGAATTTGCGGTTGCTGAATATGTTTCGGTCTGATGTGGGTTACGATCAGCGGCACATATAACAGCAGCCAGCTGCCGAACGGCAGTGGTAGGAGTACGCCGAGGGGCGCGAGTCCGGTTCCGTTTTTCTTCCTGGTAATAACATCTTCAATGAGTTTAATGGTTGGTCTTCGTTTCTGATTTCGTTGTATTACCCTACAAATATAGTAGACTAAATAGACTAACCAAAATTATTTTTTGGGAAGAATGGGGGGATTGGATGTATGTTGTTGTTATACAGTTGATTATGATGGACAAAAAAACACTTTCATGGGATAGGGGACGCCGCATCGGCAGTCTTTCATTTATTATGTGGGAGTTTTCTATCTTTGCAAATGCCCGCGGGTGGATTTGTTTATTGTTCGGCCCCGGGTTTCATCTTGAAATGTAACTAATAAACGTACAAGCCATGAAATCTTTGCATCAATGCGCCGCAGAGCGCATCCTCATCATCGACGGTGCCATGGGCACCATGATCCAGCGATACAAACTCCAGGAATCCGACTACAGGGGCGAACGCTTCGCCGGTCACCATTCAGACGTGAAAGGGAATAACGAGCTCCTCTCCATTACCCGGCCCGATATCATCGAAGCCATCCATCGCGAATACCTGGAAGCCGGCGCGGATATTATCGAGACCAACACCTTCAGCGCCACCGTCATCGCCCAGGCCGATTACGACCTGCAGCACCTGGCGGCGGAAATGAACACGGCCTCCGTGAAAGTTGCCCGTAAAGCGGCGGACGACTTCACCGCCCGCAATCCCGAAAAACCCCGCTTCGTAGCGGGCGCCATCGGTCCCCTCAACAAAACGCTCTCCATTTCACCCGACGTTAACAACCCGGGCTTCCGTTCCGTTACCTTCGACGAAGTGGTAGACGCATATTACGAGCAGATCAAAGCATTGACGGAAGCGGGCGCAGACATCCTGCTCATCGAAACCATCTTCGACACGCTCAACGCCAAAGGCGCCATCTTCGCGATCAAGAAATACTTCCGCGAATCCGGCCGCCCGCAGCTGCCCGTCATGATCTCCGGCACCATCACGGATGCTTCCGGGCGCACCCTCAGCGGCCAGACCCTCGAAGCGTTCTACATCTCCGTCATGCACGCAAAACCCTTCTCCATCGGCCTCAACTGCGCCCTCGGCGGCAACCAGATGCGCCCGTATGTGGAAGAGCTCTCCCAGATCGCCAACTGCTACGTTTCCTGCTACCCCAACGCCGGCCTCCCCAACACCTTCGGGGAATACGACGAAACCCCGCACGAAACGGCCTGCATCCTGGAAGACTTCGCCAAAGATGGATTCGTTAATATCGTTGGTGGCTGCTGCGGCACTACGCCCGATCACATCCGCCATATTGCCCAACATGTAAAAGATATTGCACCGCGCCCGCTCCCCATCGTGGAAGCTACGCTCGCATAAGACAGGGGACCTACCACCATGAGTACAACACATACGATCCGGCCATTCCTGCGGCTCAGCGGCCTCGAACCGCTCGTAGTTAGACCGGAAACCAACTTCCTCAACGTCGGCGAAAGGACCAACGTTACCGGCTCCAAGAAATTCGCACGGCTCATACGCGAAGGACTATACGAAGAAGCGCTCTCCGTTGCCCGCCAACAGGTGGAAAGCGGCGCGCAGATCATCGATGTGAACATGGACGATGCGCTGCTCGACGGCGAAAAGGCCATGACCACCTTCCTCAATCTCCTTGCCTCCGAGCCAGACATCTCCCGCATCCCGGTGATGATCGACTCCAGCAAGTTCTCCGTGATCGAAGCCGGCCTCAAATGCCTCCAGGGCAAATGTATCGTGAACTCCATCTCCCTCAAGGAAGGCGAGGAGAAATTCATCGACCAGGCCATCATCTGCCAAAGCTACGGCGCATCCGTTGTCGTAATGGCCTTCGATGAAAACGGCCAGGCAGATACGCTCGAAAAACGCGTAACCATCTGCCAGCGTGCGTACGACATCCTGGTAGACCGCGTAGGCTTCGACCCGCAAGACATTATCTTCGACCCCAACATCTTCGCCATCGCCACCGGCATCGAAGAACATAATAACTATGCCGTAGACTTCATCGAAGCCTGCCGCCAGATCAAACAGCGCATGCCGCTCGCCAAAATCAGCGGCGGCGTTTCCAACGTATCGTTCTCGTTCCGCGGAAACGACGTGATGCGCGAAGCCATGCACTCCGTGTTCCTCTACTACGCCATCCAGGCCGGCCTGGACATGGGGATTGTGAACGCCGGGATGATCCAGATCTATGACGAGATCAACCCGGAAATGCGCGAACTGGTGGAAGACGCCATCCTCAACCGCAGAGACGATGCTACCGAAAGGCTCATCGCCTACGCAGACACCGTGAAGGCGAAAGGGAAAGTGATCGAAAAAGATGAAACCTGGCGCAAAGGAACGGTAGAAGAAAGACTGAGCCATGCGCTGGTAAACGGCATCACCGATTATATCGAAGCCGATACGGAAGAAGCCCGTCAGAAATATCCCCGTCCGCTGGAAGTGATCGAAGGGCCGCTCATGGATGGCATGAACATCGTCGGCGACCTGTTCGGTTCCGGAAAAATGTTCCTCCCGCAGGTCGTGAAAAGCGCCCGCGTGATGAAAAAATCCGTGGCCGTCCTCACCCCTTTCATCGAAGAGGAAAAAGCGAAATATGTTGCCGAAAACGGCGGCGTGGTTAAATCCGCAGGTAAAATCCTCCTCGCCACCGTGAAGGGAGACGTGCATGATATCGGCAAAAACATCGTGGGCGTGGTGCTCGGCTGTAACGGCTACGACATCATCGACCTCGGCGTAATGGTACCGGCGGAGAAAATCCTCCAGGCCGCTCGCGACGAAAATGTGGATATCATCGGGCTCAGCGGTCTCATCACGCCGAGCCTCGACGAAATGGTCCACATCGCCCGCGAACTGAAACGCCAGAACTTCGACATCCCGCTCCTCATCGGCGGCGCCACCACTTCCCGCACGCACACGGCCGTGAAGATCGCGCCGGAATACGATAACGGCGTGGTACATGTGCTCGATGCTTCGCGCAGCGTAACCGTAACCGGCAACCTGCTCAACAAATCGCTGCACAAAAACTTCCTGTCGGAAGTAAAACAGGAATACCATAAACTCAACGAACAATTCAGGAATAAAAAGCCCGTCAAACAGTATCTCACACTGGCAGACGCAAGGGCCAACAAAGTTCCCATCGACTGGAACGCTTTCACGCCCGTGAAGCCCGTTCAGCCCGGGATCCACGAATTCCAGCACTACGACCTGGGCGAAATCGCACAGTACATCGACTGGAACCCGTTCTTCATCGCCTGGGAACTGCACGGGAAATTCCCCGCCATCCTGAAAGATGAAGTGGTAGGCCAGCAAGCCTCCGATTTGTATAACGATGCGCAGGCCATGCTGAAAAAGATCATCGACGAAAAGTGGCTCACCGCCCGCGCCGTGATCGGCCTTTTCCCCGCCAATTCCAATGGACTGGATACCGTAATGGTCACTTCGCCAGACGGCGCGCAGGTGCCGCTGGAGTTTCTCCGGCAGCAGATCAAGAAAGCGCCGGGCCAGCCGAACATCAACCTGTCCGACTTCATTGCTCCGGCAGCAACCGGCAAGCAGGACTGGATCGGTGGATTTGCCGTAACCGCAGGCGAAGGCATCGAAAAGTGGCTGGATAAATTCAAAAAAGAGCATGACGATTATTCCAGTATCATGCTGAAGGCGCTGGCAGACCGCCTCGCCGAAGCGTTCACGGAATTGCTGCACGAAAGGGTGCGGAAAGAATTCTGGGGCTACGCAACGGAAGAGCACCTGTCCAACGACCAGCTGATCGCCGAAGAATATCTCGGCATCCGTCCCGCCCCGGGCTACCCTGCCTGCCCCGAGCACACGGAAAAATACAAACTGTTCGATCTGCTGGGCGCCACCGCATCCACCGGCATTACGCTTACCGAATCGCTGGCGATGTATCCCGCAGCGAGCGTGAGCGGCTGGTATTTCGCCAACCCGCAATCCAAGTATTTCGGCCTGGGCAAAATCGAAAGGGACCAGTTGCAGGATTATGCGGAACGCAAGGGTTGGGACCTGGAAACAGCCGAAAAATGGCTGCGTCCCAGTCTCGATTAGGCGTAACCGTTCAAATATTTACAGGCGCAGTTCTCCCGGACTGCGCCTTTTTTATGCTGTCAAATCCGCTATTTCGGCAAATCCGCGACATTGAATGAATGGAGCATGCGGTCGCCCATCATGAAACGGATTTCCTTCGCCTCTGTTTTGGGAATGGCGCCGAGCCAGGCCATGGCTTTGGTGTAGGAGGTTTTCGGGGTATCCACCTTGATGATGAAATCCAGTATGAGCTCGTTTTTCGATTGCAGGACACGCTTCAGTTCGATCGACTGGGTGAGCTCGCTGGGGCGCAAAACAACGGCGGCAAGGAGGTTCTGGCTGAAATCGACGGTGTCTATCGTATTGTTCATCGTTTTGGCGACGCCGAAGACCTTTTTCATTTCTTCGGGATTGTTGATGACCCAGCACTGAATGTCGCTGTTGAATTTGACGGTATTGTTGACGAAGTAACCGCTGAGCGGGCGGATCACCACCTCTTTCTGCATGACGATACCCGCTGAATCCGTGCCCAGCGTGTCTTTCGAAGAAGAATGCTCGTCGGAGCGCGAAGTACCGGGGCCACAGGCGGCGAGGGACAGCAGTAAACCTGCCATGGATAAGCTTTTCATAATGATGGTTTTGGTGTTGCTGATGGGGAGGATACCGCAAACACGATACCGGGAACCCCGGCTTCTATAACATTTTCATGACAGAAGAAGTTGAAAACAGGAGAACCACGCAGGAAAATGCGTAGAATTACGCTTGAAAATACCCTCCGGAGGGTATTACCTTTGTGCTATGCAATTAGATCGCATGTAACCCCAAAAAAGCAGTTCAGAAAGTTAAGGTACACACTGTTCAGTTAACCCCAGTTACAGTTTTAAGGCCGCCGGTAAGGGCGGCCTTTTTATGTTCAAACTTGTTTGACAGGATTATTTAACGTCTACCCACATCCCGTTATCGCGGATGAGGTTGATGAGCTCGGTAACGGCCACATCGCTGGAAAGGCCGCGTTTCACGACTTCCTTCCCGCGGTACAGGGTAATTTTCCCCACGCCGCTGCCCACATACCCGAAATCGGCGTCGGCCATTTCTCCCGGGCCGTTTACGATACACCCCATAATGGCGATTTTCACACCCTTGAGATGGTTGGTCACCGCGCGGATGCGGGCCGTGGTTTCCTGGAGGTCGAACAACGTCCGGCCGCAGGAGGGGCACGAAATGTATTCCGTTTTGGAGATGCGCGAACGGGTGGCCTGGAGAATTCCGAAGGCAACGTTGTTCAGCGTGGCGGGGGAAGAAGATTTTTCCGCAGCGCTGAGCCACAGTCCGTCGCCGAAGCCGTCCAGCAGTAGCGCGCCGGTTTCGGTAGCGAAATGGATCAGATCTTCGTCGGCATTTTGATGGGCGCTGTTGCATTGGAGGATCACGGGGTGGGGGAGTTTTTGTTCCATCATCCCCACCAGTAACCGGCGTACCGATGCCATGGCGTGCGCGTTGCCGCTGGCCACCACCGGCACTATGTTCCCTTTCAACTGCGCCAGCGTGTCCAGCACGCCGTTGCCCAACTGGTCTGCGTCCACCTGCACGAAATTCACGATATCGCTGGTCGCGGAAATATTGTTGATATCGTTGAAATACGGATGGTATTTGGATTTGTCTTCCGCCTGCTGCCAGGTATCCTGGTCCACGATCACCTGCAAAGTGCCGGGCAGCGCGAACGGGAGGATCTGACGGCCGGTAAACAGGTAGTCCGCCGCTGCGTCGCCGATGTTCCACTTGTCGGTGGCTGCATCGTAATGATACCCGATGCCTTCGAGATGGGCTGGTGTGATGGTGGGGATATGACGGAGGTCCGCCACTACCACGGGCACCTGTTTGCCACCGATGTTGCCGATGGCGATGGATTCACGTTTAGCGAACTGGAAAGGCGAATACGGCAGTTTCTCCGGATCGGCGACCGGCGCAATGGGCGCGTGGCCTGCGCGCTGGGTGTACCGGCGCACGAGGTCGCGGCAAACGGGCAGCTCGAATTCCGGATCTTCGGTGAGCGATACGCGGATCGTATCTCCCACGCCGTCTTCCAGCAAAGTGCCGATCCCCGCGGCCGATTTGATGCGGCCGTCTTCCCCGTCGCCCGCTTCGGTAACGCCGAGGTGGAGCGGGTAGCAATGGCCGAGCTCCTGCTGCATGGTGCTCACGAGGAGGCGATAGGCCTGCACCATTACCTGCGGGTTGCTGGATTTCATGCTGAGCACGATGTTGCGGAAATGGAGGTCTTCGGCGATGCGGAGAAATTCCATGGCGCTTTCCACCATCCCGTTTGCGGTGTCGCCATAACGGCTCATGATCCGGTCGCTGAGGGAGCCGTGGTTGGTGCCGATGCGCATGGCGGTGCCGTGTTCCTTGCAGATGTTGACCAGTGGCGTGAACCGGTCGCGGATGCGGTCGATTTCTTCCTGGTATTCTGCGTCGGTATATTCGAGGAGCTCGAATTTCTTTTTATCGATGTAGTTGCCGGGGTTGATGCGGACTTTTTCCACGATGCGGGCCGCCACTTCGGCGGCGTTGGGCGTGAAGTGGATGTCGGCGACCAGCGGCGTGGTGTACCCGCGTTTCCGCAGTTCGTTTTTAATGGGGAGCAAATTATGCGCTTCCTTGATGCTGGGAGCGGTGATCCGCACCAGTTCCGCGCCTGCTTCGATGCAGCGGATCGATTGTTCAACGGTGCCCATAGTGTCCATCGTGTCGGTCGTGGTCATCGTTTGGATCCGGATCGGGTGGTAATTGCCGATGGTGAGGTCGCCCACTTTTACTTCCAAAGTGGCCAGTCTTTCGTATTTCGTCAGAGATGGACAATATAATTGCATGAATGCGGTATGTTGATCGATTTGAGTTTATTTCAACGGATTGATAATAAACATTTTAATGTGTGAAATGTATCATGTAGGAGGTATCGCGGAAACGGTATCGTACGTTGTACATTTTTTCAAAATTAGCAAATAATTCCCCGTTCGCTGCTATCCTCCTATTTGTTATATTATATGAACGGTAGGCTTCCCGCCCGATAATTTGCCTAGTTTTAGCAAGTTTTGTGTGCGAAATGTTTGTAACCAGCATCGCCAGTGTCACCATTTAACCTGAGAATCAATAACCTATCATCGATTTTGAATAAGATAGAGGATACCATACCCTACCAGCAGATTCCGCTAAACGGACAGTTCAGCGTTTTCGAGATGGAACATTTCCAGACCGAATATGCCGGCGTCCCCCATCGCCATCATGTTTTCCAGATACTATGGTTCACCAAATCCGCCGGCGATCATATCGTCGATTTCGTGACCTACGAACTGGGCGATAACATCCTTTTCCTCCTCCGCCCCGGCCAGGTGCACCAGTTGCCCAAGTCGGGTTTTTACGGATATAGCATCACTTTCACCGAACAGTTTTACTGGGAAAACAAGCACGAGCGGCAAACCCTGTACGATTTCACCACGCTGTTCGACGATTCCCAGGAATACGCGCCAATCCGCATCGGCGACACGGCGGCGGAATCCCTGCAGAAGCTCATTGCGCTGATGCGCGAAGAGTTGCGGCAGGAAGGCGGCAGCAGCTTCGTGATCAAACATTACCTGAACGCTTTTCTGTTGCTGGCGGAAAGGGAGAAGAAGAACAACCCGGTCAACAGTCCCGACGTCCATAACCACGATACCCGCATCATTCAGCTGCGGCGGCTGGTGGAGAAGCATTTCCGCCAGGAGCACCAGGCCGGCTTTTATGCCGCTCATTTCTCGTTGACGGCCAAGCGGTTAAACGAAATCGCGCGGGAAGCCATCAGTAAAACCGTGACCGATATGGTGCACGACCGCCTCGTCCTGGAAGCCAAAAGGCAGCTGGCGTTCAGCAACCGCAATGTGAAGGAGATTTGTTATGAACTGGGGTTCGAAGATCCTGCCTATTTCAGCCGCTTTTTCCGGCATCATACCGGCATTTCGCCCCACGAATTCCGGGAAACGGTGTTCAAATAGTGCAATGGAATTGCCTTTTTGTCCAAACACCGGGGAGAAATTCAAAGCTATTTTTACATCTGTTTAAACGGAAACCATGCTTTATAACGCGTTTCAAGCGCGTTTTTTTACATTTTGGAAAGGAAAGTAAGCGAAAAGCCGTCCTACGACCAGGACGGTTTTTTTATTTCCCGATGGAGAACCCCCGGCCGAGCACTTCATGCACTTCATGGATGACCGTAAATGCTTCGGCATCCACTTCCGCCACCACTCTTTTCAGTTCCATGAGCTCCTGTTTGTTGATGATGACGTACAGCACTTCCTTGGGGTCTTTCGTATAGGCGCCGTGGCCGTGGAGCACGGTGGCGCCGCGGTTCATGCCGCGTGTGATCTTTTCCGCGATGATGGCGGCGAAAGGCGAAATGATGGTGACGGCGCGCTTGCTGTTGAAGCCTTCCACCACATAATCCACCACCCGCGCACCAATATACACGGCAATAAAAGTGTACATCGTACGCTCGATGCCGATCATGAAAATACCTGCGGAAATAACGACCACGTCGAACGTGAGGATGGCGTTGCCGAGGCTCCATCCGAAGTATTTATTCAGTACCCGCGCCACGATGGAAGCGCCGCCCGTAGTGCCGCCGGAAAGGAAAACGAGCCCCAGCCCGATGCCTACGAGCAAACCCGCGAAGATGGCCGCCAGCAAAGGATCGTTGGTGGGCGGCTGCCGGTTGGCCTCCGTGATGTAGAGGAAAAAGGAACAAAAGAGAATGGAAAGTAAGGTGTAGATAACGGTCCGCCGGTTCAGCAGGCGCCAGCCCACGATCATGAGCACCGCGTTGATGAGGAGGTTCACCAGGCCGGCAGACCATCCCAACAGATAATGCGATAATATGGAAATGCCGATCACCCCGCCTTCGGAAAGCTGGCTGGGAATGGCGAGGAAATTGATGCCGATGGCGAATATGAACGATCCGAGCAGGATCAGGAAAATGTTCCAGGCGTGCACTTTCATGCCGCAAAGGTACGGGAAGGCCCGAAATTACCAGTCCTTTTCCACGCTCACGGGCGAGCCCTTGGTTTTTTTCATTTTATCTTCCTGGAGCTTCTTTTCCTGTTGCGCCAGTGCCTGGAGGAGGCGTTTCGCTTCTTCCTGCGAGAGTTTGCTGGGTTTGGGCTTGGGCTGCTGGTCTTGTTGGTCTTTCTGATCTTTCTGGTCTTGCTGCTGGTCCTTTTTATCCTGCTGGTCTTTCTTGTCTTTGTTCTGCTGGTCTTGCTGGTCTTTCTGCTGCTTGTCTTTGTCTTTCTGCTCTTTGTTGTCTTTCCCGCCGCTCTGGTTCTGCTGTTGCTTTTTCAGCATTTCCTGGGCGTAGGCGAGGTTGTATCGCGCCTGTTCGTCGGCCGGGTTGGCTTTGAGGGCTTTTTTGTAAGTGGCGATGCTTTCCTCCCATTTTTTATCTTCCATGAAGGTATTGCCGATGTTGTACATGGCATCGGCGGCGTTTTCCTTCCGGGTGGGGGCTTTCAGGGCGTTGGCGTATTGCTGGCGCGCGGCGTCGTAACGTTTCTGTTCGTAGAGCGAATTGCCGAGGTTGAAGTTGCCTTCCATGGATTTCGCGTTGCGCTCCAGTGCTTTTTTGTAGCTGGCTTCCGCATCGGCGTACTGCTGCTTTTTATACTGGTCGTTACCCTGGCGGATGTATTTGGACGTGCCTTGCTGCGCGGCCGCCGGCAGGGCGAAAGCGAGCAGCGATGCGGTCAGGATGCTGATGGTAAGGAGGATGTTCTTTTTCATGCGGCCTCCGCTTTTTGTATCCCGGGCAATGCGTCGGTTTTCTTGCGGGAAGTGCCTTCGGGAATGAAGAATTCCAGCACGATCAGCACGAGGCAGATGCCGAGGAAATATTGAAAATAACTATTGTAGTCGGTGAACACGTTCTCGCCGAACTCTTTCTGTTCCATTTTGTCGATCCGGTCGGAAAGGGCGTCTACCACTTCGTCCGTATTGTTCAGCAATTGCAGGTACATGCCTTTGCCGGCGGAAGCGATCTTTTTGAGTTCTTCTTCGTTGAGTTTGGAGATAACGGTGTTGCCTTCGTTGTCTTTTTTCACGCCGCCGGATTCTGCGTCGGGGAGGGGCGATCCGGTGGGGGAGCCGATGCCTACGGTATAAATGACCACCCCGTTTTCCAGGGCTTTTTTGGCTTCGGCAACGGCGCCTTCCTGGTGGTCTTCGCCGTCTGAAATAACGATGAGGGCTTTATGCTTGCGTTCTTTCTTGTTGAAAGCTTCGTCGCTCACGCGGATAGCTTCGCCGATTTCGGTGCCCTGTCGGGGGATGAGATCGGGCGTGATGCTGCCCAGGTACATGCGCGCGGCGGAATAATCGACCGTCAGCGGCATCTGGAGATAGGCGTTCCCCGCGAAAACGACCATCCCGATTCGATCGTTGTCCATCTTTTCCATGAGCCGGGTCACGAGCTGCTTGGCCCGGGTAAGCCGGTCGGGCTTGGCGTCTGTGGCGAGCATGCTCTTGCTCACGTCCAGCGCGATGATCACGTCTACGCCTTTACGGGTGATCTTTTCCACGCGGCTTCCTTTCTGCAGGTTGGCCAGTCCGATCACGCCGAAGAAAAAGGCGAGGAAAACGAGGATGAACTTGAGGGTGAAGAGTTTACGGGAATATCCGCTAAACAGTTTTTCCACCATAGCGGGGTCGCCGATGCGGCGGATAGACCGGCGCTTCCACCAGGAAACCCAGAAGAATGCGAGCGCCAGTACGATCAGGAGCGCGAACGCCCACAAATACTCTGTATGTTGGAATCTAAGCATGTTGTAAAACGCCACTTCCCGGGCAAAGGCCGGGAAGTGATTCAAAAATAATTTTTTTGTAACGTATTACAAGGGTCAGGGGAAATGTTTTACCAGTTTTTTAACAGCCTATCGTTCCCCTTTGTAAAATCCTTCGCTGGAAAGGATGTTGCGCGTCAGCTCCTGGCCCAGAGCTTTCATGTCGGCCGAAGGGTCTTCCGTCTCGAAATTGAGGACGAAAAAGGAGGGATGGAGGTTTTCCTCGATCCAGCCGGTTACCCAGCCGATCCTTTTGGCGCCGGTGCGGGCTTCGCCGGCTTTCCAGGCGAAAATATATTTAGGCGTCTTTTCCATGATCATGAGCCCGGCGGTGAGCTCCTGCGCGCGCTTCTGGTAGGGGAGTTGGGAGAAATAGAGTTGTTTGGTGAAGCCGAGCACTTCGTCTGGACTGATCTGCAGCGAGTTATCGAGCCAGAAGGTGTCTACCCGGCTGATTTTGCGGTTGCCGAAGCCGACGGAGTCCATCCACCGCTGGAGGGTGTCTTTCCCGATGGTGCGGGCCACTTCCTGGAAGGCGGGCAGCGATGCGTTGCGGAAGGCCTGGTTGAAAGGCTCCCCGGCAACGGTCACCACAGAATCGCGGATGGCGCCCGTTTGCAGGCCGGTAAGGGTGAGGAACGGCTCAAAGATGCCGGCCGGTACCATGCGCTCTTTGGCGCGGTCGATATTATAGACCCGGAAGGTGCCCTGCCCGTTGTCGAACAGCATAAAACAGCCTTCCAGCTTGTGCTTCGCAAAGTGTTGCTGCCACTCTTTCGCATCTTTCACGTTGTTGGGAGTGCAGGCGCCGAGCCCCAGGGCGGCGGCGATCAGTAACAGGCCGAATCTTTTCATCAAGCGGTAAATTTTTTTGATCGAGACTGCAAAAGTAAGGCTTCCCCCGTAAAAGGAGGGATGATGCAGATCAGGTTTCGACGCCGGGGCATGAAAAAAGGCGGCCGGAGCCGCCTTCAAGGTTGATATGTATTTGAATATTATACGGTTTCGGCCGTTTTCAGCACGCCCAGTTCCCTGCCCACCTTTGTGAACGCGGCGATGGCCTTGTCCAGGTGCGCCTGCGTATGCCCCGCGCTCAGCTGCACGCGGATGCGCGCCTGGCCTTTGGGCACAACGGGGAAAAAGAACCCGATCACGTAAATGCCTTCCACCAGCAGCCTGTCGGCGAACTCGGCGCTCAGCTTGGCGTCGTACAGCATTACGGGAACGATGGGGTGGTCGCCCGGCTTGATGTCGAACCCGGCGGCGGTCATTTTCTCCCGGAAATATTTCGTGTTGAATTCCAGCTGGTCGCGCAGCTCGGTGGTTTCGCTCAGCATATCGAGCACGGCGATGGACGCGCCTACGATGCTGGGGGCCACGGAGTTGGAGAACAGGTACGGACGGCTCCGCTGGCGGAGGATGTCGATCACTTCCTTCGGCCCGCTGGTGAAACCGCCGGAAGCGCCACCGAGGGCTTTGCCGAGGGTGCCGGTGATAATATCTACCCGGCCCATGACGCCACGGTATTCGTGGGTGCCGCGGCCGGTTTTGCCGAGGAAGCCGCTGGAATGGGATTCGTCGCTCATAACGATGGCGTCGTATTTGTCGGCCAGGTCGCAGATTTTGTCGAGCTGGGCGATAGTGCCGTCCATGGAGAACAGAGCCATCGGTGACGATAATGCGGCTGCGGGCGCCTTTGGCTTCCTGGAGCTTGGCTTCCAGGTCGGCCATGTTATTATGTTCGTAGCGGAAGCGCTGTGCTTTGCAGAGGCGGACGCCGTCGATGATGGAGGCGTGATTGAGGGCGTCGGAGATGATGGCGTCCTGTTCGCCGAAGAGTGGCTCGAATACCCCGCCGTTGGCGTCGAAGGCGGCAACATAGAGGATGGTGTCTTCCGTGCCGAGGAATTTGGAGATTTTCTCTTCCAGTTCGCGGTGAATGTCCTGGGTGCCGCAGATGAACCTTACGCTGCTCATGCCGTAGCCATGGGTGTCGATCGCGTCTTTGGCGGCGGCCACAACTTTGGGGTGGGATGAAAGCCCGAGGTAGTTGTTTGCGCAGAGGTTGATGACGGTTTTGCCGTTCACCGTGATCTCGGCGCCCTGCTCGGAAGTGATGATCCTTTCCCGCTTGTACAAGCCGGCGTTATCGATTTCCTCCAGCTCGGTTTGTAAACGTTTTACGAAGTTCTGATTCATGTTGCACCTTTTTTATAGCTCTTGTCTAACAAAGTTAGGGCAATAAATGTATTACGCTTCCTGCGGGCGGAAATGGGGAATCGGCCGCAAGGGAAAAAATTGACGGAGGTGTAACATTTAAATCACGGTTTGCGTCATATAATTATCACAGACGGTTGGATTATGACGAGACGAACTGTTTGCTGGTGCATTCGGCAGGCTTGCTGACATTTTATCTTCCAATAGGGCGTTTTGCGCCAACGGAAGCGTGTGCAGGCTAATCGGGCATCGTGCTTTCCGTAGAATTGTCATAGCGCCGTGGCTGGACCGGGAAAACGGCACTATTCAACAATTTGTCGGAACTTAGCACGCTAAAGAACCTATCGCCGGATGACGGAAAAGGAGTATAACAAATGCGTAGATCTGTACAGCGATAATCTCTTCCGTTTCATCGTGAAGAACCTGGGGCACTCGGAAGATGCCCGGGACGTTGTCCAGAATGCGTTCGAGATATTATGGAAGCACGTTAGTGATGTGCCTTTTGAAAAGGCCAAGAGTTATCTCTTTACCGTAGCTTACCATAATATGATCGACCATGTCCGGAAGGTGAAGCGGGTAACGCTGGTGGAAGAGTTCCGGGAGGAAACGAAAATATCGGACCAGAAGATACATAACGCACGGAGTATCATAGAAAAAGCCCTCGACCGGCTGAGCGACGTACAGCGATCGCTCATCTTGCTGAAGGACTATGAAGGGTACAGTTACGATGAGATCGGCGAAATCATGCAGCTCAACGCCTCGCAGGTAAAAGTATATCTACACCGGGCCAGGGCGCATCTCAAGGAATATCTCGTGAAAATGGAAAACGTGATTTAGTCAAGGTATTCAAAATCAGAACTTTATGTCAGTCGACATTCACATATCGAACTACGAGGAGTATCTCTACAGTTATGTAGACGGCGAGCTGAATCCCGAAGAAGCCGCTGCCCTGGAGGCTTTTGTGGCTGCCAACCCGCGCGTGCGCGCCGAGCTCGATCAGCTGCTGGCCACCAAACTGCCGGTACCCGGCCCCGTGTTCGACGGCAAAGCCGCCCTTTACCGGCAATCCGCCGCTCCCGAAAGAAATTACGAAACCGTTCTGCTCGAATATATCGACGGCGAACTGTCCGCCGCGGAAGTCAACGCCCTGGAAGCCTTTATGGACGAGCATCCCGCCCTGCGCGCGGAGCTGGCCGTTTGGCAAAAGGCCCGCCTGCAGCCAGACCCCGCGGTATCCTTCGGCGACAAATCCACCCTCTACCGCCATGCCGAAAAGCAGCGCGTGGTACGGATGGACCGTCGCTACTGGTGGGCCGCCGCCGCCATGCTGGCCGGTTCCCTCTTCCTGCTGCGCAACTCCTTCCGCCAGGACGACGCCGCGCCCGCAACCCAGCCCATGGCCGTAACGCAGCCCGCCGCGCCTTCCGCGCAACCGGACGCAACGCCGGTAGTGCCGCAGGCCGCGGAAACACTTCCGGCTTCTCCGGAGAAAGCCGCTGCGCTGGCAGACGCCGGCATTCAGCCGCGTAACACCGCGAATGCCACGAAGCAACGCCCGGCGGCTACAGCCGTTTCGCCCGAGAAAGACGTTAAAGTGAACGAACCTGCCGACGCAACGCCCGCGGCTTCCAATACCCTGCTCGCGCTCAACACCATCGACCGGCCGGCCCCGCGGCCCGAAGCGGCTTCGGTGAACGCCAGCATTTCCGGTGCAGCGGCAGGAATTAAAGCGCCGGAAGCGGCACCCGTCAAAACGTCGATCGACGTGCAGCATACTGCATCCCTGGCTACGGCGGCGCCCGAGCCGCCCGGCGAGCTGATCATGTCGGTGACGGGGAACGGGCTCGAAAGCAAGGTGCTGGACAAAGTGACGAACGTGGCCCGCATCTTCGCCAAAAAACGGAATAACAGATAACATCCAACTAACCGGTTAAACGGTATAGATATATGAAGTGTAAAATTTTACTCAGTTGCTTACTGGTCTTCGTTTCTGCCGCCGCGCTCGCGCAAAGGCAGGCTGCGATCGATACCATTCAGATCAAGGGGCTGGTGATCGTCAAAGGCAGGAATGCCGAAGGGAAGAACGTGTTCAGGGCTTACCAGGATACGGGATATGCCCGCCAGAAGCTGAAAAAGAACCTCCACACCCGCTGGCTCGTGTTCGACGTGGGTTTCAATAACTATCGCGACGAGAGCGATTACAACGGCGCGGCCATCGTGTCTTTGCACCCGGCCAATAATTCCGGTTTCCTGGGATCGTCTTACGCCAGTCCTGTTTATTATGACAAGAGCTTCGATTATTCCGGTGCGGCGTTGAACAGCTTTGCTCCGCGGATGGCGAGCCAGCCGCTGACGCCTTCCGAGTTCAAGCTGATCCCCGGGAAGTCGATGAACGTGAATATCTGGGTCATCATGCAGAAGCTGAACCTGTACAAGCATAAGATCAATTTGATCTATGCGGCAGGCCTGGAGATGAATAATTACCGTTTCGCGCGGAACATCAGCTATGTACCGGGTTACCCGACCACGATCATCCGCGATACGGTGAACTTTTCGAAGAACAAGTTGTTTGTAGAGTATCTGTCCGTTCCATTGATGCTGAACTATACAGCCAATCCCGCGCGCCCGAACCGGTCTTTCAAGATGAGCATGGGCGTTCAGGGCGGGTACCTGTTGAAGGCACGCACCAAACAGATCAGTGAGGAGAGAGGCAAGGAAAGATTGACAGACGAATTCAGCCTGAACAAATGGCGTTTTGCGCTGACCGGCGAATTAGGTTACGGCCCTGTTAAATTATATAGCAATTTCGCACTCACCCCCTTCACGAGTATGGGCTCGAGCAGTATCCATTTTCAGTTGGTTTTAGGTTTAACGGATTCTAATTTGTACATTTAAGGCCGAGAAAACTGAAATCACGGAAACTTGGCGTTGTCGGGAAAATGGCAAAGCGACCCGGCAGACGTATCCTATAAAACTGACTAAAACTCCCAAAAAGTAGAGAAGTATGCGTTCTATCCTGATGTTTCTTGTAGTGGTTGGAGGAATCGTGACCATGCATGCAAGCAATCTGAAGTTACCGGATGCCCCAAATGCACCCACAACCGGAGGAAACTCGGACGTTTCTATTCCCGGCAGTGCCAAAGCATTGCCCGCTCCCGATGCTTCCGAATCGGTGGTATACATGCCAGACAGCGTTTTTCATGTTTATCGCGATCACAATCTTTTCGTTACCGATCATTATCACGTGCTGTACGTGAAGACCGACACGGTATTCCTCACTACCCAAAGCCCGGAGAGCCATCGCAAGGTGATGGCCACGAACGTTTTGTTCCGGTAATCCTTTCGAGCGGAAATATTCCGGTTACGCCGTGCTTGCTTGGCGCAGGGTTCGTTATATTTGGCGGATAAAACACCAACCGCCTTATGAGAAAAATGTTTCTGCTCCTGGTATCGGCCACTATGCTGGTTCAGGCAGCCTTTTCGCAGAGCGCTCCACCGGTATGGAAAGAAGCCCAGTCCGGCGGCTACAAGTACCGCTTTATTCCCGGAGACCCGATGCAGGCCCGGTTTTACACCCTCTCCAACGGCTTGACCGTTATCCTCAGCGTTAACAAGAAAGATCCCCGCATCCAGACGCTCATCGGCGTCAGGGCCGGCTCCAACAGCGACCCAGCCACCCACACCGGCCTCGCGCATTACCTGGAACACCTCCTGTTCAAAGGCACCTCCAAATTCGGCAGCCTCGATTGGGCAAAGGAAAAACCCCTGCTCGACAATATCGAAAAACTGTACGATACCTATAACCGCACCACCGACGAAGCCAAACGGAAAGCCATCTACCGGCAGATCGACAGCGTTTCCGGCGTTGCGGCCACCTTCGCCATCGCCAACGAGTACGATAAAATGATGACGAACATGGGCGCCCAGGGCACCAACGCCCACACCTGGGTCGAAGAAACCGTGTACCAGGAAGATATTCCCTCCACCGCCGTCGACAAGTTCCTCGCCGTACAGGCAGAACGCTTCCGCGACCCCCAGTTCCGCATCTTCCACACCGAGCTCGAAGCCGTGTATGAAGAAAAGAACCGCGGGCTGGACAACGACGGCCGGAAGATGTACGAAACTTCCCTCACCGCGCTGTTCCCCACCCACAACTACGGCCAGCAATCCACCATCGGTACCATCGAGCACCTGAAGAACCCCTCGCTCATCGAGATCCGCAAGTTCTACAACAAGTACTACGTACCGAACAACATGGCCATCATCTTCGCCGGAGACTTTGATCCGGATTACGTGATCCGTAAGGTAGACGCGGCTTTCAGCTACATGAAGCCCAAGCCCGTTACCGAATACACCGGCCCGAAAGAGCACCCCATCACCCAACCCATCGTGAAGGAAGTGTTCGGGCCCGATGCCGAAAATATCAGCCTCGCATTCCGCATGCCGGGCGCAACAGACACCCGCAACACCGTGCTCCTCAATGTGGTGGCCTACGTCCTGTCTAACGGCAAAGCCGGTCTGCTCGATCTCAACCTCAACCAGCAACAGAAACTCCTCCGCGCATCCATCAGCCTCTATCCCTGGAAAGACTATTCCGTGTTTTCGCTCAACGGCCGCGCCAAGCAAGACCAGTCGCTGGATGACGTGAAAGATCTCCTGCTGTCGCAGCTCACCGCGCTCCGCAACGGCGATTTCGACGAATCCCTCATCAAGGCGATCGTCAATAACATCAAGCTGGACGAAATACAGGGGCTCGAATCCAACGAAACCCGCGCCAATTCCCTCATGGACGCGTTCATCAAACACCGCGGCCAAAACTGGAATTACGACGTGGGCATGATCGACGCCATGAGCAAAGTGACCAAAAAAGACATCACCGACTTTGCCAACAAGTTCCTGACCAACAATTACGTGTTGCTCTACAAACGCAAAGGCGAAGACAAGGATATCGCGAAAGTAGACAAGCCGCCGATCACGCCCGTAGCCGTGAACCGCGACGCGCAATCCGACTTCCTGAAGAAAGTGGCCGCCATGCCCGAAACGCCCGTGCAGCCGCTCTGGCTCGATTTCCAGAAAGATATCCAGAAAGGCAAGGCCGGCCCCGCGGAACTGCTGTATGTGCAGAACAAGGATAACAGCCTTTTCCGCCTCCACTACCGTTTCGACATGGGCAACTTCTCCGACCGCCAGCTCGGCATGGCGCTGGAATACCTGAAGCTCGCCGGCACCGATAAATTCACGTCGGAAGACATCAGCAAGCAATTCTACCAGATCGCGTGCAACTTTTCCGTGAACGTGGAAAACGAGGAAACAACCGTAACGCTTTCCGGTCTCCAGGAAAATTTCGATAAAGCCGTGGCCCTGTTCGATCATTTGCTGACGCAGTGCAAGGCAGACGAAAAAGTGCTCACCGGGCTGAAGAACCGCATGCTGAAATCGCGTGCAGACAACAAGTTGAACAAGGCGTCGATCCTCCGCGGGCTGCGCAGCTACGCAACCTACGGGGCTAAAAATCCCTTCAACCTGCAACTCAGCAACGAAGAGCTGAACGCGCTGACGGCCGAAGGGCTGGTGCAACAACTGCACGACCTTTCCAACATCCGCCACTCCGTGATTTATTACGGTCCGGCTACGATGGCGAGCGTTTCCGGAGACGTGGCGCGCCTGCATAAACAACCGGCTGCTTTCAAGGATGCGAAACCGGCCGCGGCGTTTACCCGCACGGTGAACACCGGCAACAAAGTGCTGTTTGCCGATTACGATATGGTACAGGCCGAAGTGAACTGGGTGCGCAATACCGATGGGTACGACGCTTCCCGCACCGCGGTGGTTGACCTTTACAACAACTATTTCGGTTACGGGATGGGCTCCATCGTGTTCCAGACCATCCGCGAATCCAAGGCGCTGGCGTATTCTACGTATGCATTTTACGCTTCGCCCGTGAAGAAGGACGATAAATATTCCATGCTCGCGTATGTAGGCAGCCAGGCAGACAAGATCAACGAAGCGATCGTGGGAATGAACGAGCTGCTGACCACACTTCCCGAATCCGATAAGGCGTTCGAAACGGCGCGGAGCAGCATGCGGAAAGGTATTGAAACCGAGCGCATCACGCAAGACGGTATCGTGTTCAATTACCTGGGCGCCCTCAAGCTGGGGCTCAATTCCGATATTCGCAAATCCGTGTACGAGCGCGCCGGCCAGCTGAAATTCAGCGACCTGCAACAGCTTCACCAAACGGAGGTTTCGGGTAAACCTTACACTTATTGCATCGTGGCGTCGGAGAAAAGACTGGCGGCCGACGATCTGAAGAAATACGGCGATGTACAGAAACTTTCCCTCGAAGAAATTTTCGGTTACTGATCCGCATTGATAATAAATCACTTGAAAGAGCGCCCCCGGGCGCTCTTTTTCGTTTGCACAATATTGGAATCGTTCACGCGTTAAACGGAAAGACATAAACTGAATAACCGACTGTATATCCATGTGGCGAATTTGCTGTCTGATCCTCCTGTTGCCGCTTTTCGCGTTTGAGCACAACTACGCTGACCTTTACACCGTCCGGCTGGACCCGTCCCGCATCGATGCGGACAAAGTTTTCCTCCTGGTCGATAAAAGTGATTACCGCATGTATGTGTATGAAGATGTTACGCTGATCAAAATCTACAAAGTGGTTTTTGGCAGCAATGATCAGTCAGACAAGTTGGTGGAGGGCGACAAGCGCACGCCCAACGGCACGTTCCGTATTCAGCAGAAGCGGGTCGACGGGCGCTGGAGCCGGTTTATGTTGCTGGATTATCCGAACAGCGAGTCGTACGAAAAGCACGGGCGCCGAGTGAATGCGGGGCAGGTAAGGTCTGATGCGAGCCTTGGTGGCGGCATCGGGATTCATGGGGTGGAGAGTGCATCGGGCATTCTGGATTATTATGTAGACCGGCGCATCAACTGGACGTTGGGTTGCGTCAGCCTGAAAAACGGGGACATCAACGAAATTTACAACGTCGTGAAGGTGGGAACGCCCGTCGTGATCCGCCCGTAAAATACGTAACCACGTTAACCATATAAAAAGAAAGAGGGATACAATGCGTATCCCTCTTTTCGTTTGCGTATCTGCGAATGAATTACAGTTTTCCGAGTTTGATTTCCTCCACAACGGCAGGGTCTAGCAGGGTAGACGTGTCGCCGAGATTTTCGAGTTCGCCTTCGGCGATTTTGCGGAGGATGCGGCGCATGATTTTGCCCGAGCGTGTTTTCGGCAGGCCGCTCACGAACTGGATTTTGTCCGGTTTCGCGATGGGGCCGATGATGCGGGCAACGGTCTGCATGATATCTTTTTTCGTAAGCTCGGGATCTTTTACGTGCAGTTCGGAGATGACGTAAGCGTAGATGCCCTGGCCTTTGATATCGTGCGGATAGCCTACCACGGCGCTTTCCACGACGCCGGCGTGCATGTTGATGGCGTTTTCCACTTCTGCGGTGCCGATGCGGTGGCCGCTCACGTTGAGCACATCGTCTACGCGGCCGGTGATGCGGTAAAATCCGTCTTCGTCGCGCAGACAGCCGTCGCCGGTGAAGTAGAGATTATCGTACGTAGAGAAGTAGGTGGTGCGGCAGCGTTCGTGATCGCCGTAGGTGGTGCGGATCATGCCGGGCCAGGGGAACTTGATGCAGAGGTTGCCGTTCACGCCGTTGCCGGTGATTTCCTGGCCGTTTTCATCCACGAGCACGGGCTGGATGCCGGGCAGCGGGAGGGTGGCGTAACCTGGTTTTTCCGGGGTGATGCCGGCGATGGGGGCGATCATGATGCCGCCTGTTTCGGTTTGCCACCAGGTGTCGGTGATGGGGCATCTGCCTTTACCGATCTGGTCTTTATACCAATGCCAGGCTTCCTCGTTGATGGGCTCGCCCACGGTGCCGAGGGTGGTGAGGGAGCTGAGGTCTTTATGGTTGACCGGCCCGAGCCCGAAGCCCATGAGGCTGCGAATGGCGGTGGGCGCGGTGTAGAGCACGTTTACACGGTATTTGTCGACGATGTCCCAGAAGCGGCCGGCGTCCGGGTAAGTGGGAACGCCTTCGAACATGAGTGTGGTGGCGCCTGCGCTGAGAGGGCCGTACACGATGTAGGAGTGACCGGTGATCCAGCCGATGTCTGCCGTGCAGAAAAATACCTGGCCGGGTTTATATTGGAACGAATTGATGAAGGTGTAGTTGGCGTAAACCATGTAGCCGGCGCAGGTGTGCACCACGCCTTTGGGCTTGCCGGTGGAGCCGGAAGTGTAGAGGATGAAGAGCATGTCTTCAGCATCCATTTCTTCGGCGGGAACGGGCGGGTTGCCTTGTGTTTCCACGGCTTTGATCTCGTCTTCCCACCACACGTCGCGGCCTTTGAGCATGGAAACCGGGGTGCGGGTGCGGGTGCAGACGATCACTTTTTTAACGGACGGACAAGCCATAAGGGCATCGTCTATCACGGATTTGAGCGGAATGTCTTTTGCGCCGCGGAAAGCCCCGTCGCAGGTAATTACCAGGGAAGCCTGGGCGTCCTGGATACGGTCGGCGATCGACTGTGCGGAGAAGCCGCCGAAAACCACCGAGTGGATGGCGCCGATGCGGGCGCAGGCCAGTACGGCGATGGCGAGCTCGGGGATCATCCCCATATAAATACAAACACGGTCGCCTTTCTTCACGCCGTTATTTTTCAGCACATTGGCGAACTGGCAAACCTTATTGTACAATTCACGGTAAGTAAGGATGCGATGGCGCTCCTCCGGATCGTTGGGCTCCCAGATGATGGCGGGCTGATTGCCCAGGGTGCCCAGGTGCCTGTCGAGACAATTTTCGGTAATGTTCAGCTTCGCGCCGGTGAACCATTTTACGTCCGGTTGCTTGAAATCCCATTCCAGCACCTTATCCCATTTGCGGCGCCAGTAAAAATGGTCCGCCACATTGGCCCAGAATCCCTCCGGATCCGTAACACTGTGCTGCCAGGCCTGCTTGTATTCGTCAAAACTCTTGAGTTGGTACGGGTACGACATGATACCAGATAGATTAAAATGTTTTTAACAGTTTTTTTAACGGGCCTTAAATTTAAACAATTAAGTTTGAACAATATCAAATAATGATCAAATAACATTGGAATTGGTTCAATAACGACGAACGCCCGGCTTCTCGGCCGGGCGTTCGTATTTCGCTGAAACGCTTGTTACTGGAGGGTTTTGACCCGCTCTTTCACATACGTGTGGATATCGGTTTCGTTTTTGGTTTCGGGCTTGGCGCTCTTCAGGTAAAGCTGGTAGTGCCTTTTGGCCTTATGCGGGTCTTGCATATGCTGGTCGTAAATCCGCGCGATACCGTACTGGCGCATGGGTTGTTTGAAAAGGAAATACGCCGTGTCATAATAATTGATCGCCGCACGGTAATTCTTCATCTTCTCGTAGTTATCCGCCATGGTGGCGTAGTAGCTGTCGAGGGATTTGGACTTTGCCGAAGCGATGCATTCCAACAGTAACTGGTTGCTTTTTTCATACTGCTTCATTTCTGCGTAAGACAGTGCCGCGTAATACTTCACGAATTCCGGCGTTTCACCCAGCAGTTCCGCCATAAAATCCGCCACCCGCACGCAACTGTCATATTCCTTCATTCTGTAATAAGCACCGGCGAGGTAACTGTAGGCGATCGGGGCAAAAGCGCGTTGTTCCATGATTTGCCGGCCATAACGGCGCGCATCGGAGAACCGGTCGAGCAGGTAAGAAGATTTAACGAGTTTGGTATTGACGTTGATATTCGTACTGTCCGACTGGTAAAACTTTTTCAACAAGCTGTCTGCCCGGCCATACTCATCCCTCCCCATATATTCATCCGCGATGAAAACGACCACGCCGGGGTCTTGCGGATTGATGGCGTAAGCTTTTTCCATATAAACGGAGGCGGAGTCCTGCATACCCGTCACGTTTGTGCAGGCGCGGGCGAGCTGTTTCCAGCTGTTGGCGTTGTTCGGCCGCAATTCGGCGATGCGCAGGAAATGGGTAATGGCCATCGTATATTTTTGCGCCTGCACGGCGATATTGCCCAGCTGCTGGTTAGCCGTAATGTGGTTGGAATCGATGTCAAGAATGAGTTTGTAGTAGTGGGCGGCTTCTGTCAGTTGCGCGTTCTGGTAGTAGGCATTGGCGAGGATCACCAGCCCGTTGGGTTGCTTCGGCTGCACCGTTTTCTCCATATACCGGATCACTTGTTCAAATTCCTGGTTCTGGAGATAGCCCATCAGCAAATCATTGTCAACTTTATCCTGCGCGGAAGCACCGCCGCAAATCACTACGGAAAGGAGCGTAAATAGGAATCGCATAAGCGTGGATTTTTCCTAAAACTAAGAATTTAGTTGATAAGTAAAAGTTAAAATTTTCAAGGGGTGGATGGGGGGAAGGTGCAGCCGGGGAATCGCCTCCGCTTCTGATATGCACATCCTGCTGTGGGAAGGGTATCTCTACGCCGTGGCTGTTCATCGACTCATATATTTCCCGCAACAGTTCGGATTTGACCGTCAGTCCCACGGCGATGTCGGTCCAGAAAAGCAGCCTGAAATCCACCGAGCTGTCATTCAGCAGATGTATCACGACCAGCGGCGCCGGCAATTGCTGGATGTCTTTTTGCGTCTTGATGGCCGCTTCCAGCAACGATTGCACCTGCTTCAGATCCGAACCATAACCCACGCCCACGATCAGTTCGCTGCGCTTCAGCTGGGTGGTGAGCGTCCAGTTGGTGATGTGCTGGGAAAGGAGGTCGCCATTCGGGACGATCACCACCGATCCCTCCACCGTCGCGATTTTACTGGCCCTGATCCCGATTTCCTTTACCGTTCCGGATTGCGTCCCGATATCTACCACGTCCCCGATCTCCACCGGCTTTTCGAAAGCCAGGATCACCCCGGAAACGAGGTTGTTCACGATGTTCTGCAAGCCGAAACCGATGCCGACGCTCAGCGCGCCGATGATGATCGTGAGCTTGTCCATCGGTATCCCCGACGCCGTGAATGCGAGTAAAATGCCCGCGCCCAGCACGCCGAGCCGGATAAGCAGCACGGCGCTGTTCCAGCGGTTCTTCTTCACGGAGCCGGAGCCGTCCTGGTGCCCGAAGATGAACATCATCACTTTACTGATCTGGAACGCGACCCAGATCACCGCGATGAAAATGAAAATGCTGGAAAAGCTGAATGTGGTGTTGCCCAGCTTGCGGTCTGCTTCCAGGAAGGCGAGCACCGTGTCGCGGATGATGCCGTAAATATTGAGGTTGCGCAACAGGATGGCGAACCAGGCCACCGCCGCCAGGAGGTAGAGGGTAGACCGGAGGCTTTCGCGGATGCGGTTGAAATCGAGGAACGCCGCGAACCGGCTGTTGGATTTGCTGGCTTCCAGGTGCAGGTAAAACGTTTCGAACAGCAACTGCACGAGCACCACGAGCGCCTGTGCGGAGATGAGGCCGAACACGGCGCTGATGCCGAAGAATTTGGCCAGCATCACCCGCCCGAAGATATTGGCGAACATCGCGGCGATCATCATGGCCATGGCGAGGTATACCACCAGGCGGGTGTATTCCGGCCAGTTGTAGGCGGTTTCCTGTTCCTGCCTTTTCAAAAACCGCCAGCAAACGAACAGCATGGCCGCCTGCAGACCAAATTGCGCCCACCGTTCCGTGAAAGAGCTTTGGAGCAGGAGGTTCAGGAGTGCGTAGCCCACGTACACGGCCAGCATCGTGCCCCACAGCCAGCGCATCCACACGGGCATGTCGCGCGTTTGCAGGAGGCCTACGCAAATGGCCAGCACGGTCCACAACATCACCATGAAAATGATCGGCGGGTTGGTGTAGAGGAAAGGCCCGAGCGTGAGGATGAAAATGAGCGAGGTGAGCAGAGGTTGGCGCGCGGCGAAGCGCGTATTCCCGAAGATGCCTTTTTTATCGTGATGATATTTTTTGATGCGGTAAATACTGGCCAGCAGCCATCCGAAATAAGCGAGGAACAGGGCGAGGTTGAGCAGGTGAACGTCCCAGTTGTAGCGGAGGTAAAACGTGAACACGCGGTGGGTGGCGAGGATGGAACCTTCCATTACCTGCGGGAAACTGTTTTCGTAATCGGCCGGCCGTGCGTTCCAGAGGTCTTTTTCCTCGCGTTTCCAGATGTTGCGCTGGGCGGTTTTGAGTTTGAAGTCGACTTCGTCGAGCATATCGGTGATGGCGATATAATTCATGGCCACGCGGTTTTGCAGGAGGCCGAGGCGGAGGAGGCTGTTGCGGTTGGCGGTGTCTGCCTGCAGCCATTTGCGGTTGAGTTGCGACAGCTGGTTGACGTACAGCGATTGCAGGCTGGGGTCTTTGGGCAGGCGTTCGAGCACTGTGTCGTGGAGGATTTGGTTGATTTCGCCGCTCATATCCGTCACTGCGCGGCTATAGGAGGAAAGCGATTGTTGCCACCGGTTGTGGGTTTGTTCCATTTCGAGGAGGATAACCTGGAGGGCGTTGAGGCTCCTGATATTGAGGGCGCGGGGATTGGTGAGGATGCCGGTGTGGAGGATTTTGACGAGGCGTTCCGATTCCGGGAGCTGGGCGGAAATCTCCGTGGTGTCGAACCCGCGGCGGAGGGTGTTGTTGACGCGGTTGAGCATTTTGGTGATGTTTTCGACGCGCTGGACGGCGTCCGTCACCACCGTATCGGAAGTTTTCTGCTTTGCGTCGGGCGTGATGGGGACCTGGACCGACTGTGCGCCGGCTGCTGTGCCGAACAGGATGAAGCAAAGGAGCGTGTAAACTCGGATAATCATGCCAATGGGTTGTATTGGAAAGTTAACTGAAATGTTGACGCTTCGGTTCATTTCCGGGCATAAAAAAAGGGCCCGAAGGCCCGGTTAGGTTGTGTAAAAGTTGATAGCGTGCGATCATTGGGGCGCGTCGGGCGCCATGGCGATCATCATCACCGTATTGTCTACCGGTGCTTCCAGGGTCATTTCCTGGTAAGTGAGGGTAGCGTACCCTTTTTGGCGGGTAACGTCCAGCCGGTGCACATCGTGCCCGGGTAGGAAATACGATTCCTGGCCGTGAACGGTGACGGTGACATGCGAGATGTTCCGCCCCTCCTGGCGGTGGAGGTCGCTCAGGAAGCGGGAGATCGTGGTGTAGATGGGCTGATCTTCAGGGCCGGATGGCGGCATGTGTAATGGCATGGCTCTCGGTTTTTGGGTGTTTGACAATGGTTCCGCCGGGCGGGCGGAGGGTTATTGCAATGACGGTTCAAAATGGCCCAAAACGGCCTGCCGGGCGTTAACGTTTCCGGAATCGGTTGCTCACGCTGGCAACGTTTTTCAGTAGTTTGTCGCCCACGGAAATGATCTTGTCCCGTTCGGCGTTACTGATCGGGTAAGCTCCTTTGGCTTTCCGGTAAAAAGTGGCATTGCTCCATCCGCATTCACTGCAGACGTGGTCCCGGAACGATTTTGGTAGCTGAACGAGCTCACTGTGCAGGTATACCAAAAGGTTGTGGGATGAAATCGGCGACGTTTCCATGCAAAAAATTTTATCATTTTGATTGATTCTGGCACAAAATGTCAATAAAAATGTTATATTGATATTGTCTGTATCACATTTTATATTGACAACGATTACAAGTATACCAAAATATCTTTACATTGGAGTCGGTTTCAAAAAATATAATTCACGAAGGTGCGCGGCTCAAGCAGATCGTGCGGGACCGGGGTTTGAAGATCCTGGACTTCGCCAGGCAGGCCGGTTTCAGCAACCAGATCGCGCATTATTATTTCCGCAAGGAGGCCATCAAGCGGTCTACCCTGCTGGAGTTCTGCACAATGTTGGGCATCAGCCTCGATGAATTTTACGGGTGGACGCATCCGCGCCGCGCGCTTCCCCAGCCTTTGCAGGACCTTCACCACGGCCACCGGCTGGACGCCCTTATCGAAGAAAAAGGGTTGAACAAAACGCGCCTCGCCAACCGCATGGCACTCAGCAGGCGGGCGCTGTACAACCTGCTGGATAAGCCCGCTTTCACGGGCGATCAGCTCAAAAAAGTCTGCCAGGTACTGGAAATCAGTCAGAAAGAATTCCTTGGCGGTGCGGTAGACGATGACGGGGCGGAACTGGCGGAAACGGAAACCTGGAAAGATAAATACTATAAACTCCTGGAAGATTATAACCAGGCACTGCTCGAAATTGCCCGGCTCCGGGAAGGCGCATCGGCCGCATCCTGATAAAAAAGATGCTGCCACCTGATGGGGCAGCAGCATCTCCAGGGTTTCACAGGTCAGGAACTTGAGGGCTTGATGTTAACAAATCACAGACGAATACGATAGCTAATTACCCCACAAAAGTATTGGCGCCATGTTACTTGAATATGGCGGATCGGGAAAATTTTCACCGCGATGAGGAAAAAAGAACGGATTTACATATATTAGCAATCCTATATCTGTAAAACGAATCTATCCCTCGAACTATGAAACACTGCCTATTCGCCATGGCCATGTGCCTCATCCTGCTGGTGGGGAAAGCTCAGCAGGCATCCGCTCCCGAAGTAAAAGAATTTGAAACGTTCTGGAGGAAGGTGCACGCCGCCATCATGAAAAAAGACTTCCCCGCCGTGTCCGGCTACATCGAATTCCCCCTCGTTGTCCGCAAAAGCATCTCCGATACGGCCGTTTCCACCGTTTCCGCAAAAGATTTCGCGACTTTTTTCAACGGCTATCTCGAAATGCCCGCCCGCGATCAGTTCATCAACAAGTACGGACTCCTGAAATCCCGCCGCGATCTGAGCGACGACGACAAGTCCATGATCTCCGAAGATTCCGCCACCATGGAAGATTTCGAGTTCCAAAAAGTAGACGGACAGTGGAAACTGGTATACGTTTACGCGACCGTCGGGGAATGATCTGATCGTATTTTCACATATAAATTAAATCGCTACCGAGAAATTTTACACGGCATCTTCTAATTTTTTGAAGGGAAAAACAATTATTCCCTTAATTTTGCACGATTTTTTATGCGCTGAATTCGCACGGGAAATCGGATGGTTTTTCATTAAAAAACAGCTAATAACGAAGATGCCCAAAGACACATCAATCAAATCGGTCCTCATTATCGGTTCCGGTCCCATTATTATCGGTCAGGCTTGCGAATTTGACTATTCCGGCTCCCAGGCGGCCCGCTCCCTGCGGGAAGAAGGGATCAAGGTAATACTCATCAACTCCAATCCGGCCACGATCATGACCGACCCCATGATGGCCGACAAGGTTTATCTGTTGCCGCTCACCGTCGAAAGTATCGAGCAGATCCTGGAAGAGAATGACATCGACGCCGTGCTCCCCACCATGGGCGGCCAGACGGCGCTGAACCTTTGTAAGGAAGTGGACGAACTGGGCATCTGGGAAAAATTCAACGTCCGCCTCATCGGGGTAGACATCAAGGCGATCGATAAAGCCGAAGACCGCGAACAGTTCCGCCAGTGGATGATTCAGATCGGGATCCCCGTTGCGGAAGCCCGCACGGCCAACTCCCTCCTCGAAGGCAAGGAATTTGCCCAGGAAATCGGGTTCCCCCTCGTTATCCGTCCCAGCTTCACCCTCGGTGGCACCGGCGGCGGTTTCGTGCACGATAAGGACGAGCTCGACGAAAAGCTCGACCGCGGCCTCAAAGCCTCCCCGTTCATGAAGTGCTCGTGGAAAAGGCAGTGCTCGGCTGGAAGGAATACGAACTGGAACTGCTGCGCGACAGCAACGATAACGTGGTGATCATCTGTACCGTGGAGAACCTCGACCCCATGGGCGTGCACACCGGAGATTCCATCACCGTGGCCCCGGCCATGACGCTCTCCGACACCGCGTTCCAGGACATGCGCAACAAAGCCATCATGATGATGCGCGACCTCGGCAACTTCGCCGGCGGCTGTAACGTTCAGTTCGCCATGAACCCCGAGAACGAAGAGCTCATCGCCATCGAGATCAACCCCCGCGTATCCCGCTCATCCGCCCTCGCGTCCAAAGCAACCGGGTACCCCATCGCCAAGATCGCTTCCAAACTCGCCATCGGCTACACGCTCGACGAACTGGAAAACCAGATCACCCGCACCACCTCCGCCTACTTCGAACCCGCGCTCGACTACGTAATAGTAAAAATGCCGCGCTGGAACTTCGACAAGTTCAAAGGCGCAGACGATACCCTCGGCCTCCAGATGAAATCCGTTGGCGAGGTAATGTCTATCGGCAGGACCTTCACCGAAGCCATCCAGAAAGCCTGCCAGTCGCTCGAAAACGATGCCGTAGGCCTCGGTTACTACGGTAAATCCCTCATGAAAAGCGACGCACTGCTGGAAAAACTGAAGCGCCCCACCTGGGACCGCATCTTCCGCATCAAAGACGCGCTCATGGAAGGCGTTTCCGTGAAATCCATCCACCAGGCCACACAGATCGACCGCTGGTTCCTGCACCAGATCAACGATATCGTGACCCTGGAGAAGCAGCTCATGGAGCACGACCTCGACTCCGTGCCCCTGCACCTGCTGAAAGAAGCCAAGCAAATGGGCTTCTCCGACAAACAGCTCGCCCTCATCTTCACCAACTGCGAAGAAGACGAAGTATACGAGAAACGCAAGGCCGCCGGCATCGTGCGCACCTATAAAATGGTAGACACCTGCGCCGCCGAGTTCGAAGCGAAAACACCTTATTTCTACTCCACTTTCGATACCGAAAACGAATCCATCCCTTCCGACAAGAAGAAAGTGATCGTGCTCGGTTCCGGCCCCAACCGCATCGGCCAGGGCATCGAATTCGACTATTGCTGCACCCATGGCCTCCAGGCCATCCAGGAATCCGGGTACGAAGCCATCATGGTGAACTGTAACCCGGAAACCGTTTCCACCGACTTCGACATGGCCGACAAGCTGTACTTCGAGCCGGTATACTGGGAGCACCTCTGGGAGATCATCGAACTGGAAAAACCCGAAGGCGTGATCGTGCAGCTGGGTGGCCAGACCGCCCTGAAACTGGCCAAACGCCTCACCGAAAAAGGCGTCCGCATCATCGGCACCTCTTTCGATAACATGGACATCGCCGAAGACCGCGGCCGGTTCTCCGACCTGCTGAAAGACCTCGGCATCCCGTACCCCAAATACGGTACCGCTTACAATACAGACGACGCCATCGAAGTGGCGAAGGAAGTTGGTTACCCCGTACTGGTACGCCCCTCCTACGTTTTGGGCGGTCAGCGCATGCGGATCGTCATCAACGAAGATGAACTGGAACAATCGGTGCTCAGCCTGCTGAAACACCTGCCCGGCAATAAAATCCTCATCGACCACTTCCTCGACCGTTGCCAGGAAGCCGAGATCGACGCGATCTTCGACGGTGAGAATTTCCATGTGATGGGCGTGATGGAGCACATCGAGCCCGCAGGTATCCACTCCGGCGACTCCAACGCCGTGCTGCCCGCTTTCAACCTCACCGGCCTCGTGGTGACCACCATGGAATATTATGCGGAAAAGATCGCCCGTGCGCTCGATATCCGCGGACTCATCAATATCCAGTTCGCCATCAAAGACGGTAACGTGTTCGTGATCGAAGCCAATCCGCGCGCTTCCCGTACCACGCCGTTCATCGCCAAGGCGTACCAGGTGCCTTACCTGAACATCGCCACCAAAGTGATGCTGGGCGCCAACAAGCTCACGGATTTCACCATCAAGAAGAACCTCAAGGGTTATGCGATCAAGGAACCGGTGTTCTCCTTCAACAAGTTCCCGGGCGTGAACAAGGAGCTCGGCCCTGAGATGAAATCTACCGGCGAAGCCATCCGTTTCATCAAAGACCTCCGCGATCCTTACTTCCGGACTTTGTACAAAGAAAGAAGCATGCACCTCAGCAAATAAGAGGTGGCAAATCATATGAAAAACCGCACCAGGCAACTGGTGCGGTTTTTTTGTGCGCAAAATCTCCGAAAATCGGAGAAACCCGGTTTGGCCATTTGATGCCGCCATCCTACATTGCGGCTAACATTGTTTGTGACCGATGAAAAACCACTCGTGGAAAGTTGCGCCTTTCCTGCGCCTGTTGCCTTTTTTGGCGGCGGGTGCCATCACCGGGACGTTCGTTCCCGCCATTCCCTGGATGATCATGACGTGCTGCCTGCTATGCTGGGCCGTGCCGCCGTTGCTGGGGCTTCGTGCCCGGTTTGCGTTGCGTTGGCTGCAGGGCGCGGGCGTGACGGGAATGGTTTTTTGTGTGGGGATGATGCTGCCCGCCGTCTCGGATATCCGCCGGAACCCGCAATGGGTCGGGCATTTGGGAGAAGATACCTTGCAGATGGCGCTGACGCTGACCGAAGCGCCGCAGCAGAAAGCCCGCTCCTGGAAAGCGGAATGCAGGCTGGAAAGTGTCTGGGAAAACAAGCGGACGATACCGGCGGAAGGGGCCATCATCCTGTATTTCGCCGATGATCCGAAGGTGGCTCCCGGCGACCGGCTTTTTGCCTGCGCACGCGCGGAGCCCATCAGGAATGCCGGGAACCCGGGTGGGTACGATTATGCGGCGTATTGCGCGCGCCGCGGGATATTTCACCGGGCGTTCGTCACGAAGGCGCAGTGGTGGCGGCTTCCAGGGAACGGGTTTTCGTTGCCGGAGCGATGGCTGTATAACGCACATGCGTATACGTTGCGGACATTGCAGCGGTACGTGCCGGGCAAGGAGCGCGCCGGTATCGCGGAAGCCTTGCTGGTGGGGTATCGCGCGAATCTCGATGCGGATGTGGTGCGCGATTATACGAATACGGGCGTTGTGCATATCATCGCCATATCCGGACTGCACCTGGGGCTTATTTACCTGGGCGGGGTCGGGTTGCTGCGATGGCTGCCGAAACGCAGATGGGGCAATTTGCTGCGGGCTTTGTTGCTGATCGCGGTGTTGTGGTTTTTCTCGCTGCTCACGGGAGCTTCGGCGTCGGTGTTGCGGTCTGCCGTTATGTTCACGGCCATTGCAGCGGGAAGTTTTCTCATCAGCAGGCATGTTTCGCCCTACAATAACCTGGCGGCAGCAGCTTTCCTGCTGATCGCGGCGAAGCCCTCGTTTTTGGGGGACGCGGGTTTTCAACTGTCTTTTCTCGCAGTGGCGGGTATACAAATTTGTTACCGTCCGCTGTACGGGGTTTGGCTTCCCCGGTGGTCGTGGCTCGACAAAATCTGGCAACTGGCCGCGGTTTCGCTGGCGGCGCAGGTGTTCACTTTGCCGGTGTGCCTGTATTATTTCCGGCAGTTCCCGGTGTATTTTCTGCCGGCTAACCTGGTGGCGGTGCCGTGGAGCACGATGTTGCTGTACGGAGAACTGCTGCTGATGGCCGTTTCGGGATGGGATTGGGCGGCGGAATGGGTAGGGTGGGCCGTGGGATGGGGGATCGAAGGAATGAACATCGTCATCGGCTGGCTCGGCGATCTTCCGGGCGCGGTGTGGAGCCAGATCCGGATCACCCTGGCGGAAACGATGGTTTTATATGCGGTGATCGCACTGTTTGTGGTGGCGGGAGCGGTGGGAAGGAAGCGCTGGATGTGGGGGGCGGGAATCTTGATGGTGGCCTGGTCTGCGATGCACGGTTGGGAGAAAATCAGCGCCTCCGCGCAGCGGCGCCTCGTGGTGATGAACATCCCCAAATCGACGCTGGTGGCGTGTGTGGAAGGGCGTGAAGGGTGGTGCATCGGGGATAGTTCGCTCCAGGGCGCGAACGCTTTGCTGGGTGCGGAGTGGTATTGGAATGTGAACGGATTTTCGTTTGTGCCGGAACGTAAGTGGGTGAGCTTTGGCGGGAAGCGCCTCCTGGTGCTGGACGGGAAACTGCCGGCTCGTCCACCCACCGTAAAAATTAAGATCGATTATATTTTATTGTCACATAAAGCAGATATCAATATCAGGCGCTTGCACGAATATTTCATATATGACCTCCTGATTTTTGACGCTTCAGTGCCTTCATTCCGGCTGGGGGAATGGAAAAATGCGTGTAAGGAACTAACTTTGCGCTGCTTTTCGGTTCCGGACGAAGGAGCCTTAGTTGTAAATCTCTAATTATTACTGTGCATGCAGAAGCAAATCAAATCCGCTTTGATCTCCGTGTTCTATAAAGACAACCTGGAGAATATCGTCAAAGCATTGGGCCAGCAGGGCGTAACTATTTATTCCACCGGCGGTACGCAGAAATTCATCGAGGATCTCGGTGTGAAATGCGTAGCTGTGGAAGACCTGACCGCGTATCCGTCGATCCTCGGCGGCCGCGTGAAAACCCTTCACCCGAAAGTATTTGGTGGCATCCTCGCCCGCCGGGAAAACCCGCAGGACCTGGAGCAGCTCGCCCAGTACGAGATCCCTGAGATCGACCTCGTGATCGTGGACCTCTATCCCTTCGAAGAAACCGTTAAAAGCACGACCGAAGAACAAGCCATCATCGAGAAGATCGACATCGGCGGTGTTTCCCTCATCCGTGCAGCCGGCAAGAACTATAAAGACGTGGTGATCGTAGCTTCCAAAGACCAGTACGGCTCCCTGGAGCAGGTGCTGGTAGATGGCAAAGGCGCCACTACCCTGGAACAGCGCCGTTTCTTCGCCGCCAAAGCGTTCGAAGTTTGCGCGCATTACGACGTAGCCATCGCTTCCTGGTGGATGCGTAACGAAGAAGTGAAAGATTATTTCCAGCTTTCCGTTCCCCAGGGCCAGGTGTGCCGCTACGGCGAAAACCCCCACCAGAAAGGCGTTTTCTATGGCAACCTCACAGAAATGTTCGACAAGCTCCACGGCAAGGAGCTTTCCTATAACAACCTGGTAGACGTGGACGCGGCCGTTCAGCTGATCGCTGAATTCAGCGAAACCACTTTCGCCGTGATCAAACACACCAACGTCTGCGGCATCGCCAGCCGTGCAACGCTTTCCGAAGCCTGGGAAGCCGCGCTCGCCGGCGACAAGGAATCCGCCTTCGGCGGCGTGCTCGCCTGCAATAAGGTGGTAGACGCGGCTACGGCGCAATCCATCAACGAGATTTTCTTCGAAATCCTCATCGCCCCCGGCTTTGAGCCCGCAGCTCTGGAAATTCTCCAGGCCAAGAAGAACCGCATCCTCCTCCTGCAAAAACAGCCCCTGAAATCCCCCAGCATGTTCAAAAACGTACTGAACGGCGTGCTGGTGCAGGATAACGACGAAGGCAGCTTCAAAGAATGGAACGATACCGGCGCTCAGCCCGCCACAGCCGCACAGCGTGCCGACCTGGAGTTTGCCAACATCGTCTGCAAACACCTCAAATCCAACGCCATTGCGCTGGTGAAAGATCGTCAGCTCGTAGGTAAAGGCTGCGGCCAAACCTCCCGCATCGACGCGCTCCGTCATGCGATCGAGAAAGCCAAACAATTCAACTTCAGCCTGGAAGGCGCTGCTATGGCGTCTGACGCGTTCTTCCCCTTCGACGATTGCGTGCGCATCGCACATGCAGAAGGCATCAACGCCGTGATCCAGCCCGGCGGCTCCATCCGCGACGCCGATTCCATCAACTTCGCCAAAGAAAACGGCATGGTGATGATCGTTACGGGAATGCGTCACTTCCGTCACTAATCGTAAAGACCAAGTCACTTTATAAAACAAAGGCCACCTGATCAGGTGGCCTTTGTTTTATAAAAGAAGAAGAGTATCGCAGATGCTAACGATTTAAATTGTATCATATTGAGATTTATATATCAGTAAATTCTCCCGATAGCGAATAAATTCGCACAAAATTCTCAAATGTTAAGCTGGCGTTAACAAAAAAACGGGTTAAATTTCTGATAATCAATTGCATGAAGGCTTCCGTTAACAAAGCCGCAACTAGTTGTAAAGTTGTACAACTTTACTTTTGTATAAATTTGGAATAGTTTGTTTGACGTGCTTTAGACAGTAGCGAATTTACAAGTACTTCGGGTAGTCCGAGCATTGGAAATTTAAGATGACAACACTTTTGCAAGACAAATGGAAAATTCATTACAAGGCATTCAGTTCTAATTACAGTCTCAACAGCAACGCTGTTTTGAAAGCTATTGAATCACATTCATCCCGTAAATACTTAAAATAAAAACCCCCAATCGCAGTAACGAAAGGGGGCGAGGTTCAGGAAAGGAGGTGTTCGATGAGTTTTATCGCAACTACTCCACGGATAATCCACAGCATCAGCTGGTCGAATCCGTCTGAGCCATTTTTCTGAGGCAATTGCCTCGGTGGTTTGTATTCCATAAACCAGGGGTCGCTTTAATAGCGGCCCTTTCATTTACAGTATCCTGCAAATTCTTAAAATATCATCTTTAACATAGTTAGTTATTTGTTAAAGATGTTTCTTGCGCTGTTCATAAATCATTGTTTTTCAACAACATACTACTGGCTTTTTGTAAATTCCTGATTAACATTGCGGGAAGATTTGAATTACTTTTCCTTTTCGTAAGCAGCTCGGATTTTTTTTCATCTCTATTTTTCCCGTTGTTTTCCGCATCACCCAGCCCAATAATTTTGTACTATTGCCACACAGCAAATGCCCTTTATACAGCAACATACGAGGAAGGAAGCCGATGACGCCGCGCTGGTCCGGGAATACAAGGAATCCGGTCAGCTGGAGACTTTGGCCGCGCTTTATGAGCGGTATATGGACCTCGTATACGGTGTTTGCCTCAAATACCTGGACGAAGACAGCGCCAAGGATGCCGTCATGCAGATTTTCGAAGAGTTGATAGGGAAAGTGAAACAGCATGAAATTCAATCGTTTAGAGGGTGGCTGCACGTCCTGGCCAGGAACCATTGCCTCATGAAGATCCGTGCCGCCGGCACCCGGGGCAGGATCGTGGAAATGGATGACGAGGGATTTGTGGAATCCGGGCCTTTTTTTCATCCGGATAGTGGGAACGGGCTGGAAGATAACCTCCAGGCCATGGAACGCTGTATGGAGCACCTGCCCGAAGAACAGAAAAAGAGCGTAGACCTGTTTTACCTGCAGGAAAAAAGCTACCGCGAAGTAGCCGAAATCACCGGCTACGACATGAACAAAGTGAAAAGCTACATCCAGAACGGAAAGAGAAATCTGAAGATCTGTATGGAGAAAAAATAAATGGCAACGCCGAAAAAACATATCGAGCCCACTGCGGACATTATCCGCCGGTACCTGGCAGGCGAGCTGGACGATAAAACCATGCACGCCCTGGAGCGCCAGGCCCTGGAAGACCCCTTCCTGGCCGAAGCGATTCAGGGATATGGCAAAAGCCCCCATGCCCAGGAGCCCGCGCTGAACGTTCTCCGCGCCCGCCTGCAGCAACGCGTGGCTCAACCGCCCGTCGCGCCCACAGGTACTGTACGCCGCATCGACCGCCGCTGGCTGGCCGCCGCAAGCGTATTGCTCCTTATCGCCATTTCAGCCGTATTCCTCATCAACCGCGGCCCCTCCGTGAAAGATGTGGCCCAGGAACTCCCCGCGGCCCCGCAAGCCCAGGACTCCGCCACACCGCAAGCCCTGCCGGCTCCCGCCGCAGCGCAACCGGAATCCGCCAAAGCCATCATCGCTAATTCCTCCGCAGATCAGCCCAAAGCTCAAGCGGAAAAGAAAGCCGTTACAGCGTCCCGCAAGGCAAAAGCGGCCCGCCAACACGCTACAGAAGAAAAAGATCAGGCATTCCGCAAAACAGCGCAATCCCGCGTTGCCGAAGATAGAGCCGCAGAAGCAGCACCCGCACTGGCGGCAGCGCCTGCTCCCGCGCTCGCGCCCCCGCCGCCTCCGCCAGCTGCCGTTTTCGGATCCGGATTTGTCAACAAGGCAAAAGTGACCGACACGATTTACATCGGCCGGAAACCTTCCGAACTCATGCGGAAAAACCCGCAGTCAGATGATATCGCCAGCAAAATGCAAGGCAAAGTAGCGGGTGTGGAATCCAATTATTCGTCTTATCACGAAGCGCACGACCTCCGCCTCATCAGCGGCAAGGTGCTCGACGCGTCTACCGGTGAGCTCATGCGTGGTGCCATCGTGCACGAACGTTCCACCAATAAACGCGTGATGACAGATAGTGCCGGCCAGTTCGCTTTCACTGTAAAGTCCGCTGCCCGTACCAGCCTCGACGTTTCGCTGCTCGGATACAAAAACACGGTCGTAAACGTCCCGGAAAACAATAATTCGCTCGATATCTATCTCCCGACCGACGAAAACGCCCTGTCTGAAACGGTCGTAGTCGGATATGCCAAAGGCCGCGCAACGCCCCAGCCAGGATTGGGCCAGGCCGCATACCGCCAGTATCTCGACCTCCTGCCGCCAGTGCCCGTTACCGCCCTGCCCGACTCGCTTTCCGGTGAAGTGCGGGTAACGTTCACCGTACATCCCGACGGTTCTTTGCATAATGTAAAAGCCGATCGTCCGTTCCATCCCGCCGCAGGTGAAGCCGCCGTGAAGCGTGTGGAAGAAGGCCCCAAATGGGTGCCGGTGAGCGGGCGCAAGCGTAAAGCGGAGGTCAACGTGCCGGTGAAGCTCATCCCCATGAAATAAAAAAGACCGGCAAAACGCCGGCCTTTCCACTATTATTCAAGCATTCAAATCAATTATTTCTTCCTTTCCTTCCAAAGCTGGTTGAAAGATTTCGCCGCGAAAATGGGGAGCCCACGTTCATCGTCGCCCCAGGCGCTGCCGAACAGTTTGCCGATCACGAAGTTCTTCGTCTTTCCACCCACGAGATTCATCATCCTGCGGCTGAGGCAAGCCTGTTTCCAGCCGAACCATCCCAGTTTTTCGCCGCCGCCGGTATGATGCTCTTCCACCGCTTTATGACGGTTGTGGAGCAGCAGTTCGTGCAGGTTGATGCGAACGGGGCACACTTCCGTGCAGTTGCCGCACAGCGACGATGCATAGCTGAGGTGCATGTATTCGCCCACACCTTTCAGATGCGGCGTGATCACAGAGCCGATGGGGCCGCTGTAAGTAGTTTTGTAAGTATGGCCGCCGATGTTTTTATATACCGGGCAGGCGTTGAGGCAGGAGCCGCAGCGGATGCAATACAGGGCTTCGCGGGCTTCCACGTCTTTGAGCAGGTTGGTACGGCCGTTGTCGAGGAAGATGACGTACATCTCTTCAGGACCGTCGGTTTCGCCCTCCTGGCGCGGGCCGGAGAAGACGGAGTTGTAGGAAGTGATCTGCTGGCCCGTGCCGTAGGTGGCGAGCAGCGGCCAGAAAAGCGCGAGATCGTTGATGGAAGGCAGCACTTTTTCGATCCCGATGAGCGCGATGTGGGTTTTCGGGAAGGAAGTCGTCAGCCTGGCATTGCCTTCGTTCTCCGTAACGGCGATACCGCCGATGTCGGCGATGACGAAGTTGGCGCCGGTGATGCCCACTTCCGCTTCCAGGTACTTCTGGCGGAGCTTGTCGCGGGCTACGAGCGTGAGTTGTTCGGGCGTGAGTGTAGACGGGGTCCCCAGTTTATCGTGGAACAGGTCGGCCACTTGCTGCGCGCTTTTGTGCATGGCCGGTGTTACGATGTGGTAGGGAGGCTCTTCGTCCAGCTGCTGGATGTATTCGCCCAGGTCCGTTTCTACGCTTTCGATATTATGTTCTTGCAGGAAGTCGTTGAGATGGATTTCTTCCGTGGCCATGGATTTACTTTTCACCACGGATTTGCAGTTCTTGGCCTTGCAGATGGCGAGGATCTCTTCCCGCGCCTGTTCCGCCGTTTCGGCCCAGATCACCTTTCCGCCCCTTTTGATGAAATTCATTTCGAATTCCTCCAGGTACTTGTCGAGGTTCTCGATGGCGCGCCATTTCACGTTTTTCGCCCGTTCGCGGGCGGTGGTAAGGTCAGCAAACTGCATCTTGCCGTTCTTGACCGCGGCGTTGTATTTGCCGATGTTGAAATTGATCGTATTGCGGTGGCCGAGATCCGCCGCTTTTACTTCACTTTCGTTGAGAAATGTGCTGGCCGTTTTATTCATGGCTGTAAATATAGTCAAAATGTCTACTGCTGGACCCGTTGCGCAAAGATTGAGCCTATTGTACAGGTCCTTGCAAAGATGCTATCAAAGTTTCATTCTTCTGTGCTGTACTGTCCTGTTGCGATCTGGTCGAGGACGTTGTAAAAATCTTCACCGTACTTTCTGACGAGGGCTTCTTTCAGGAATTTGTAAACCGGTACCTGCAGCTGGTTTCCGAGTTTGCAGGCGGGTTTGCAGATGCTCCATTTGTCGTAGTTGACGGCCTCGAAAGATTCGTATTTGGTGATGCGGATGGGGTAGAGGTGGCAGGAAATGGGTTTCCGGTAATCGGTGGCGCCGGCTTTCCAGGCTTTTTCGATACCGCATCCTACGTGGCCGTTTTCGTCGATATCGGCGTAGGCGCAGATGGCGCCGTTGACGATGGGCGTAACGTGGCCGTGCTCATCGTCCCAGGTATGGAGGCCTGTGGCTTCGATTTCGCGAATGCCTTCTTCGCGGAGGTACGGTTTAATGGAAGGGTATATGCGACGGAGGGTTTCGAGTTCCGGCTCCTCCAGCGGCGCGCCGCAATCGCCCGCTACGCAGCAGGCGCCTTTGCAGGCGTTCAGGTTGCATACAAAATTTTTCTCGACCACATCATCGCTGATGTATTTGTCATCGATCACTATCATCTTGCTCTCAGTTTGGTCTCCATTTCAAGGTGTTCACGAGGTGCCGCATATCTTCTTCCACGAACCGGGTTACCGGTGCCAGGGAGTCCGCATTCGGCTGGGCGTAAAAATACAACGCTCCGCGCAGAAAATGGTTGCTGGAATCCGTCACGAAAAACTGTTTCGCCGAGGCGGCGTTTCCCGCCACTTCGTAAAACAGGCCCGAAACGCCGTTTGGCGTCGTAATGGCTTCTTCTTCAATGGATTCTGCTTTGTAGGTATGCTTGTAGGTGAGTTTGAACGCGTCGTTCACCAGCCTGTTCAGCGAATTTTTTGGGCCTACCTGCTTGTAGCTGAGGTAGATTTTACCGTCGAATTGGGGTATTTCGATATTGATCCACCAGGGATTTTCCGCTTTTTCGTCGAAAAACAGGGTGTCTTTCACGATCCGGGCGTATGTCGGATATTCGAAAGTATATGGGTATCCAGGCTCGTTGAACAGCTGGTAATGCTTTTCGGGAAGGTCGATCTGGAAATAGCCCCTCGGTTTGGGCGTGTGGCCGCGTTGCTGGCAGGCTGCGAAAATCAAGGCGAAAGTCAGGAGCGGGAGGAGGCGTTTCATTCCGTTTCGATGTCTGATTTGATGCTGACCTGTACCTTCTGGATGCGCATTTTGGTGACTTCCAGGATGGTGAAATCGAAGTTGCCGTAGCTGATGACGCTGTTTTCTTCCGGGAATTTGCCGGAAAGCTCCAGGATGAGGCCCCCGATGGAATCGCTTTCGCCTTTTACCTGCTCAAAGGTATCGGGCGCGATGTTCAGGATGCGGCACACGTCGTTCAGCATGGTCTTGCCTTCGAACACATAGGTATGGTCGTTGACTTTATTGTAGTTGAATTCTTCTTCGTCGAACTCGTCTTTGATATCCCCGATCACTTCCTCCATAATGTCTTCCAGGGTCACGATGCCGGAAGTGCCGCCGAATTCGTCTACCACCACGGCAAAATGCATGTGGCGGGTCTGGAATTCGTTGAGCAGGTCTTCGATCAGCTTGTGCTCATGGACGAAAAACGGCTGGCGCATCACTTCGTGCCAGTCGAACGAGTCCCCTTTCCCCAGGTGCTGCAGCAGATCTTTGGTATGGATCACGCCCACGATGGTGTCGAGGTTGTTTTTATATACGGGAAGACGGGAATAATGGAGGTCGGCCACATGTTTGGTGACTTCGCTGAAAGGGAGGTCGAATTCGAGCCCGTTTACATCGAGCCGTGTGCGCATGATCTGTTTCACGGCGATGTTGCCGAATTTGAGGATGCCGCGCACGATGTTTTTCTCTTCCTGCGACGCGCCCGGTTCCACGCTCATTTCGATCACTTCGTCGATCTCGCGGTAGTTGATGGGTTTGGTGTTGCGGTGGAAGAGGCGTGCCTCGATGCTTTCGCTGAGGTTCACGAAGAAATTGCTCACCGGTTCGAGCGTGGCGTGGATGAGATGCACCAGCCAGGCGAAATAGGTGGCGAAGCGCATGTTGTTCTGGGTGGCCCACACGCGCGGGAGGATCTGTCCGAAGAAGAGGAGTACCAGGGTGATGATGGCGATGCGGACCACGAAGGAAACCACGGCCAGCTCCTGGAGCGACTCTACCTGGTAAATGAGGTAATTGGTGATGAAGATGAAGGCGATGTTGAAAAGGATGTTGGCGATCTGGAGGGATGCCAGCAGCGATTTCGGCTTTTCGAGCAGCCGTGTGATGGTGCGGCCGGCATTGTTCTGCCTGGTTTTGAGGACGTTAAGGTCTTTGTAGTTCAATGAAAAGAAGGCAACTTCTGCGCCAGACACGATGAAGGTGAGCAGGAGCAGAATGAAAATGACCAGCAGGAACACGAGGACATTCACATCGGGGGCGGCGGCCGGCGCCGGGTTTTGCAGGAAAACATTCAGTAACGGTAGCATGCTAGCCGAAAAATAAGCCAAGATGATGAGCTTTGGTCAAAAATAAGGGGAAAGTAATTCAGGTCTTGGAGAGGTGAATCGCTTTCCCGCGTGCAAATATAAAGAATGTCCCGATACGGCAAGGAAAAGGAGCGGGCCTTGCCCCGGGGTGGTTTTTCAAAACGGTAGATCGTCGGCTGCCTCGCCCATGGGCGGGATCTCGATGCCGGGGAAACCTTCGCCATGGTGGCCGGGGCCGCTTTGCTGCCCGGTGGAGGAGCCGGACCCGTGGGAAATGGCATGGTCGCCATTGCCGACGTCCATCCGCTTGTCGAGCATCACGAGGTTATCGCCCACCACTTCGGTAGCGAATTTCTTGTTGCCCTCCTTGTCTTCCCAGCTGCGGGTGCGGAGGCGCCCCTCGATATAGACGAGGCTTCCTTTGTGGAGGTATTTCTGGGCCAGCTCTGCCAGGCCCCTCCAGAGCACGACTGTGTGCCATTCTGTCTGGGAAATCAGCTTGCCGGCGCGGTCTTTGAAAGTTTCCGTAGTGGCCAGTGAGAATTTTGCCACTGCTATGTTGCCTTCCAGGAACTGAACATCGGGGTCTCTGCCAAGATTGCCAATCAGGATTACTTTATTAACACCTCTCATAATTGTAGGTTTTAATTCTGTCCTATGTTTAAAAAATCATCTCACGGTCAACCTTATTAAAGTTAATGTTTTTTCTGATCGGGTACACAAAAAATTATCGGCCGAGGGCACGAATATTTTTTATAAGTCGTTATAAATGAATGGTACCGGAGTGCAGCCCGATCGTCATCCTTTCAGGAAATCGACGATGATCTTCGGAAAAGCCAGCAGTTCCAGTTCTGCTGCGCTCACGGCGCGGAAGCCTTCGGGCGGCAATATGGCCTTTTCCGGCCCGATCCGCAGGAAGCGGGCGTGGATGGTTTGATGGGTGAGCTGTTGTTTCCTTTCCGGGAAAGCCTGTTCCACCGTTACGGCGCCGGGGCCTACCAGGGCGCGGAAGGCCGGGGAGGCGAGCAGTTCGGCATCGGAGACGGGCGCCGGGGTCTCGATCATGGGGAACTCGTGGAGGTTTTCCCAGATGTCTTTGCCGGTGCGCTTGCGGACGTACCGCAGTGAGCCTTTGCTTAGCAACAAATAATAGAAATATCTTTTTTTATGCGTAATTTTTTGGATTTTACAGGAACGAGATCTGTTAATCCTTTTTGAAAAGCTACGCATTGGGAGGATAACCGGCAAGATTTGCAGCGTGGAGTCTGTGGTTTGCAGACAACGGCCCCGAAGTCCATGATCGCCTGATTATAAGTGCCGGCCTGTTGCACGGGAAGTACGTCCTGGGCAAGTTGAGTGAAAAGTTTTTTACCCGCGGTGGTATCCGTGGGCGTGTCGATACCGAAGAACCGCGCCAGTACGCGGTACACGTTGCCGTCCAGTACGGCGTGCGGGAGGTTGTACGCGAAAGAAGCGATGGCGGCGGCGGTGTACGCGCCAACGCCTTTCAGTGCGGAGATGCCTTCGTAGGTGCCGGGGAAGCGGCCGTTGAAGTCGCGGGCCACGGTGCGGGCGGCGGCGAGCATGTTTTTACAGCGGGCGTAATAGCCGAGGCCTTGCCAGAGGCGGAAAACTTCCTCGTCGGGCGCGTCGGCGAGCTCGGTGATGGTGGGGTAGGCGGAAATGAAGCGTTCGTAATAGGGGCGGCCCTGTTCCACGCGGGTTTGCTGGAGGATGATCTCGGAGAGCCAGATGCGGTAGGGGTCTTTTTCCTGTTTCCAGGGCATGGACCGGTCGTTCTGCAGCTCATTCCAGGCCAGGATACCCGCGGTAAAAAATTGCTTCATATCGGTCATTTGCACAAAATAATTTATATATGTCGATTGATTTGTATATATTCGCTGTCCCGAAACCTTTGATAGTATTGTGTTGCAATGATTTACGGGTTGGTAAAGAACGCAAATAAACGTATTTTTATAACCTGCTATCTATAATAAAAAATATTAAATTTTATTTGCTTGAAAATAGAGCGATTAAAATTTTTTATTTAACTTTGAAAACAAGTAATCCTCCGCTTCATTATGAGAAAAGCTGATTTGATTAACAACATTGCTGAAAAAACCGGCATCCCGAAAGTAGATGTGTTAGTAACACTCGAAGCCATGTTCAAGGAAGTGAAGGAGGCGTTAGCGAATGGCGAACATATCTACATCCGCGGATTTGGCAGCTTTATTACCAAGAAAAGGGCCGCCAAGATCGGGCGCAACATCAAGAAGAATGTGGCCGTGGAGATCCCCGAGCACTACATTCCGGCGTTTAAACCGTCGAAAGAATTTGTTGCAGAGGTAAAGAAGCTTAAAAGTTCATAGATTTGCATCCTAATATTGGAATAGGGTGCAAAGAAATCAACTATTGCTGATTGGCCTCGGCGTTGCCGCAGTTATCGCTTTGTTCGCGTTCGGCCGAATTTCGCCGAAGGTGCATGATCACGACCATGCCGCTACCGGCATGGCTATGCCACAAGGAAATGCCGCTAAAGCAGCGGATTTCAAGGACTTATTGCAGAAGGCCAAGGAACGAGTTCCTGCCGAAAGGCTGGGAGAGATCTCCCGGCTGGAAAATGCTGTAGTGCGCGGAGACGTGCAGACGCAGCAAATCAATGCCTACCGCCAGCTTTACCTCCTCTGGGACGGCCTCAACGAGGCGCCCATCGCCGCACATTATGCCGGAGAAGCAGCCAAGTTGGAAAATTCCGGAAAAAACCTCACCTTTGCAGCCAATTTATTTTTGGAGCACCTTTCACACACCCAGGACCCTGCGGTGAAATTGTGGGAAGTTTCATCCGCGCTTGAATTGCTCGACCGGGCCATCGCCCTGGAACCCGGCAATGATACGCTGAAACTGAGAAAAGGAGCCCTCATCGTGGATTATACCGGCGAGCCCATGAAAGGCATCGGCATCCTCCGCGAAGTGGCAGAAAAGAACCCGGATTTCCTGGACGCTCAGCTCACCCTGGCAAATTTCTCCATCAAATCCGGCCAGTTCGATAAGGCGATCGAAAGAATGGACAAAGTCCTCGAACGCACGCCCAACGAACCCAAAGCGCTTTTCCTCCAGGCTGTGGCCTACCAGAGCAAAGGGGAAAACGAAAAAGCGGTAGACCTGCTCCGGCAGTGCCGCAAAATGATCAAAGACCCCGCTTTGGCGGCCGAGATCGACGAATACATAAAAAGTATTAAATAGTATTTTATAAAACATTAAAAAAATTACAAGCGTATGCCCTGCGGAAAGAAAAGAAAGAGACATAAAATCGCAACCCACAAGCGTAAGAAAAGACTGAGAAAGAACCGCCACAAGAAAGGCAAGAAATAATTCTCCTGTTTCCCCGCCATTTATACTAAGCATATAGATAGCCGGAGGGGCTGCGCGATAAATTTTTTAATGCAATCCTGCATGATGTTAGCATTAATCATTAAATTGCTAGTGTCATGCAGGTTGTTTTCGTAGTCAGCCCCGCAGACACCACGGATACCTGTATATCACTGAACCCTTTGCAATCCCCTCTCGACGACGTGTAAGCCGCCAGACCACCGGCTACAACCGGGAATGCTGTACCCCCTTGTCAACCCACAGAGCACCGAGAGGGTGGCATAAAGTGAAAGTATTTATGGATAAAATTTTGACGCTTGAATAAGGAATTGATTATAAATGCAGCACCGTCTGGTGTTGAAATTGCATTGCTGGAAGATAAGAAGTTGGTAGAGCTGCATCACGAAAGCGGCAATCCTAATTTTGCAGTGGGGGACCTTTATTTAGGCAAAGTAAAAAAACTCATCCCAGGCCTGAACGCGGCTTTCGTGGACGTAGGGTTCGAAAAGGACGCCTTCCTCCATTACACCGACCTTAGCCCGTACATCCGCTCCATCCTGAAGTTCACCAACCAGGCCATCTCCGATAAATCCGGCGCTTTCGACTTCGGCAAATTCAAAAATGAGCCCGAAATCATCAAAACCGGTAAAATAACGGAAGTCCTCGGCGGAAAACCCAACATCCTCGTCCAGATCCTCAAGGAGCCCATTTCATCAAAAGGCCCGCGCCTCAGCTGCGAAATCTCCCTCCCGGGAAGGTTCATCGTCATCACCCCGTTCAACAATATCGTGGCCGTCTCCAAAAAGATCCACTCCTCCGAAGAACGGAAAAGGCTCCAGAAGATCGTCGAAGCCATCAAACCGCCCAATTTTGGCGTCATCGTCCGCACCGCCGCCGAAGGCAAGAAAACCGCCGAGCTCCACGAAGACCTCACCACCCTGGTAAACACCTGGCACACCATCCAGGAAAACCTCCGGAACGGTCAGGCCCCGCAGAAAATCCTCAGCGAACAAACCAAAACCACCAGCATCCTCCGCGATCTGCTGAACGAATCCTTCAACAGGATCGTCATCAACGATAAAAATATTTACACCGACACAAAAACGTATATCCAGAAGATAGCGCCCGAAAAGCAGGACATCGTCACCTACTACCACAACGGCGCCCCCATCTTCGACCACTTCGGCGTCACCCGGCAGGTAAAAGCCTCCTTCGGCAAAACCGTCAACCTCGACTCCGGCGTGTATCTCATCATCGAAGCCACGGAAGCCCTCCACGTCATCGACGTCAACTCGGGCTACAAAAGCTCCAGCAACAACCAGGAACAAAACGCCCTCGCGTCTAACCTGGAAGCCGCAGCGGAAATCGCCCGGCAGCTGCGCCTCCGCGACCTCGGCGGCATCATCATCATCGATTTCATCGATATGAAACTGCCGGAGAACAAAAAGAACGTATACGAAGCCATGGAGAAATTCATGGCGACAGACAGGGCCAAACACACCATTTTGCCCATCTCCAAGTTCGGGCTCATGCAAATCACCCGCCAGCGGGTGAAACCGGAAATCACCATTTCCGTCGCCGAAGATTGCCCCACCTGCAAAGGAACCGGCAAAATCGGCGCTTCCATGCTCATCGTGGAAGATATCGAGAAGAACCTCCAGTATCTTCTCAACCACCAGCACAAAGGGCTCACCATCCGTGTGCACCCCATCCTCTACGCCTACCTCACCAAAGGATGGCTCCGCAGCCGCCAATGGAAATGGTACTTCGCGTACAAAAAATGGATCAAGCTCCGCGCCGACTCCAACTACCATCTCACAGAATACCACTTCTTCGACAACAACGACGAAGAAATCAAGCTCTGATATTCGAAAAAGGGCGCACCCGGCCGGTTGCGCCCTTTTTTCCTCCGCCCGCATTCCGGCCCCCGCTTTGCAACATACCCGGCGGAAGATTGTTATACCTCCTAAATGCTACTTCGCTATGCTGAAAAAAATCGTACTGCCCACTTTGCTCCTGGCCCTCGCCGTGGCCTGCCAACAAGGCCAGAAAAGACCTAAAGGCGAAGGCATTAACCGCGACACCACGCACTACACCAAAGAAGAATACATCGCCGAAGCGATGGACAGCAACCTCGTTGTGGCGTTCCTGGACCATCATGCGGAATTTGCGCCATATCGCGAATCCATCCTCGACTTCTATCGCAAACGCGATTTCCACTTCGCATGGATCGATAGCGCAGGCCTCACCGAACAAGCCGGCGGATTCATGAACATGATGCGGCAAGACGAAGCCACCGGCATCCGCGATTCCTCGCTCGACAAATCCGCCGCCCTCCGCCTGTACGATTCGCTCAGCGCCGAAGGCAGCGAATTAAACCGTAAGGATTTACTGTACCGCATCACCGAAATTTCCCTCACCGGCCAATTCTTCGATTACGCCCAGAAAACATGGGGCGGCATGACCAGCGACAATTCCAAAGACCTGGAGTGGTTCATCCCCCGCAAAAAAATAAATGTAGAAAGCCTCCTCGATTCCGTTATCCGCTATCCGAAAACAGCCATCGCTACCAACGAACCCGTCAACCGGCAATACAAACTGCTGCGCGATGAACTGCAACGCCTCGCCAAACTCGCGAAAGACAATCCGGTGCTGGATTCTATCCGGATCGAGAAAAAGAAAACCTACAAATCGGGCGATTCTTCCAACGTTATCGCCGCCGTGAAAAAAAGACTGCAGATGTATGGAGATTTCAAGGACAGCGATACCACATCCCGCTTCACGCCGCAGCTCGACAGCGCCCTGCGCAACTTCCAGGCGCGTTTCGGGCAGAAGGAAGACGGCGTTATCCGCGAAAGCACCGTGGCGTCGCTGAACCGGCCGCTGGAGCACTACATGCAACAGATCCTCCTCAATATGGAACGCATCCGCTGGGTGCCGGTGGAAGTAAATACCGATTACCTGCTCGTGAACATCCCGGAATTCCGGCTGCATGCCTACGAAGACGGCAAGCTGGCCTGGAGCTGCAACGTGGTGGTGGGCACGCAAGGCAACAGCACCGTGATCTTCAGCAAAGATTTGAAATACGTCGTGTTCAGCCCTTACTGGAACGTACCCCCGGGCATCCTGAGGAAAGAAGTGCTGCCGGGCATCCGGAAGAGCGGAAAAGCTTACCTGGCACGGCATAACATGGAAATGTCGGGAAGTGGGAACAGCATTTCGATAAGACAGAAACCCGGGCCCAGCAACTCGCTCGGCAAAGTGAAATTCCTTTTCCCCAACGAATACAATATTTACCTGCACGACACGCCCTCGAAAGGATTGTTCAACGAAACGAAGCGCTCCTTCTCGCACGGCTGCATCCGCGTCTCCGAACCGAAAAAACTGGCGGAATGGGTGCTGCGGAAAGATTCCAGCTGGACGACCGCCAAGATCGACGCCGCCATGAACGCCAACAAGGAAAAATATGTAACGGTGAAAGAGAAAATCCCCGTGTTTATCGGGTATTTCACGGCGTGGGTCGACAGCCAGGGGCGTCTCAATTTCCGGGACGACGTGTATGGCCACGATAAGAAACTGGCAGCGTTGCTGTTCGGAAAATAAATCAGACGGAACTTTCCGTATGCAGAAGCGGTTTCCCGGGAAGGGGGGCCGCTTTTGCCGTTGATTTGGGAGGAGAAATGCGCTGCAGGAGGAAGTACCCCGCGATGAGGGCGCCTGCGCAGCCGGCCACCATCAGATAATACATCACGGGCGAATGCTGCGTGAAATGATGGCTGCCCACGTTGAGCAGGAGCGCCGAAGCGCCGTTGTAAGCCACGTGCACGAGCATCGACGGACAAAGATCGCGGAAGCGGAGGTAGAACGCGCCGGTCACCAGCCCCATCATGAACGCGCCCGGCATCTGCGAAGGGTCTGGATGCGCGAGCATGTACAGCAGCGCGCTCTGCACGAGCGCAACGCCGGAAGAATAGCGGTGGAGGAGGGCCTCCATGATGATTCCCCGGAACAGTATTTCTTCCATCATCGCCATGAGCATAACCGTGCAAATGATGGAATACGGCGAGCCGATGCGGATCGAGGTAAAACTCATGTCTGACCAAACCGGCAGCGGCAGGATGCTGCCCAGCCCGTCTTTCACCATCACCAGCGCAATGGCCATGGAAACACAAAGCAGGAACAACTCGCCGGTCATGTACAACCGCGGCATGAACTGGAAATTATCGCGCTTGCGGACGAGTGCGCAGACAATAACGCTCACACCGCCCAGGGTGTATAACCAGGAAAGGATTTCGGGAAATTGCAGGAGGTTGATGCCAGATACCAGGAACACGATCGCGCAGGGAATGATCCATCCCGCAAACAGTGCGATCTGCATTTGCCATGCGCCATTCAATGACAGACCATGCCTTGTTTTGACATACATATTAGTGCAGCTAAATTTTCTTCGGGTAGTTGACTAGTCTCGGCTGATACGTTCAGCTAATATAAGCATTTTTGCAGGCGCAAAACCTTATTTTTGCGGCATATGGAAAAACAAATCATCAACTCCACCAATGCGCCGGCACCGATCGGTCCGTACAACCAGGCCGTGCAGGCGGGCAACATGCTGTTCATCTCCGGCCAGATCGCGCTGAACCCGGAAAGCGGGCAGATGGAGCAAGACGATATCATCGCCGAAACCCATCGCGTGATGCAGAACCTCCGCAACATCCTTTCCGAGGCGGGTATGGATTTTTCCGATGTCGTGAAAAGCACCATTTTCATCATGAACATGGGCGATTTCGGGCAGATCAACGAAGTGTACGGGAAATATTTCACCGGTTATTTCCCCGCCCGCGAAACCGTGCAGGTAGCCGCATTGCCCAAAGGCGCCAATGTGGAGATTTCCATGATCGCCGTTAAATAACCGCCGATGGATATTCTTGTAACGGGCGACAGGCAGCGGTGGGACGCGTTTCGCCAGTCGAGGAACACCGGCGCGCACCGCGTTTTGTACGAACCGGAATTGCAGCCGCTGAAAGGCGGGGCAGACCTGGTGATCGACCTTTCGCTCGACGAGCGGCCGGAAAACCTCATGATCTACGCGCTGCGCCCCGAAATGCCCGTGCTGGGCTGCCTCGTGAAAACGCCGGCAGTGGCCTGGGAGGAACATCGGCGCGTATATGCCGTGAACTGGCTGCCCGGTTTTTACGGGATGCCGCGGCTGGAAGTGGGCATCCCCGCGGAAGGGGACGCCGAAACGCTGCGATCGGTCATGGCCGAACTGGGATGGGAATACGACACGGTGAAAGCGGCCGCAGGCCTCGTTACGCCGCGCACCGTCGCCATGATCGTCAACGAAGCCTATTTCACGGCGGAAGAAGGGACCGCTTCGCGGGAAGACATAGACATTTCCATGAAACTGGGCACCAATTATCCTTTCGGTCCGTTCGAATGGTGCCGGCGCATCGGCATCCGGAACGTTTACGAAGTGCTGCGCGCCGTGCACGCCGAAACGGGCAATGAGCGGTACCGCGTCTGCGATACGCTTGAACAGGAATACCAAACATTTATCCAACAACCCGACTAATTCCGGACATTGGCACAGATACTCCATATCGATACTGCAACTTCCATCGGCTCCGTATGCCTCGCGCGCAACGGGCAGGTGGTGGAAACGATCCACAATACCGACCAGCGCGAACATGCCGCTACCATTACCCGGAACATCGGGGAGCTGATGAAGCGCCACGGGGTGAATCCGCAAGACATCGACGCCATCGCGGTGAGCGCGGGGCCGGGGTCGTATACGGGGCTCCGTGTGGGGACGGCTACCGCGAAAGGATTGTGTTACACCTGGAAGAAGCCGCTCATCGCGATATCGACGCTGCAGATGATGGCGGCGGGGATGCAGGCGCAGCGGCCTTCCGAAGATGTGTTGTACGCCCCCATGATCGATGCGCGGAGGATGGAGGTGTTCACCGCCGTGTTCGATCAAAACCTCGAAGCACTGCTGCCGCCCCAGGCGATGGTGCTGGAACCGCACTCGCTCGACAACTTTATTGCACAGAAAACCGTCATTTTCTTTGGCGACGGGGCCCCCAAATGGCAGCAATTGTTAGGTGAGCCAACCAATACGCTTTTTCCATCCTACGTGATTTCGGCCGAACATATGGTCAGCCTTGCCGCGAAAGCCTTTGCGGATAAGGATTTCCAGGATGTGGCCTACTTCGCTCCGCACTACCTCAAAGCCTTCTTCCATCCCGGCAAAAAATAACATCCGTTGATTTTTTAGCAGATTTTTAGCATTTCCCGGCATCATATTACGCATAGAATTACGTTTATATCTGAAAGGATGTCGACGGACGGCAGATAGCGCCCGGAAGTGTCACGAAAGCGTCAAATTGTGGAAAAAACAGGGATATTCCGGGCTATATATTAAAAAAGAAGGTATAGAAATTTTTTTTATTGTGACAGATATTATAATTTTGTCTAATCAATATCCGCGATTATTGTCTAATAGTCCCGTTTTACTGTCCGTTGATCCCTGTCATTTCATTATTTTTTAAAACTATTTTGCGATGGAAAAACAATTATTAACTACCTCTTCTAATACTCTTATTATTTCTAGAGGTAACAATGAAAAAGATCAGATCAAATTGGATTACATTGCCGTTAAGAAAGCCGCGATGGTGTTGAGAGCGATCAACCACAAGCTCCGCCAGCAGATGATCAAGCTGCTGGAGGACCATAAGCGCATGACTGTAACGGAGATTTATGTGAAACTGCGCCTGGAACAGTCGGTAGCCTCCCAGCATCTCGCCATCCTGCGCCGCGCCGGGATCGTGATTACCGAAAGAGACGGCAAGTTTATCCATTATACCATCAACAAGCAGCGTATTGCCGAAGTGGCAAAATTCGTGGAAGAACTGGTGGGATAAGCCACACATCTTTCTTTTTCATAACCGTGCCCTACCCTGGGCCACCTACGATACTCAAAAGACCGCCCCTGAAGGCGGTCTTTTGTTTTTTCGTATTTTTGCTCAAATCAAAAACCACTATGTACATTAAGCAGTTGTATACCGGGTGCTTATCGGAAGCCGCCTATTATATCGAGTCGGAGGGTGAGGCAGCCATCATCGACCCCCTGCGCGACATTGAGCCCTATCTTGAACTGGCCCACGAAAGAAATGCCGCCATTAAATATATTTTCGAGACGCACTTTCATGCCGATTTCGTTTCCGGTCACCTCGACCTGGCCGCTGCCACCCATGCGCCGATCGTTTATGGCCCTGAAACCAAAACCGGGTTCCCGGTGCATATCGCCAAAGACGGGGAAGAATTCCGCATCGGCAAATTGACCGTTCGCGCCCTTCACACCCCCGGCCACACGCTGGAAAGCACTTGCTACCTCCTGCTCGACGAAGCCGGCGAACCGAACGCCATTTTTACGGGAGACACCCTCTTTGTAGGGGATGTTGGCCGTCCGGACCTCTTCAGCGGCAACCTCACCAAAGAACAACTGGCCGGCATGCTGTTCGAATCCCTCAACACGAAAATCAAAACCCTGCCAGACGGCGTGATCGTATATCCCGCGCATGGCCCGGGCTCGTCTTGCGGAAAGAACCTCGGTCCCAATACTTCCTCCACCATCGGCGAGCAAAAGCGCGACAATTACGCGCTCCTCGCAGATAACAAAGACGAATTCATCCGCCAGGTGACCGACGGTCTCAGCACCCCGCCGCAATATTTCCCCATCAACGCACAAATCAACAAGGAAGGTTACGACGCCATGAACAAAGTCATGGAGCGCAGCCTGCAACCTTTATCCATAGCCGCTTTCAAGGAAAAGTCGGAACATGGCGCCGTTATCCTCGACACGCGCCACGCCACCACTTTCACCGAAGGCTTCGTGCCCGGCTCCATCAGCATCGGGCTGGAAGGCCGCTTCGCCGAATGGGCGGGCAGCCTCCTGCCGTTCGATAAAGCGATGGTCCTCGTTACCGCGCCCGGCCAGGAAGAAGAAACGATCGTCCGCCTCGCGCGCGTAGGTTTCGACAAAGTGGAAGGCTACCTCGAAGGCGGGTTCGACGCCTGGAAGAACGCCGGCGAAAAGATGGATATGATCATTTCCGTAGACCCCGACGAGTTGGCGATGGACATCCCGCACGACGAAAACCTCCAGGTGATCGACGTCCGCAAACCGGCAGAATTCGCCGACGGCCATGTGAAAGACGCGGTGAACCTCACGCTCAGCGAGCTCACAGACCCCGGTACCATGGCCCATCTCGACGAGCACCTCAACCTTTACGTTCATTGCCAGGGCGGCTACCGCAGCGTGATCGCCTGCTCGCTCATGAAGCGTGAAGGCATCCATAACCTCCGCAACGTAAACGGCGGATTTGCGAAAATGAAAGACGAGAAAGGGATCGAAATCAAGAAGGAAAAGAACGTTCTCAACTAAGATTAACAAAACTTTTGATAGGAGCCGGGGCCGCATGGTCCCGGCTTTTTCATATCTGGCAGGAGTTTTGCGCTCCAGGCGTACAACGTCCCGTATGCCCGAAACGCTCCAGATCCCCCGGGAAATCGTTTCCCTGTTCGACCATACTTACAGTCGCCCCGCCCGGCAACTGCTGGAAGATTTTTTTCGCAGCGGCGGGCTTTCCCTTCAGCAGATCCTTCACCGGCAGGCGGTTTTGAAGACGTTTATCCGGCACTGGAAGCATCTCCAGCATTTTGCGTATTCCCGCTATGATTTCGAGGAAGTGCTGACATTCACCACCCAGGCCGATTATTTCGCTTACGAGTTCCCGGGCGTGTGGGCGAGGATGTTCCCTTCCACCAACCGAAAGCTCGTGCGCGGCAAAAGTGTGCAGGTGATGTTCTTTTTCGAGCGGCTGGATGCGTTTTACTTCCCTTTGCCGGAAGACATTGGATACCCGGAGGCATTCCAGGAAAAGGTGGACCGGATCCAGCGGGTGCTCGCACGGTTGAAGATCAAAAGGGGCGTGGAGGCGGTGCATAAAGACCGGTTTGGTGATTTTCATGCTTCCATGCTGCTGAAAGAGCTGCAGGAAATGAAACAACGCAAGCAGCTCGATCCTTTCTGGGAAGCGTTGCACGAATTCGAGCTATATTGGTCGCTGGCGAAAGGGATCATTGCCCATGGGCTGACGTTCCCGGAGTTCCATGAAGGGCCCCTCCGGCTGGAGGGGTTTTATCATCCGCTGGTGAAGAATGCGGTGCGGAACGATTTTACGGGCGGCTCGAATATCGTATTGCTGACGGGCCCGAATATGGGTGGGAAGTCGACCGCCATGAAGGGGATCGGGCTCTGTGTGATGTTGGGGCACCTGGGCCTGGGCGTGCCGGCGGAGCAATGCGCCCTGCCGATGTTCGATTCTTTCATGGCCGCCCTTAACGTCACCGACGATATTTCAACCGGCCTGAGCCATTACATGCAGGAAGTCATCTACCTCAAAAGCGTTGCTGAAGCCGCCGTAGCGGGGCAGCGCTGCTTCGCCATGTTCGATGAATTGTTCAGCGGCACCAATACGGAAGAGGCCGTGGCGTTGCTGGTGCAAACGGTACGGGGTTTGCAGCGTTTTTCATCCGGATTGTTCATCATTTCCACCCATTTGATAGAAATCCGTCCCGCGCTGGAAAGCGTGCCCTACGACGCGATGCAGATGGAAGCGCGGATCGACGATGGCGTTCCGGTACAAACATACCGGTTGAAGCCCGGCTGGTCGGAGCTGAAATTGGGTAACCTGCTTTTTGACCTGGCGGGTTTGCATGAGTTGCTGGGTAAAAACCCATCAAATTAATTTCCCCAATCTAAACATCTCCGCTACGGCGTTGTTGTACTAAATACCCTGTTTATCCCCGTCGTTTGCGCGCAGATCAGCAGTAGGGAAAATTCCGCCGGCCACAGGCGGTTTAGGAAACGGCGAAATACCTAACGAATTGAATTTTAAATTTTTAATCGAAGGATGGCTTGCAATTCGGCAAGTATTCCTTTCCATTTCTTTAAATATTAATCGTATGAAAAAATCCAAATCCTGGTTACTCGCCTGCCTGCTTGGGTTCGGCGTATTCCTGTACGCTTGCAAACCGAGCGATGCCAAACTTCAGAAAGAAGTCAACGACAAACTGGCCGCCACCACTCCCGGCGTGATCGCGGAAGTGAAAGGTGGTGTAGCCACATTGAGTGGCGAAGTCATGGACGACGCCACCAAATCTGCCGCCGAAGCTTCGGCCAAGGAAGTGAAAGGGATCAAGTCGGTCACCAACAACGTGATGATCACTCCGCCCCCGCCTCCTCCGCCGCCGGTGGTGATCAGCCCCGACGATCTGTTGAAAACGAGTGTAGATTCCGTTTTGAGCGCCAAAGGCATTTCGGGCGTTACGGCCACTATCGCCAACGGGGAAGTAACGTTGACGGGCACTATCAAGAAATCAGAACTGAAAACGGTGATGCAGGCCGCAGCCGAAGCGAAACCGAAAAAGATCAACAACAAGCTGACCCTTCAGTAAGCCCAGCTCATCCATTCCATCACTCAAAAAATTCGCATTATGGCATTACAGGAAAAATATGCGGAACTGATCCAGGCCGCCAATGGCGGCGGCGTTTCCGGGCTGCAGGTGGCCGAACAGAACGGCGTGCTGTACGTAACGGGCACTGCGCCTTCGGGTGCCGTGAAAGATCAGCTCTGGGGCATTTATGAAAAACTCGATCCCGAAATGCGCGCGGGCGACCTCGTGCTCAACATCTCCCTGGCCGAAGGCGCCGAACAGGAATACGAGGTGAAATCGGGCGATAACCTCAGCAAGATCGCGAAGAAATATCCGGGCCTTACCTGGCAGAAAATCTATGAAGCCAACAAAGACAAGATCAAGGACCCCGACGTCATACAACCGGGCTGGAAGCTGAAGATCCCTTCGGCATAACGACCCGCAACATAATAAAAGGGCGCCTCCGACCGGAGACGCCCTTTTTTAGTTCGTTCATTTCGGCTGCTCGTCTGCATATTCCGGCTTCCACTCGTGCTTCCAGCGGCGGTGGCTCCAAACCCAGACTTCGGGCTGCTCGTAGATGTTTTTTTCGAGGTAGCGGACGAACGCTTCCGTGATCTCGCCTTCTTTCGTTTGCGTAGGGTGTTCGAACGCGAGGGTGAGCCGGGCTTCGTAATGTCCGCGTTTCGTTTTGCGGATGTCTGCAAACACCACCGGGATATCGTTGCGCCGGGCGCTCATTTCCGGCCCTTTGTAAAACGCCGTCATCTTGTTGAGGAACGGGTACCAGTAGCAGCGGCGCGGATTGCCGGGGTTCTGATCGGCCACCAGGGCCAGCAGGTATTGCTTTCCCATCCAGGGCGCCATGCCGTTGCGCATGTCGTTGGCGGGGATGAGCACCGTCCCGAACTTTTCACGGAAATGGCGGAACATCCGGTTGACGGCTTTGGTGGTAATGGGCATGAACACGACGAGGAAAGGGAACTGAACGCCCTGCATGCAAAACAGGTTGGCCCATTCCCAGTTGAAGTTATGCCCCAGGTGCAACTGGCAGCTACGGCCTTCGTTGTACAGTTTGTTCAGCGGGCCGAGGTCGCAGATGAAACGCTTTTGCAGAGAGGCTTTGCTCATGGTGAGCAGCTTGATGGTTTCCACCATCATATCTGTGAGGTTGCGGTAATATTTCCGCGCCATCCGCCGGATGTCTGCCTCCGGCTTGTCCGGGAACGCCTGGCGGAGGTTGCCCAGCACCACTTTCCTGCGGTACCCGAGAATATGGTACACGAACACATACAACAGGTCGCTGATGCGGTACAAAACCCACAAGGGCAGGATGGAAACGCTGTAACAAAATGCCAGTAAAATATAATACATAACCTCGCTCTCTTTTCTCTACAGTATGATATTCTGAACCAGTTCGCTTTTTGACGGGTAATCGGTGTTGTAATGTAATCCGCGGCTTTCTTTCCGGAAGGCGGCGCCTTTCACGATGAGGTAACCGGCGGTGATCAGGTTGCGCAGCTCGCAAAGCTGGGGCGAAACGGCGGTTTCCCGGTAAAGGGCTTCCGTTTCGAGATGCAGCATATCTAACCGGCGCATGGCCCTTTCCAGGCGGACGTTCGTGCGGACGATGCCCACATAATCGCTCATGATCTGCTTCAGTTCTTTAAGGCTTTGCGTGATGAGGATCATTTCCTTCGGCGCGGTGGTGCCCAGGGTGTTCCAGTCCGGAACATCGGCCCGGATGGCGGTGCGCTCCAGGGCCGTGATAGCATCGAGGTAGCAGCGATGGGCAAACACCATCGCTTCCAGCAGGGAGTTGGACGCGAGGCGGTTGGCACCGTGAAGCCCCGTGCTGGCGCATTCTCCGCAGGCATAGAGGTTCAGGATCGATGTACGCCCGTGCTCGTCGGTTTTAATACCGCCGCAGCTGTAATGGGCCGCCGGGGCAACAGGGATCATGTCTTTCGACACATCGATCCCGATCGACTTGCATTTCTGGTAAATATTCGGGAAGTGATGGATAAATTTCTCGATGTCCATATGCCGGCAATCGAGATAGACGTGCTCGGTACCGGTGATCTTCATCTCACTGTCGATGGCGCGGGCCACGATGTCGCGCGGGGCGAGGGAAAGCCGCTGGTCGTACTTATGCATGAAATCCTCGCCGGCCGCGTTCCGCAGGATACCGCCGTCGCCGCGCACGGCTTCGGTGATGAGGAACGATTGCCCGCTCACGCCCACCTGGTACAATGCCGTAGGGTGGAATTGGATGAACTCCATGTTCTCGATCCTTCCCTTGGCGCGGTAAACCATCGCTACCCCGTCGCCCGTGGCGATGGCGGGATTGGTGGTGGTACGGTATACCTGTCCGTTACCGCCGGTAGCGAGGAGCGTGAGGCGCGACAGGATTTTTTCGATCCGGTTGGTTTTCTGATTGAGGACGTAAATCCCGAAGCACTCGATGTCTTGTGTGGATTTGGTGACGAGGTAGCCGAGGTGGTGCTGGGTGATGAGGTCCAGCACGAAGCAATGCGTCACGACTTCGATGTTTTTCTGGCTGCGGACGGCGTCCAGCAATGCGCGCTCGATTTCGCGGCCGGTCACGTCTTTGTGGTGGATAACGCGGAATTCGGAGTGCCCGCCTTCCTTGCCGAGCGCCAGGTCGCCGTCGGGCGACTTATCGAACTGCGCGCCCCAGGCGATCAGTTCGTTCACCCTGTCTGGCCCTTCCTTCACTACGATTTCGACGATCTTCTCGTTACAAAGCCCATCGCCGGCGATCAGCGTGTCTTCAATATGTTTCTCGAAGCTGTCGTTCTCCAGGTCGTTGACCACCGCCACGCCGCCCTGGGCGTACTTGGTATTGGTCTCGTCTTCCCGTGTCTTGGTAATGATGGTCACCTTTTTGTCCGGGAACTGGCCGGCCACTTTCAGCGCATACGTGAGCCCCGCGATGCCGGAACCCACCACCAGAAAATCTGTTTGATGCATAGGCATCAAAATTAGTTAATAATCGGATTACTTGGCCTTTGTAAATGGCACCTTCCGCGCCCGGCCAGACGTTACCTCGAGCCCGGTTACACGGTTTTGCCCGTCGCACAGGAAGCGCACCAGCCCCAGTTCCGTCTCGAAAGCGTCTTTATACAGCGGTTTCATGGGGGAGTCGTAGCCCGGCCGGTCTACCTTGACGACCAGGTTTTTGTTGTCCAGCCCGATCGTCCAGCGGGCTTCTGCTTCTTCGGAAAGGTATTCGCCGGTGAATTGGGAGTGGGCGGCGGTGTCCGGGTTTTCTGCCCGTTTAAACACGAAGCGGCTGTTTTCTTTCGTCACCAGCGTCAGGTCGCCGTTCCCGAAAACGTACCGTAATCCGCCGCTGTTGCGGAACGCGTTGGCCCCTTCAATCTTCAATTGCTGGGTATTGTCGTACAGCTTGCCGTCGGAATACGTGATTTTTATAGGTTGGTCATTCGGTTCGTAGCGGTACCACCCGGCAAAGCTGCGGAGGGTTTCTTCCTGGATGGCGATGGCCGGCGCGGGTGGCGGCGGCGGGTTTTTCGGAAGCGGTTCGGGGATGAAAATATTGCGCGCCAGGGCTGCAGGGTTGGTGGGGGAGCGGTCGAACTGGGAAGTGTTCGACAGAAAAGCGAACGACATGCCCTGCTCCGGGAAATACTCCAGGTTGCACCGGTAGCCCGCTGTAGCGCCGGAATGCGTTACGGCAGGGAAGCCGTTGAAAGGGGTGGTCATGAGTCCGGCGGCGTACATGGCCGGTTGGCCGCCTGTCAGCGGCACCGTTTCCGTTTGTTTGGCATAGAGGGAAGGGGAACCGAACTTCCCGGTCGTATACAGCTCGTTCCATTTGAGGAGCTCCTCGGCCGTGGTGAGCAGTCCGGCATGTCCGTACACGCTTTCGTTGGGCATGTTGACGTACAGCATTCCATTGCCAATACCGTACGCCACGGCCCGGTTGGGGACCATGCGGCGGAGGTCCATCCGCCACAGCGAGCCGCTCATACCGGCCGGTGTGAAGATGTGGGCTTTGGTGAATGCTTCCAGCGATTCCTTCGACACGCGCTCCACGATGAGCGCCAGCAACGTGTAGTTGGAATTGGAATAAATGTATTCGGCCCCGGGAACGTAGTTCAGGGTTTTCTGCCGGCAAATGATGCGCAGCGCATCGTCATTCGTGTAATTCTTTTCCGCCCGCGGCCAGCCATTGAGCGATGCCACGGCGCCCCAGTCTTTCAGCCCGCTCGAATGATGCAGCAAATGCGATATTTTGATGGGATGACCGTATTCCGGCAACTCGGGGATGTATTTGCGCACATCGTCGTCCACCGACAATTTCCCCATCTGTTCCAGCATGAGTATCGACGCGGCGGTGAATTGTTTGCTGACGCTTCCCGCTTCGATGAGCGAAGTGGTGGTCATGGGAACGTTGTGCTCGAGGTCGGCCATCCCCCAGGCTTTCGAAAAAATCACTTTCCCGTTGCGGCTGATGGCGAATTGCGCACCGGCGATGTCGGGCTTGAATTGCGCGAAAGCGGTTTCGATCTTTGCGAGCGTATCTTGCCAGGACTGCGCCCGGGCGCCCTGCAACGTCAGCGATGCCGCGAGTAGAACGGTTAATTTTCGAAGCATGGTTTGTGATTAAATCCTGTTTCTCAAATAGTATAAACTCCCCGACACGATGAGCCACTGCGCCACTCCGTACGTTGCCATAACGACGACGCCGCTGAAAGGGAAATCCGCATAAAAAAGCTGGAACGCCAGCACCGTGTCAGACACCACGAAAAAGAAAGCCCCCAGGATGCAGCGCACCCCGTACCAGGGCGCTCCGAACCCGAACGCGCGGACCGCCAATATCAGCATCGACGTGATGACGATGGTGTAAAACACAACGGGTATCTTCATCTCGCCCGCTTTCGGGTACAGCATGGACAGCACGATGACCGCATATCCCAACACCGCTACCATGGCCATTTTCTCCACGATCCCCATTTTCGGCCGGGGTTTCGACCAGCCGAAGAACCCGATGTACATCAAATGCGCCGTGAGAAAGCTGACCAGCCCGGGCAGGAAATATTGCGGGAACAGTAAAAACACATCGCCCGACCAGGAAAAGATCACCGCGGCGAAAATGAAATTCCGGGAAGAATATTGCAGCTTCCCCGCCAGCACCCATCCGTACACCCCCAGCAGGATCATCAGCAGGGGCTTGGTGATAAAGCGGGCCTGCGGAACGTCGAAAACGATCATCCCGATATCCGCGAGCAACGCGAGGAAATATACTGTTATCCAATAGGCAGGTTTCATGTTGTGGAATTGTACCCTCAACTTACACCCTTTTTAATTGGTGAGCAATACATAAAAAGTGGTACCCTTTTCGGGGATGCTGCTCAGTTTTAATTGTCCGCCGTGCATCTGGATGATCTGCTGGCTGAGGCTCAGCCCGATCCCGGAGCCGGTTTTTTTAGTGGTGAAGAAGGGGATGAAGATCTTTTCCTGCGCGTCCGGGTCGATGCCTGGGCCGTTGTCGGTGATCTCGATGATCACCTGTTGCCCGTTAAACGAGCCTTTTACGGTGATCAGCGGCTCCTCGGTCTGGTCCAGCGCGTCCATGGCGTTTTTGATGAGGTTGATGAGCACCATCTGCAGCTGCGTTTCATCGGCGTGGATCTCGATATTGTCGGGCGACACATGCGCCCGGTACCGGATGCCTTTGGCTTTCATATCGGCCAGCAGGAGGTTGCTGACGGAGTTGATGAGTTGTTTCAGGTTGAGGGTGGTGAACTGCGGCTTGGGCAGCGTCGTGTAATCGCGGTAGGCGTTCACGAAGTTCATGATGCCTTTGCTGCGGCTTTCGATAGTTTCGAGGGCTTCGCGGAGGTCGCCCACGGCATCGTTCTGCTCGTCGGTAGCCGCCAGGTCGTACTGCACGATATCCTGCATGGTGCCGATGAGGCTCACGATGGGCGTCACGGAGTTCATGATCTCGTGGCGCAGGATCTTCGTGAGGTTTTGCCAGGCTTCCAGCTCTTTCTGCTGCAGCTCGGCATGGATGTTCTGGAGGGAGATCAGCTTCACGAGGCGCCCCTGCAGCCGCACGCTCGCCGCGTGGATCGAAAGCTGCTGGCCGTTTTGCGTGGCGTACAGCGTTTTCTGGCCGGCGGGCAATGCCAGCAGCAATTGTGCGAGATCGGGGTGGACGTTCTTCAGTTCATCGATATACCGCAGCCGGTAAATGCCCAGCAGCCGGAAAGCCGCGGGGTTGATCAGTTCGATCTTTCCATCGGCATCGAAAGAAAAAATGCCGATGCTGATATGCTGGATGATGGTATCGATATACTTGAGATTGGCTTCCCTTTCCGCGCGCGTTTGCCGGAAGGCTTCGAGCACTTCGTTGAACTGGTGGTTGAGGGCGCTGAAGCTCTTGCCCAGCTTATTGTCTGCGCTGAAGCGGATGGAAAAGTCCTCGTACCGGATGGCTTCCAGGAACAGGGTGAGTTTCCGGTTCACGCGGTTCAGATAATGGTAAAGCGATACCACCTGCGCGATGAGGAATGGTACCACGAGCCAGATCAGCAGCGGGTAACCGGCCTGCCAAACCGCAAAGCCCGCCGCCACGGTCAGGATCAGCACCACGAGGCGCAGCAGGATATTGACGCTGAAACGGTTCATGTCAGAGATTGTATTTTTCCATCCGGCGATACAGTGCTGCACGGCTCAAACCCAGTTCCCGAGCGGCATCGGTAATATTTCCGTTACATTGTTTCAACGCCTGTGCGATCATGTTCCGTTCCATATCTTCCAGGTTGAAACCAGTATCCAGTTTCTCGGAAGACGCGGTCGATTTCACGAACACATCTTTGGGCATGAGGGTTTTGCCCTGGCACAAAATCACCGCCCGCTCGATGGCATGTTGCAATTCGCGGATGTTGCCCGGCCACTCGTAATTTTCGAGCTGGGTGATGAGGGTTTCGTGGAGGAACGCCACCGGCCGGTTGTATTTCTTGCGGTACATACCGAGGAAATATTCGGCCAGGGGCACGATGTCTTCCCGCCGCTCGCGCAGGGGCGGCAGGTGCACTTCGATGGTATTGATGCGGTATAGCAAATCCTGCCGGAACTGACCGGAAGCGGCCAGCTGCTGGATGTTTTTGTTGGTAGCGGAAATCAGCCTTACGTCGATGGGTATCTGTTTGTTGGAGCCCACGCGCGTCACCAGCCGGTTTTGCAGCACGGTCAGCAGTTTCGCCTGGAAGGGAACGGAAATGTTGCCGATCTCATCGAGGAAAATGGTGCCGCCGGCGGCTTCTTCGAAACGGCCGGCGCGGTCGTCGCGCGCGTCGGTGAAGGCGCCTTTGACGTGGCCGAACAGTTCGCTTTCGAAGAGGGTTTCGCTGATGGCGCCGAGGTCTACGGGCACGATGGGCTTTTCTTTCCGCATGCTGAGGGCGTGGATGTGCCGGGCCAGCAAGTCTTTCCCCGTCCCGTTCTCACCGAGGATGAGGATGTTGGCGTCCGTTCCCGCCACGCGGCCCACGGTTTCGAGGACTTCCTGCATGGCCGGACTGTCGCCGATGAGCACATTCCCGGTATGCAGGGTGGCCCCGCCGGCCTTCTTTTCCTGCTTGGCCTGGTTGGTGGCTACGGCGGTTTGCATGGCGGCGAGGAGCTTATCGTTTTCCCAGGGCTTCAGCACGAAGTCGGCCGCGCCGGCCTTAATGGCGCGAACGGCCATTTCCACGTCGCCATAGGCGGTGAAGAGGACCACGGTGGCTTTGGGATTGATATCGAGGATTTTATCGAGCCATTCGAACCCTTCCTTTCCGCTGGAAAGGTCGCGGGTAAAGTTCATGTCCAGCAGGATGACGTCGTATTCGAAATTGGAAACGAGATAGGGGATCTTTTGCGGGTTTTTTTCGAAATCGACCTGTGCGAAATGTCTTTTAAGGAGAAGCCTGGCGGCGCGGAGCACGTCCACGTCGTCGTCCACGATCAAAATTTTACCTTGCTGGATGCTCATGAATATAGGATTAATGCGTTTGGGTTGAAGACAGCAAAACGTATTCCGGGATGGCGGCCCCACCTGCGGCGGCGCCTTCTTTTTTCGCCGGAATAGCCCTGCCGTGGCAATATTAACAAACATTCGGGACGTGCGGAGGATATTTTAAGCCGGCCGAAATGCCCGTCCGGATGTCCGGAAACGGACACTCCTTGTCCGCTTTGGAACAGCCCCCGCGGGGAGGGGAGCTTCACCATCCGCCATGGTAGCGGGTTTCGGGGTTTGGCATGGCTTGGCATGTGGATTGACTTCTCCTGTCCAGCAATTTTAGTCATGGACAGACAGATCAAAAAGAAATATTGGACCAAACAGCGTCTATTTCTGTACGGCGGCGGCGGAGCGGTGGTGCTCCTGTTGCTTTGGGGCTTCATCTTCGCCGACAAGCGCAGCAAGCTCAACGTCGAAAAGGAAAAAATCACCATTTCCAAGGTTACCCAGGGAACCTTCGACGAGTACATATCCGTAACGGCGGTGGTGCACCCCCTCAAAACCATCCGGCTGGATGCCATTGAGGGCGGGTACGTTGCCCGCAAGTTCCTCGAAGGCGGCAGCCTCGTAAAGGCCGGCGACTCCATCCTCCGGCTGGAAAACCAGCGGCTCATGATGGAATTCGTGAACCGGGAAACGGAAATGTACCGGCTCATCAACGAGCTCCAGAACACAAGGCTCCGGCTCAAACAGGACCGCTTCGCCCTGGAAAAGACCCTCAGCGACCTCGATTACCAGGTAGACCAGGCCAAAGACCTGTTCGATAGGAATCACAAACTCTTCAAAGACAAAGTGGTAGCCGAGCAGGAATACCTCAAAACCAAACGCGAATACGAACGCCTGAGCCGCCAGCGCCAGATCGAAGTGCAGTCGCAGGAATACCAGCTCGATAACGCCAAAACCCAGATCGTTCAGCTCGAAGGCACCATCGCCCGCACCCAGCGCAACCTTTCGCTTATGAAGGACAACCTGGCCAACCTCGTGGTGCGCGCGCCGGTAGACGGGCAGCTTTCTTCCATCAACGTGGAAGTGGGCACCAGCATCCAGGCGGGCCAGAACATCGGGCAGATCGACGATATGGACGGTTTCAAGATGCGCGCGGAAGTGGACGAGCATTACATCAACCGCATCATGACCGGGCTGAAAGCCAATTTCGATTTCAACGGGAAAGCCAATGAAATGGTGATCTCCAAAATATATCCCGAAGTACGGAACGGCAGGTTTGAAGTAGACATGAACTTCGTACAGGCCGCTCCGGAAGGAATCCGCCGCGGGCAATCCTCTCCTATCCGCCTAGAACTGGGGAAATCCTCCGAAGCCTTACTTTTGCCTGCGGGCGGATTCTTCTCGGACACCGGCGGCTCCTGGGTGTATGTCGTGGAAAACGGCGGCAAGCGCGCCGTGAAACGCAAAATCTCCCTGGGCCGCAAAAACCCGGTGTATTTCGAAGTGCTCGACGGCCTGCGGCCCGGAGAACAAGTCATTACATCCTCTTACGAAAACTTCGGGAACAAGGAAGTCCTGGAATTCTGACCCAACCCAAAATCATTATCATCAACTTCAATCCGAAACAATGATCAGAACAGTCAACCTGCAGAAATTATTCACCACCGAAGAAGTGGAAACCACCGCGCTCAACGGCATCAATATGGAAATCCAGGACGGAGAATTCGTGGCCATCATGGGCCCTTCCGGCTGCGGGAAATCCACGCTCCTCAATATCATCGGCCTGCTCGACAACCCTTCCCACGGCGAATACCATTTCTGGGGGCAGGAGGTTGCGCGCATGAGCGAACGCCAGCGCGCTCAACTCCGCAAAGGCGCCATCGGGTTCGTGTTCCAGAGCTTTAACCTCATCGACGAACTGACTGTTTTTGAAAACGTGGAACTGCCGCTGCTGTACCTCAAAGTGCCCGCCAGCGAAAGAAAGGCGCGGGTGGAAGAAGTGCTCGAGCGCATGAACATCATGCATCGCCGCAACCACTTCCCGCAACAGCTTTCCGGCGGCCAGCAACAACGTGTGGCCATCGCCCGCGCGGTTGTGGCAAAACCGAAGCTCATCCTCGCGGATGAACCAACGGGTAACCTCGATTCCACCAACGGCGAAGAAGTGATGAAACTCCTCCAGGAACTCAACGATGCCGGCACCACGCTCATCATGGTGACGCACTCGCCGTACGACGCCGGTTTCGCGCATCGCATCGTGAACCTGTTCGACGGTAAGGTAGTGACCGAAAACATCAAGGAACAATTCCACGTATAAACCCATCAATCCGCCAGTATGATCCGCCGTATTCAAATCGCCTGCAGAACTTTGTTCAACCGCCCGCTTTACGCGCTGCTAAACATCGGTGGCCTCGCCATCGGCCTGGCCGTGAGCGCACTGCTGTTCCTTTGGGTGCAGGACGAATATGGCTATGATGGGTTCCATCAGCATGCAGACCAGATCTACAAGGTAAACACCTGGTTCGAGTCTGGCGGGAAGAAGGAATATTGGGAATCGACACAGGGCTCTGTGGGCCCGCATGCCCTGGAATCCGTTCCGGGCGTGGAAGAAGCGGTGCGTGTGCTGAACGGCGAAAGGGAATTCAGGTACGACGTCGGCGGGAAAACGATTTTCGAACGGGAGAATTTCTATGTGGATCCCTCGTTCTTCAAGATGTTCGATTTCCCCATCGTGAAAGGAAGCGTTTTTCGCGATTTGCAATCCGTTGTCATCACGGAATCTGCTGCCGAAGCGTTTTTCGGGAAAGAGGAAGCCGTCGGGAAAACGCTCCTGGTCGATAAAAACAAGCAATTTACCGTTGCCGGCGTAATCCGCGATCTGCCGGCCAACAGCAATATCAAGGGCCGCATCTTTTACCCGATGGGCATCCGCAAAGCGGAATATTCTTCGAAATATTGGAAAGGGTTCGACGACGACTGGGGCAATTTTTACATATTCACTTACCTGCGCCTGAAACCGGGGATAGATGTGAAGCAGGTGAACGCGGGCATAGACCGCAACTGGAAAACGGCGAATCCCGGGCCGGAAGGCTTCAACTTCGGCTATCTCCTCATGCCCCTGCAACAGCAGCATCTTTACCGGCCAGACGGGCAGCCGGGGCAGGTGAAGATCGTGAAGAGCGTGGCGATGGTAGGGATCGTGATTTTGCTGATCGCCTGCATCAACTATGTGAACCTCGCCACGGCAAGGGCCCATCAGCGGACGGCCGAAATCAGCGTCCGCAAGATGATCGGGGCCAGCAAAGCGCAACTCTTCCGCCAGGTGTTCGGCGAATCGGCGATCGTGTTCGGGACCGCACTGCTGGTAGCATTGCTCCTGATCTGGGTGATGACGCCGTTTTACGGGCAGGTGACGGGAAAGGAATTATCGCTGTCGTTGCAGGGCGCGGCACTGGCAAAGAGCCTGGGCGTTTCGATGCTGGCCATGATCGCATTGTCTGCCATTTACCCCGCGCTGAAACTCGCTGCGCTGGAGCCTTTGCGCAATCTGCGCAGCAAATCGGGCAAGAGCGGGGGATGGTTGCGGAAAGGATTGGTGGTGACGCAGTTTGCCGTGTCGATCGTACTGATCGGCAGCACCTTCGTCATCAGCAAACAACTGCAATACATGCAAACCGAATGGCCGGGATATGACCGGGAAAACGTGTTCGTGGCCGAAGCCGGCAAAATGAGCGAGCACAAGGAAGCCGTAACGCAGCAGCTGCTGAACAGCCCCGGCGTCAAAGCCGTCGCTTTCGCCGGAACGAACATCACTTACATCGACAATTCTACCGGTGACCTCGATTGGGAAGGCAAATCCGCCGGACAAAATACCAATGTCAGATATCTGTTCGTCAATGAACAATTCATTCCCGCTTTGCGGCTGGAAATGAAGGAAGGGCGGAACTTCCGCGCCGGAAAGGCAGACAGCGCCGGGTTTGTCCTCAACGAAGAAGCGGTGCGCGTACTCGGGCTGAAAAACCCCGTGGGCATGCGGTTCAAGATGTGGGAAACCCAGGGGCAGGTGATCGGCGTGGTGAAGGATTTTCATTTCGGTTCGTTCCGGGAAAAAATCATGCCGTTGGCGATGTATTACAGTTCCGCCGGTGCGAACCTCTTCGTCCGCACAGACGGTCGGAATGCCGAAGCGCTGGCCGCGGTGGAAGGGATATGGAAGCAATATAATCCTGATTACGCGTTTCACTCGTCGTTCCTGGCAGACACCAACGGGAATCTGTACCTCAACGAAAAACGGACTTCCGCACTGTTCAGTTCTTTTGCCGTGGTGGCGATATTCCTGTCGTGCCTCGGGCTGTTCGGTCTGGCCACGTTCGCCATCGGCCAGCGGACGAAGGAGATCGGGATCCGCAAGGTGCTGGGCGCCTCCATCCCCGGGATCCTCCGCCTGCTCACGAAAGATTTTCTCAAGCCCGTGCTGGTGGCCATTGCCGTGGCAACGCCCATCGGCCTGTACGCCATGAACGAATGGCTGGGCAACTTCGCCTACGGGATCGGGTTGCCCTGGTGGATATTTCTCGCCGCGGGCGGCATGGCGGTGGCCGTAGCCCTTATCACCATCGGCGCACAATCGCTGAAAGCCGCGCTGGCGAACCCTGTTCAAACATTAAAAACGGATTGACCATGATACCGCATTGCCTGGACCCGAACATCCTCCTGCCGCAACTGGGATTTGTGCTCCCGGGGAGCGCCTCCTGCGAAGCAGCTGCCGGAGACGGTTTCCAGGCGATGCTCCTGTTGCCGTCTATGCTGCTGCCGCTTTTGCTGGTACTGCTGGCCGGACTTTTCCTCCTGAACCGATACCGCCGCCATCGGGGCGGTGAGCCCCCAAACGCCAACGAACCTTTAACCGCTTAACGACATTTAACATGCACATGCTTAGAAACCATCTCAAGATCGCCTGGAGAAACCTTTGGAACAACAAGGTATTCGGCGTCATCAACATCACCGGTCTCACCATCGGGATGACGGCCTGCATGTTCATTCTGCTCTGGGTGGCCAACGAATACAGCTTTAACCGCTATCACGAAAAGCTGCCAAATATTTACCAGGTGTACGAGCATCAGTATTATTCGCATGGCGATATGCTCACCACCACGGCAACGCCCGGTCCGCTGCTGAACAAGCTCAAGACCGAAGTGCCGGGTGTCCGCACCGCCGCTTCCGTGAGCTGGAACGTCGAAAAACTGATATCGGTGGGGGACAATAACCTGAAGTTCGCCGGCCACAACGTAGACAACGAATTCTTCTCGATATTTTCCTTCCCTTTCCAGGAAGGCAATCCCGCCCGTGCGCTCACACAACCGGGCAGCGTGGTGCTGACGGATAAAACGGCCGAAGCCCTTTTCGGTGGCGAAAAAGCACTCGGCAAAATCGTTCGCCTTGATAACGCTAAAGACTATACGGTGACAGGCGTGGTGAAAGCCCCGCCGGAGAACAGTTCCCTCAAATTCGCGTTCCTGCTGCCCATGCAGGAGCTGAAAGCGGAAAATCCCTGGCTCGAAGGCTGGGGCTCCAACGCGCCGCGGACGTACGTGCTGCTCGACGAAAAGGCCGACATCAACAAGGTGAACGCCAGCGCGAAAGACATCATCAAACGCAATGCGGAAGGGTCTTCCACCGAGATTTTCCTCTATCCCTATTCCGATATTTACCTGAAAGGCTCGTTCAAAGACGGGAAACTGTTGCCAGGCCGGATGGAATATGTGCGGTTGTTCATCATCGTAGCGGTGTTCGTACTGCTGATCGCATGCATCAACTTCATGAACCTGTCTACGGCGCGGGCGGTACAACGCAGTAAGGAAGTGGGCGTTCGCAAAAGCATCGGGGCAGGGCGGTTCTCGCTCGTGTCGCAGTTTTTGGGCGAATCGTTCGCTTTGGTGATGATCGCTTCGGTATTGTCTGTGTTGCTGGTGTGGCTGTTGATGCCCGCATTCGAATCGATGGTGAATACCACGATCGGCGTGCCGCTGTTCACCTGGTACAATATGCTGGCGATCTTTGCGCTGGGGCTTTTCACCGGTTTTGCGGCGGGCAGTTATCCTGCATTTTACCTGTCGTCCCTCAACCCGGTTTCCACGCTCAAGGGCGGGATGCTGCGGTTGAAATCTTCTGCGGTTTGGCTGCGGAAGGGCCTGGTCGTTTTCCAGTTCGCGATTTCCACCGTGCTCATCGTGGCGGCGGCGCTCGTGTTCCTGCAGATTCAATTCATCAAAAACCGGAACCTGGGCTTGAACAAAGACCAGGTCGTTTACTTCACCCGCGAAGGCGGATTGGCCGAAAACCTGGAAACGTTCCGCCGTGCGCTGGAAGGCAAGCCCGGTATCATGGCATCCACGGTTGCCAACCAGTTGCCCATCGATGTGGGGAACAGCGGGCAGGGCGTGTCGTGGCCCGGGAAATCCGCCACGGAAACAGTGTTGTTCGATAAAATTACGGTGGGAGACGGCTTCGGGGAAACCATGCAGCTCGAAATGCTGGAGGGGCGCACCTTCTCGGCAGATCATCCTACGGATAAAGACGCCGTCGTCATCAATGAAACCGCCGCCAAGCTCATGAAGCTGCAAAAGCCCTGGGTAGGCCGCGTTATTACGGTCGACGACCGGCAAACGCCCATCATCGGCGTGGTGCGCGATTTCGCGAGCTCGCACCTGTCAAAGAAATCGGCACCCATGATCCTGGAATCCTTCAATGAACCGGGTGGCAAAGTGATGGTGCGCATCAAGCCCGGCCAGGCAGACGAAGCGCTGGCCAGTATCGAATCCGTCTACAAGGAATTCAACCCGGAATACCCGCTGGAACTGAAGTTCATGGACGTTTTCTTCGAGAAAATGTACAAAAGCGAAGCGGTGATCGGCCGGCTGTCGACCGTGTTTACCATCCTCGCCATCATGATCGCATGCCTCGGCCTCTTCGGGCTGGCGGCTTTCACGGCGCAGCAGCGGACCAAAGAGATCGGGATCCGGAAAGTGCTCGGCGCTACCGTGGGCCAGATACTCGTACTGCTCAGCAAAGACTTCTTGCGGCTGGTACTCGTGGCCGTTGCCATCGCATTGCCGCTGGCCGCTTATTTCATGCAGGGCTGGCTGGAACAGTTCTCCATGCACATCGAACTGAGCTGGTGGATTTTCGCGGGAACGGCGCTGCTGTCGCTCGCCCTGGCCATGATGACCGTGAGCTACCAGTCGGTACGCACCGCACGGATGAACCCGGTCAAATCGCTCCGGGCAGAATAACTCCGAACCTTTAAACCACGATTTTTATGTGGAGAAATTATATCAAGATCGCTTTCCGCAACATCTGGAAAGCCAAACAGGTAACCTTCGTGAACATCGTCGGCCTCTCCGTAGCCATCGCCACCGCGCTGCTGCTGTGCATGACCGTGTACAAAGAGTTCTCGTTCGACAGGTTCCATGAAAAAGGCGACAGGATATTCGGTATTTATAAGGATGTGCGCACCGCCGAAAAGGTAACGCCCATGAACAATACGCCGCATCCGCTGGCGCCCGCCATCAAGGCGGAAATCCCGGGCGTGAAAGAGGTAGTGCGCCTCGTGAAGAACGGGGTGGCCGTGCGCACCACCGGCGAGCAACAGGCCATCAACGCCACTTACACCGATCCATCTTTCTTCTCGATATTCACCTTCCCGCTTCTGAAAGGCGAAACCCGGCTGGGGCTCACCGATATCGTGCTGTCCGAAACCACGGCCAAAAACCTTTTCGGGACGGCCGATGTGGTGGGAAAACAGATGGAACTGAAGCTGGGAGACATCTGGAAACCCTTTACCGTAACGGGTGTGCTGGCCGATGCGCCGGAGAATTCCAGTGTGATATTTTCTTCCATCGTGCGACTGGAAAATAAATCCGATTACGCGGAGAGCAAAGACAACTGGTTCAGCTTCAGCCTCGAAACCTTTGTGGAGCTTCAGCCCGGCACTTCGCCCGAAACTGTGGAGCGCGCCAGCAAGGTGCTGCTGGAAAAGTATTATGGGGAAGACATTGCCCGGCAAAAGAACGCCGGCGCTACTCCGGGCGCATACGGAGAATACCAGTTGCTGGGGCTGATCCCCATGAAAGAACTGCATTTTTCGCCGAATTCCAACCTGGGCGGCGAAAAGAAGGGCCTCGTATTGATGTTGCTCTTCATCGCAGGGTTCCTGCTGTTCATCGCCAGCATCAACTTCGTCAACTTGACCCTGGCCAGATCTTTTACCCGTGCCCGTGAAGTGGGTATGCGCAAGGTGATGGGCGCGGAGAAATGGCAGTTGAGCCTCCAGCTGTGGGGCGAAGCTTTCCTGCTGTTCGTTTTTGCGCTGCTGGTCGGCGGGCTGACCGCATTTTTGCTCCTGCCGGCTTATAATTCGCTCTTCCGTTCGGGCGTGAGCTTTTCGCTGTTGCTGGAACCGAAATTCATCGGCGGCATCATTCTTACCCTGCTCGTGGTGACGGCCTTCGCCGGCGGATATCCGGCTGCGCTCATGGCCCGCGCGAGCACATTGCTCGTGTTGAAAGGGAAAATGACGACGGGGAGGAAGAATTACTTCCGCAATTCGCTCATCGTTACCCAGTTCGTTTTTTCCTGCCTGCTGATCATCGCTACGCTGATCGCCTGGCGGCAGATGAATTACCTGCGGAATAAGCCCCTCGGCTATAATACCTCTGAAGTTATCAGCGTGCCCGTAGGCGCGAAAGAGAACGGGGCCGCGCTGCTGGAACGCCTCCGGTCCGACCTGAAAGGCCAGCCCGGCATTTTGTCCATAACCGGCGCCAACACGAACTTCGGCCGCGGGATCGACGGGAGTATGAGCACTTCCATCATTTCGTGGCAAGACGGGGGGAAAGATATGCAGTCGCACTGGCAGGGCGTATCTACCGATTACGTGCAAACGATGAGCCTGCAGCTGACCGGCGGGCGCGATTTTTCCGCGGCGCTCGCGTCAGACTCCAACAGCCTGATCATCAATGAACAGATGGCACGGCAGTTCGGCCCCGGGAAGGGGCATGTGGGCTTCCGTTTCAGGATGGACGACCAGGTTGCGGACGCCACGGTATATACCATTATCGGCATCGTAAAAGATTACCATTACCAATCGTTGCATAACACCATCGAGCCCCTGACCCTGCATCTGCTGGGGCCAGATCAGCGGCCTTCCTATATTTTTGTGCGGGTGGCGCCTGGCGAGCTGGTGGCTTCGATGGACAAGCTGGCGGCTTCCTGGAAGCGCGTGGCGCCGGAAACGCCGTTCATCGGTTCGTTCGTGAACGAGAACACCGAAAGGCAATACCGTGCGGAAGCAACGCTGATGCGGGTTTTCATCAGCGGCGGCGTGTTGACCATCATCATTTCCTGCATGGGGCTGTTCGCCATGGCGATGCTCATCATCGGGCAGCGTACCCGCGAGATCGGGATCAGGAAAGTATTGGGCGCTTCTGCGGCAGGCGTGGCCACGCTCATCTCGCGCGACTTCCTCGTGCTGGTGGGCATCGCGATCCTCATCGCGTCTCCGCTGGCGTGGGTGCTGATGCGGCAATGGCTGAAAGAGTTCGCTTACCGGACAGACATTCATTGGAGCATTTTCGTGATGGCAGGCGGCATGGCCATGCTGGTGGCCGCGCTCACGGTGAGTTTCCAGAGCGTACGGGCGGCGTTGATGAACCCCGTCAAATCATTGAGAACGGAATAGCATATTTCCAGAACATAATTTTTTTTACATTCAGATCATGATACAACTGCGTAACATTACAAAGCACTATCCGGTAGGTTTCGGGAAGCACGAGATTTTGAAAGACGTGAACCTGGACATCCAGCAGGGGGAATTTGTGTCGATCATGGGCCCGTCGGGCTCTGGAAAATCGACTTTGCTGCACATCCTGGGGATGTTGGAAGACGCTTCGGAAGGGGAGTACCTGTTCCAGGACGAGCCGGTGCACAAGATGAACGACAAGAAAAGAACGCAGCTGCACCGGGGATCGATCGGGTTCGTGTTCCAGGCTTATCATCTTATCGACGAGCTGACGGTGTACGAAAATATAGAAACGCCGCTGTTATATAAGAATGTGCCTTCCGGCGAACGGAAGAGCCGCGTGGCGGATATACTCGACAGGTTTAACATGGTGGCGAAGAAAGACCTTTTCCCCACGCAGCTTTCGGGCGGCCAGCAGCAGCTGGTGGGCATCGCGAGGGCCATTGTGGCGGAGCCGTCGGTGATTTTCGCCGACGAGCCCACGGGCAACCTGCATTCCGACCAGGCCCGGCAGATCATGGAACTGTTCGCGGAGCTGAATAAAAAGGACGGCATCACGATCGTCCAGGTAACCCATTCCGACGTCAATGCCGGTTACGGCAACCGGGTCATTCAAATCATGGACGGAAGGATCCAATGACCGGTTGGATATTTTTCCGGAAGCTAAAAACTCATCATATGATGTTTTGCCTTAAATTCGTGGGGCCCCTTGCCGCACGCAGGAAGTTTGTGCCTTTAAATCAGGAAACCGGCATGGTATCACAACATTTCAAATTTTTACGACCGGCTATGAAATTTTCGCCCGCTTTTACCGCCCTCATCGTGGCTTTGGTATTGTCTGTCCGCCCGGCAATGGCGCAGGAAGGGGAGTGGACGTACCAGCGTTGTTACGAGTACGCCCTCAGCCATAACCTGACGTTGCAGCAAAGCGTGCTGAACAAACGGCTGGCGGAACTGACGCTGAAAGTCGACAGGATGTCCATGCTGCCGACGCTTACGGGCAACGGGAGCGCAGGCTATATCTTCGGCCGGTCCATCAACATTACCACCAACCAGTTCGATAACAAGGCCACGTTCAACGCCAGCCTGGGCCTTTCGGCCGGGGCAGACCTGTTCGGCTGGTTCCAGAAACGGAATACGGTGGCTTCTTCCAAATACGAAGTGTACGCGCAGAATTACCTGCTGGAAAAAGCGCGGAACGATATGGGTGTGAACGTGGCGAACGCGTTCCTGCAGATACTCCTGGCCGGGGAACAGGTGAAAATCAGCCGTGCGCAGGTAGACCTGAGCAAGGCACAGCTGGAAAACACGAAGAAACTCGTGCTGGCAGGATCGGTGCCCGAAAGCAACCAGGCAGACCTGGAAGCGCAGCTGGCGCGCGACAGCTCCACGCTGGTAACCGCCGAAAATGCCGTCATTTTACGGACGCTCCAGATGAAAGCCTTGCTGAACCTGGGCTTTGAAGTGCCTTTCGATACCAAAATCCCCGACAACATCGCCGCCGTGCCCGTGATCAACCTCACGGAAACTTCGCCGGAAATGGTGTTCAGCTCCGCACTTTCGATCCAGCCGCAATACCGGTCAGACGAAATGCGCGTGAAATCGGCGGACAAAACGCTTTCCGCCGCCAAAGGCGCCATGTATCCCCGCCTCCGCGCCAATGCCGGCGCAGATACGCGGCTCGCCGGCGGTATCCGCTACGAACAGTACGGTCCTGATAACTTCGTAACCTACGTTTCCAGCATCGGTTTCCCGAAATCGAACCCCCTGGATACCGTTTTCACCTACGATAAATTCAACAACCGCGCTACCCGGAAATATACCGTGGGCCGCCAGCTGTCGGATAACTTCGGCCAGAATATCGGTATTTCCCTCAGCTTCCCTATCTTCAACGGATGGCAGCTGCGCGGACAGGTGGAACGCGCGAAGATCGACCTGGAAAACCGGAAACTGACGCAAGACATCAATCGCCTCCAGCTCCGCCAGGATGTTTATACCGCCCATGCAGACGCTGTTGGCGCCTATCAGAAATACCAGGCGTCCATCACCACGGAACGGGCTTCCCAGAAAGCGTTCGACTTCGCGACGAAACGCTTCGAAGTAGGGCTCATGAACACCGTGGAATACGTCACCACGCAAACGAACCTTTTCAAGGCGCAGATCGAACGCGTCTCCGCCTTGTACGACTATATTTTCAAAGTTAAACTACTGGAATTCTATCGCGATCAGAAAATTACGCTGTAGTGTTCCATGACACAGTAATACAAAGCGTATATGAAGAAAAGAAAAAAGATTTTTTGGTGGATAGGGGCCCTGGTGGCCCTTATCGTCATTGTAGCCATCGTCCGCGGATCAGGGAAGGACGAAGGGCTGAAAGTAGCTATAGACAAGGCTTCCGATAAGGATATCATCGAAATCGTTTCCGCGTCCGGCAAAATTTATCCGGAAGTGGAAGTGAAAGTTAGCTCCGACGTTTCCGGTGAAATTACCAAGTTGCTCGTGAAGGAAGGTGATTCCGTGATGAAAGGACAGACGTTGGCGCACATATACGCAGACATCTACGCCTCCAACCGCGACCGGCAGGTAGCCGCCGTTTCCCAGACGCAGGCGGAGCTTGCCAACGCCACCGCGGCGCTCGCGGCTTTCAAGGCCCGGCTCGACCAGGCCAAGGCTTCCTACGACCGTAACAACCAATTGTATAAGGAAAAAGTGATCAGCCGCCAGGAATTCGAAACGGCAGACGCTACCTACAAAGCCGCCCTGTCTGACTACAATGCCGCCAGCCAGCGCATCAACGCCAACAAATTCGCCGTGGCCAGCGCCGAAGCGAACCTGGCTGAAGCGAACAAAAACCTCAGCCGTACCACCATCGCCGCGCCCACAGGCGGCACCGTGAGCCTCCTTTCCGTGGAAGAAGGCGAGCGCGTGGTAGGAACGGGGCAGATGTCGGGTACCGAAATGCTGCGCATCGCCGATATGTCTACCATGGAAGTGCAGGTAGACGTTGGTGAAAACGATATCCCGAAAGTAAAGGTCGGCGATTCCGCGCTGATAGAAGTCGATGCTTATACCGGCCGCAAATTCAAAGGCCTGGTGACCCAGATCGCCAGCTCCTCCAAAGGCGCGGCAACGGCTTCCACTACCAGCACCTCTTCTGCCGAGCAGGTAACGAACTATGTGGTGCGCATCCGCATCCTGGTATCGTCTTACAAAGACCTGCTCGATCCCAACAACCCGCGCCGGTTCCCGTTCCGCCCCGGCATGTCTGCCAACGTAGACATCCAGACGCGCACCGAGAAAAACGTGCTTTCCATTCCCATCAACGCCGTAACTACCCGCGATCTTTCCGATACCACGAAGAAGGATAAATCCGCGAAAAAAGCGCCGAAGGAAAACAACGCCAACACCGCCAATGCCGCAGATGCGGAAGGCGGCGGCGGTACCCAGCGGCAAGATTTCCAGGAAGTGGTATTCGTGCTGCAGGCCGACAATACCGTGCTGCTCCGCAAAGTAACCACCGGCATCCAGGACGATAACAATATCCAGATCACCTCCGGCCTCAAAGCCGGCGAAAGCGTGGTGAGCGGTCCGTACACCGCGGTATCGCGCGAGCTGGAAAACGGTAAAAAGGTGAAAGTGGTACCCCGTTCAGAACTGTTCGAAGCGAAGAAGTAATTATACCTGAAATATAATGCAGGGGCGGCTTTCACGAGCCGCCCCTTTTGTTTTTACATACATCGCAATACAAGGCACCAGCCAGCCGTAACTTTATATTTTCGTACCTTTGCGCCCAACCAAACGGAACAGAAGCGCATGGCAAACCATATCGGGATCATTGGAAGCGGCAGCTGGTCAACCGCACTCGCCAAAATACTGACAGACAACAATAATCATATTCACTGGTGGATACGCAACGAAGAAACCATCAAACACATGCAGTTGCGCCATCATAACAAACATTATCTCACCTCCGTTTACTTCGATACGAGCCTGCTTTCACTGAACAGCCGCGCTGCGGAAGTGGTGGCAGCCAGCGATATCGTCATCCTGTCCGTACCGTCCGCATTTCTCCCCGCCGTGCTCGAACAGCTCCCGGCCGATGCGTTCGAAGGAAAGAAAGTGATCTCGGCCATCAAAGGCCTCGTTCCCGTCACCAATCAACTCATCAACGATTACCTCGCCGAGCGGTTCAACGTGCCGGCGGAAAAATACTTCACCATCACCGGGCCCTGCCACGCAGAGGAAGTGGCCAACGAAAAGCTGTCTTACCTGACGTTTTCCGGTACCGATCTCGAAGCAGCCGAATCGATCGCCGCACTTTTCACGAACAGTTATCTTCAGACCATCGCCAATACCGACCTCAACGGCGTGCAGTTCGCCGCCGTGCTGAAAAATATTTACGCGATGGGCGCCGGCATTGCGCATGGCCTCGAATACGGCGATAATTTCCTCAGCGTGTTCATCACGAACTGCTTCCGAGAAATGCAGGAATTCCTGGAGAAATACGGCCAGTACGAAGCCGGCAGCGGCCGCGAAGCCGTGACGCACAACTACAACGCCAGCGCCTATCTCGGCGATCTGCTGGTAACGTGCTATTCGCTCCACAGCCGCAACCGCACCTTCGGCAACATGATCGGCAAAGGCTACAGCGTTAAGGCGGTGCAGCTGGAACTGAACATGATCGCGGAAGGGTATTATGCGAGCCGTTGCATCGCGGAGATCAACGGGCGCATCGGCGCATACATGCCCATCGCACAGAAAATCTACGCGATACTTTGGGAGCAGCTGCATCCCGAAGAAGCTTTCCTCGAGCTGGAAAAAGGACTGATTTAAAAGAAAAGCGCGGCGGCAATACCGTCGGCAAAGAATTTTCCTTCGCGCGTGAGCGTGAGGCGGTCATCGTCTTGCCGCATCCAGCCTTTGCGGATGAACTCGCGGCTGGCGGCGAGGAGCGCCGATTTCTTGTCGGCCCCGAATCGCTCCGCCACGGTTTCCAGCTGGCATCCGGCTTCCGTGCGCAGCGAGATCATGATATGTTCGTTCAGCGCCATGCTGGGACTGAGCATTTCGATCTCGAACGGCACCGTATCTTTTTTGATGCTTTGGATGTACAGCGGGTTGTTGGCGATGTTCCACTGCCGCGAAGTGCCGTTGAACGAATGGGCGGAAGGGCCGAGGCCGAGGTAATGTTTCCCCTGCCAGTAACTGCTGTTGTGCTTCGAACGCTTGCCGGGCAGCGCGAAGTTGGAAATCTCGTAATGTTCGTACCCCGCTGTTTCGAGGGTTTCCATGAGGATGCCGAAATGCTTGGCGGCACGGTCGGGGTCGATGGGCGGGATTTTGTGGTGCTGGATGAAATGATCGAGCGCGGTGCCGGGCTCCACGGTAAGGGCGTAGCAAGACAGGTGGGGGATGTTCAGCGCCACGGCCTGGTGGATATTGGCCAGCCAGCGCTCGTCGGTAAGAGTGGGGCCGCCGTAAATGAGATCGATGCTGAAGTTATCGAACCCCGCTGCGCGGGCTTCTTTCAAACAATCGATGGACTGTTCCGCATGGTGGGCGCGGTTCATCCATTTCAGGTCTTCTTCGAAAAACGACTGCACCCCGATGCTGAGGCGGTTGACGCCCGTAGCCCGGAAAGCGCGGAGGTTTTCGGGCGAAAGATCGTCCGGATTGGCTTCCAGGGTGATTTCCGCGTCGGGGAGGATGTCGTAATGCTGGCGGAGAACGTCCAGCAAACGTTGAATGGCTTCCGGGCCGATGAGGCTGGGAGTGCCGCCTCCGAAGTAGACGGTGCCCACGGGCTGGCCCTGGAGGTAGCTGCGCTGGAGGACCGCTTCGGCCGCGATGCAATCCACCATCTCGCCCCGCAACTGCAGGGAAGTAGAGAAGTGAAAGTTGCAGTAATGGCAAGCCTTTTTGCAAAACGGTATGTGGAGATAGATTCCGGCCATGCGCGCTTAGAAAAGTTTTAGGGGATTAATTTGCAAACCTCGAAAATACATGTCAGTTTTGTTGATATTTTTGGAACTGGAAAAGTTAAGTTGCATTATAAAATTTTAGCCGTTGCGAACCTGGATGATGATATGGATGCTGATCGTATGTGCCCTCCAAACGATGGCGCAGGCCGACAGTTCCGCGAAAAAGAAGCCTGCAGCCACCCGGCAAACCCCTGCTGCCACCGCCACCAGGCCCGCCGCTGCGCACAAAGGTAAGCCAGATTCCGCTCAAACCGCGGCGCTTCATGCGGCAGACTCGCTGAAGGCCCGGGTGGCAGACTCGCTGCTGGCCGCTGCGCCCAAAGTGCATGCGTATGACACCATCATGCGGTCGCTCCTCGAAAAGAACACCTTTCTTTCCCGCAAAGGCAAGCCCGTACTGCTCGACGTCAATCCCGCCCGCAAAAGTACGGGGCAAGACTGGCTGGTGTACCTCGTGGCCGGCGTGTTACTGCTGTTGGGCATCATCCGCAGTTCCTACCTGAAATATTTCAACGATATGTTCCGCGCCTTTTTCAACCCCACGCTGAGCCAGCGGCAGTTGAAAGACCAGCTTTCGCAGTCGCCCTTCCCGAACTTCCTCCTGAATTTCTTCTTCGTCATCAGCCTGGGCCTGTATTTATACCTGCTCATGTACCGGCTCGATTACCCTACGGGCGCCATCGCCTGGATGCTCATACCGGGGCTGATGCTGCTGGTCGGGATCATTTATCTCATAAAATACGTGGTGCTGCGGTTCTGCGGATGGCTTTTCGGGAGTGAGGAACTGGTGGATGCGTACGTTTTCATCCTCTACCTGATCAACAAGGTGCTGGGGATTTTGCTGGCGCCGTTCCTGGTGGTTTTGGCGTTCTGTTCACCGGAAATTGCCAGTATTTGCCTCTATATATCGATATTTTTTATTGTATTACTGGTTGTGTACAGGTACGTAAGGTCCTATTCACTCGTGCGTCAATATCTCTCCTTCAGCAAATTGCATTTTTTCTTTACCTTTGCGCATTCGAAGTAGTGCCGGTTTTAATAATCACAAAGGTACTTTTACTTTGGTTAACTGGTAACCCGTAAGGAAGCCACATTGTTAACACAAGAGCAAATTTCGTATGATCAAAGGCGGGCCAAAAAAAGAGGAAAAACAACTGACGATCCTAATTTCCCAACCTAAGCCAGAAACAGAGAAATCACCTTATTTCGACCTCGCTAAGAAATTCAACGTCCGGTTGGACTTCTTTCCGTTCATCAGGGTAGAAGGTGTGCCTGGTAAGGAGTTCCGCAAGCAGAAGATTGATATTGTCAACCATTCCGCAGTGATTTTCACCAGCAGGAATGCCGTAGATCACTTCTTTCGTATTTGCGAGGAACTGAAAGTTAAGGTATCGCAGGAATGCAAATATTTTTGCATTACAGAAGCGGTTGCACTCTATCTCCAGAAATTCATCCTTTACCGCAAACGTAAAGTGTTTTACGGGGCAGACGGTTCTACCAAAAGCCTCCTGGAAGTCATGAACAAACACAGGGAAAACGAGAAATTCCTCTTCCCCAGTGCAGACAGCCAGAAAAAAGACATCGAAGAATGGCTGAAGGCAAACAAGTGTGACTATGCTGCAGCAACGCTGTACAAAACCGTTTCGAACGACGTGTCGGAAGTCCTGAAAACAGAATACGACCTCATCGTGTTTTTCAGCCCCTACGGCGTGAAATCCCTCTTCGAAAACGTTCCGAAATTCAAACAGAACGGCACCCGCATCGGCGCATTCGGTCCCACCACCTCCGCCGCCGTGGAAGAAGCCGGCCTGAAACTCGACATCAAAGCCCCCGCACCGCAAGCCCCCTCCATGGTGGCCGCGCTGGAACAATTCCTGCAGGGACTTCAAAAATAATATCGACCTTTACGAAAATTATCGGGGGAGCATCGAATGATGTTCCCCTTTTTTATTTTCGCAAAAAAACAAGGCAAGATGGCAAACAGATTAGCGAAAGAAACCAGTCCATACCTCCTGCAACACGCGCACAACCCGGTAGACTGGTACCCCTGGGGCGAAGAAGCCTTCGAGAAAGCCAGGGCGGAAAACAAGCCCGTGCTCGTCAGCATCGGCTACGCCGCCTGCCACTGGTGCCACGTCATGGAACGCGAAAGCTTCGAAAACGAAGCCACCGCCGCCATCATGAACGAGCACTTCGTCAACATCAAGATCGACCGCGAAGAGCGCCCCGATATCGACCATATTTACATGGACGCCCTCCAGGCCATGAGCGGCCAGGGCGGATGGCCGCTGAACGTGTTCCTCCTGCCCGACAGGCGCCCGTTTTACGGCGGCACCTACTTTCCGCCGCAGGCCGTCTACAACCGGCCTTCCTGGACGGAAGTGCTGACCGCCGTTTCGGACGCTTTCCATACCAAGCGCGCCGACATCGAGCAGCAGGCTGCCAACCTCACCCAGCACCTGGAAAACAGTAACCAGTTCGGGATGGACGCGGTCAATGACCTGCTGCCGCGGGAAGAACAGTTCACCGCCGCCCAGTGCAACGCCATGGCACTGGCCATTCTCGGGCAGGCGGATAAGGAATGGGGCGGGTTCGGTCGCGCGCCGAAATTCCCCGGCACCTTTTCCATCAGCTACCTGCTGCGCTATTACCGGATGAATAAAGACGAAGCCGCCCTGCAACAGGCGCTCCTTTCGCTCGACAAGATGATCGACGGCGGGATCAACGACCAGCTGGGCGGAGGTTTCGCGAGATATTCGACAGACGAAAAGTGGCTCGCGCCGCATTTCGAGAAGATGCTGTACGACAACGCGCTGCTGACCGACGTGCTCTGCGAAGCCTGGCAACTCACCGGCGAAGCCCGGTATGCGGTGGCCGTGCAGGAAACGCTGGGCTTCCTGGAACGGGAGCTCACATCGCCCGAAGGCGGCTTCTATTCCGCGCTGGACGCGGATTCCGAAGGCGTGGAAGGGAAATTTTATGTGTGGGGCGAAGAAGAGGTGATGGCGCTCCTCGGGGCCGATGGGCCCGCTTTCTGCGCGTATTTCGACGTGAGCCGGCATGGCAACTGGGAAGACGTGAACATCCTCTGGGTGCCGCGCCCCATCGCCACGGTGGCGGCGGAGCAGCAAATGAGCGTTGCGGAGCTGGACGCGCTCATCCGGCGGAGCAAGCCCAGGCTCCTGGAAGCCCGCGCCAAGCGCGTGCGGCCGGGGCTGGACGATAAGATCCTCCTGGGCTGGAACGCCCTCATGATCCACGCGCTGTGCAAGGCTGCCGGCGCGCTGGGCGTGGAGAAATACGCGGCGATGGCCGAACGCGCGATGAACCTGGTGATGGAAAAAATGCGCAGGCCCGGGGAAACGCCGGCGTTCTGGCATACGTATAAGAACGGTGAGGCCCGCTATCCCGCGTTCCTCGACGATTACGCCGCGCTCATCCGCGCGCTGATCGCGCTGCAGGAAGTAACGGGCAACCTGGCCTGGCTCCGCGAAGCAAAAGCGATCACAAACTACGTGACGGCACAATTCGGAGACGAAACCGGACGTTATTTCTATTACACCGAATCCGGGCAGGAAGATGTGATCGTACGTAAGAAGGAGGTGTACGACGGGGCGGTGCCGAGCGGCAATGCGCTGATGGCGCATAACCTTTGGCATCTTTCCATTGTTTATGACGAGAAGGGCTGGGCCGAAAGGGCGCTGGCGATGACGGCAAGCCTGGGGCAAACGGTGATGCGGTACCCCACTTCGTTCGGGGTGTGGGCGGCGATGGTGATGCGCCTGGTGCAGGGGGAACCGGAGCTGGCGGTGGCCGGGCCGGACTACCTGGAGCGGATGAAGGAGCTGAACGCGATGTACCTGCCTTTCAAGGTGATGCTGGGAGCGGATAACGATGTGGAAGACATGCCGTTGCTGCAAAACAGGAGGGTGGAAGGGAAGACGCTGGTGTATGTTTGCCGGGAATACCGCTGCGAGCGGCCGGTAGAATATATATCGGAAATCAATAATTTAATATGAGAATTGTTGTAAATTGCATTCCCTTTGATAAATTAGCATTTCGGAGGAAAATCCTGCGTTGATTATTTCCAAATAAATATTATATTTATTGTAAATGCGTATTTGGACTTGACGGACAGGCCTTTACGGAAAGGCGTTATCCCCGGAGCGTGCTGCTAAATTGCCGGCGATCGGTGTTGCGACATAATAAAATGTTAAAACCTTCGTTTTACTATATTGCGTAGCCGGGAAATGTGCGGTTGAAAAAGTTGGAAGAAAACATACTACGGATTAAAAAAAATAATACATTTGCTATCTTTCTGTGATACAACCAGGTGAAAAGCGTGACTGTAGTGTTGTCTTGTCGTTTGGCAGAAGCATCTGGCAGGTTAAAGAAAAAACGTATTCTAATGAAAGTCACCCTTATGAAGCTTAATTATTGTAGTGGGCTGTTGGTCGTGCTGCTGGCGGTATTGCTGGCCAGTTGCGGTGGCGGGGGCAAATCCGCCAAGAACGCACAGGGTCAGTTGATAGGCGTTAGTCCCAGGCCGAAGTACACTCCCCCGTACCTTATGGAATGGTTTATGTTCCTTCCGGGACTTTTCACATGGGGCCGAACGACGAGGATGTGAATTATTCCTTCACGGCAAGGAATAAGTCGATCTCGATCTCCGGTTTTTACATGGATGCCACCGAAATCACGAACAACGAGTACCGTCAGTTCGTGAACTGGGTGATCGATTCCATGGCGCACGTGCTCATGGGGCATGTGAAGAATGATAACGGGGTAGACTATGTTGATTGGAAACAGAAGATCAACTGGAAAGACAAATCGACTTACGAAAAGCTCGACGCGATGATGTATTCTCCGGAAGACCGGTTGTACGGCCGCGTGGAGATCGACGTTCGTAAATTGAAATACCACGAGGAGCGTTTCAACTGGGACAAGGCGAAGCTGCGTGAGAACAAGGACAAACCGCGTTCCCAGTTCATCGACCGGAAAGACGTGCCCATTTACCCGGACACCCTTTGCTGGATCCGCGACTTCTCGTACGCTTATAACGAGCCCATGACGCGTATGTATTTCTGGCACCCTGCGTTCGACAACTATCCGGTTGTGGGCGTAAACTGGCACCAGGCCAATACCTTCTGCGAATGGCGCTCCAAGTTCTGGGACGACTACCGTTCTTCCAAGAAGCTTTTCACGGAAGACAAATTCCAGTTGCCGTCTGAAGCGCAGTGGGAATATGCCGCGCGCGGCGGTCGTGAACAGGCGCCATACCCCTGGGGCGGTTATTATATCCGCAACAAGAAAGGCTGTCTGCTCGCCAACTTCAAGCCCGGCCGCGGTAACTATCCGGAAGACGGTGGTTTCTATACCGTGCGCGCCGACGCTTACTGGCCCAACGATTACGGTCTGTACAACATGGCCGGCAACGTAGCCGAGTGGACGCAGGACATTTATTATCAGAACGCCTATTCCTTCACCTCCGATATGAACCCTTATCTGCGGATGGACGTTGCCGACAACGCGCCGCCGAAGATGAAGCGGAAAACCATCCGCGGAGGCAGCTGGAAGGATATCGGGCACTTCCTGCAAAACGGGACGCGTGCCTACGAGTACCAGGACAGTGCGAAGTCTTACATCGGCTTCCGTTGCACCATCGCGTTCCTGAGCCGGTCCAAAAACGATTTCAACAAAAGGAAATAGGAATAAATAGCTGAAATCCTGGTGATAAAACCTCACGTTTAAAATCTATCATTATGAGCACAGCAAGCATGCATCGAGCTTTTTACCTTTTAATCACCCATAAAATTAAATTTTAACCTATGGCTATGAATCCTAACACAGCGAAATGGCTTAATTTCTTTGTATGTATCGCCGCATCGGTGGTGATCATCGGGGCACTTTTCAAACTGCAGCACTGGCCTGGAGCAGACATTGCACTGATCCTGGGTCTGAGCGTAGAAGCCCTTATCTTCTTTGTTTATGCATTCGTTCCCGATAGCAGCCCTGCACCCGCAGCTGGTGGCGTGGTAGTTGCCGGCAGCCCCACCCTTGCCAAAATGGACAAGATGCTGGAAGAAGCCGACATCACGCCCGCTAACCTCAGCCGCCTGAGCGACAACTTCTCCAAACTGGGTACCACTGTCGACAAAATGCGCGACATTTCCGATGTAGTAGCCGCCACCGGCGATTACACCGCCAAAACCCGCGAAGCTGCCAACGCTATCGGTTCCGTGACACAGGCTTACACCAATGCAGCAGCAGCCGTATCTACCTTCAACAACGCTTCCGAGTCTACCCGCAACTTCCACGAGCAGGTTCAGTCCATGACCAAAAACCTGGCCTCCCTGAACGCCATCTACGAACTGGAACTGCAGGATACCAATAACCACCTGAAAGCGATGAACAGCTTCTACAGCAACCTCCTCACAGCTTCCAAAGCCATGAGCGGCAGCGTAGACGATGCCAAGAAAACGCAGGAACAAATCACGCTGCTGGCCCGCAACCTCAGCAACCTGAACACCGTTTACGGCAACATGCTCACAGCCATGCAAGGCAGATAAGGTAACGCAATAGTGAATTAACAAGAGACATTCAATTCTAAAACTTGTAGACTACTATGGCATTACCAAAAGATCCCAGGCAGAAGATGATCAACTTCATGTACCTGGTACTTACTGCAATGTTAGCGTTGAACGTATCCGCCGAGATCCTGAACGCATTCGATATCGTAAACAATTCCATCGCCAACTCCAATGAATCGATCGCCAACAAAAACGATAAAACGTATAAACAGTTCGAAAAACTGTTGGCGTCCGATGAAGCGAAAGTAAGGCCGAGGAAAGATAAGGCGGACCAGGTTCGCCAATTGTCCGCTCAAACCTATACCTACCTTGACTCCCTCAAGGAAAAAATTATCGTAGCCGCCGGTGGCTATAACGACGAGAAGGAAATCAAAAGCAAAGACAACCTGGATGCGCCTACACGCATCATGGAAAATCAGAAGCAAGGCCCGGCGCTTGAAAAACAACTGACCGATTATCGCAATCAATTGTTGGCGCTGATCAATCCGAAAGACAGGGCGGCATTCGATACGAGCCTCCCGCTCCACATCACATTGCCCCCTCAGAAAGGCCCGGTGAAGAAAGACTGGACGGCTTACCACTTCAACATGGTACCGACTATCGCCGCCGTTACCTTGCTCAGCAAGTTCCAAAATGATATCAGGAACTCCGAAGCCATGATCATCGACAAACTGATGAAGGAAGTATCGGAAGACGACTTTACATTCGATAAAATGGAAGCCTTTGTTTCCCTCAACTCGAAAAACTTCACTCCCGGCCAGACCCTCAAGGCTACCGTAGTGATGGGCGCATACAGTAGCACCGTAAATCCGACCATCGTGATTAATGGTACTTCTGTTACCGCATCGGGAGGTAAAGGTGTGTATGAACTGCCGGTGAACAGCATCGGCGAGTTCAAAATCGCGGGTATGGTTCAATTGACCAAGCCTAATGGACAAGTTGAGAGTTCTCCTTTCGAGGAAACTTATAAAGTGAGCGCAGCCGCTACTTCCATCTCGGCCGATAAAATGAACGTGATGTACGTAGCCCTCCAAAACCCGATCTCCATCACCGCAGCAGGCGTACCGTCTGACAAAGTGAATGCGACGATCAGCGGTTGCGGTGGCCAGATCACTAAAAAAGGCCCGGGCGAATTCGTGGTGACCGTCAGCTCAACCGGTAAAGCCGTGGTAACGGTTTCCGCTGAAGTGGACGGCCAGGTGAAAACCCTCGCCAGCAAAGAATTCCGAGTGAAGAACGTACCCGACCCGTCTATCAAGGTAGGCCTCACCAAAGGCCCCACCATGAAAGCCGCCGAATTCAAAGTGCAGCAAGGCCTCCGCGCCGACCTGGAAGACTTCGTGTTCGACGGTGTCCGCTACGCTGTAGTAGGCTACCGTATGGGTATCGAATCGCGCAACCGTCCGTATGCCGAAGGCGACGCCACCTCCGAAATGTGGCCCGCCAACCCCGAGTTGCAGGGTGCCATCCGTGGCATCAAACCCGGCGACCAGGTGTATTTCGACAATATCAAGGTGAAAGGTCCGGACGGAAGGGTTCGTTCCATGCCCAACGTAAACTTCAAGATCAATTAACGTAAAAAACCGTTACTGGCTATGCAAGCAGTAATATTGAAAAGGATCAGCCTGAGCGCATTGTTGCTGGTGTTTATCGCTTCCTCCGCCGACGCACAGTCGCGCCGCAGAAGAGGTAATACCGATCCGCAACCCGAGCAGCAGCAGCAGCAGCAACCCGCACCCGTGACCAACCCGGCCACCGGCAACCCGGTAAACGTGCCCGCCGCTCCGGCAGGTACCGCACCTGCATCGCTCCGGCAAGACGGGGTAGGCACACCGGTAGATACGCCGCGTAAATCGCTGCGGGTAGACGGGGTTTCCGAAAAGAGCCCTATCCGCGACCGCGTGCCCATCGCTTACGATCACATCCGTGAAGACGACAAGTTCTGGGAAAAACAGATCTGGCAGATCATCGATGTGCGCGAAAAGATGAACCTCCCCTTCCAGTACAACGTGGAAGATGAGACCGGCGTCAACCAGCTCCTCATCAATATCCTGCTTGCAGCGATCAAAAACAAGGAAGTTGAGGCTTTCAGCCCGATCGACGACCGATTCAGCACCCTCATGAACTACGACGAGATCATGACCAAGCTCTCGGGCGAGGAAAGGACCGTTCGCAGCATCGACCCGGTAACCGGCGAGGAAAAGAACGTCACGATCCGCGACGAGTTCAACCCCGAAACGATCAAACAGTACAAGATCAAGGAAGTTTGGGTGTTTGACCAGGAAGCCTCCGCGCTGAAGGTCCGCATCCTCGGCATCGCCCCCATGGTATCCCGTATCAACGACGACGGTACCGTGCGCGCCACCATCCCCCTGTTCTGGCTCTATTATCCCGATCTGCGCCCCGTTCTGGCCAAATACGACGTATATAACCAGAATAACGACGCGTCTACCATGACCTGGGAAGACCTCTTCGAAATGCGCTTCTTCTCCAGCTTCGTTGTGAAGGAAAAGAACGCGTTCAACCGCGAGATCAGCAACTACATCAAAGACGGTGTAATGCGCCTCCTGGAAGGCCAGGCCATCAAAGACAAGATCTTTAACAAAGAGCAGGACCTGTGGGAATACTAATCTCCCATTCGCTCAAATCCTGCGAACAATAATGAGAAGCCGCTCCGGGTAATCCGGGGCGGTTTTTTTTATATCTTACAGCCATGCAGCAACTCCGTTCCGCCATAGATGCCGTAGTTCCGCTTCCGGAAGATGCCTGGGAAGACCTTTCCGGCTGCTTCCACCCGCTGGCCTGCAAACGGAAAACGGTGCTCACCGCCGCGGGAGACACCGAGCGGTACTGCTATTACGTGACCGAAGGGCTCCAGCGCGCGTTCGCCCTCGCTGAAAATCAAAAAGAAGCCACGCTGATGTTCTCCTATCCCGGTTCCTTTTCCGGCATCATCGATTCGTTTTTCCTGCAGCAACCCTCGCGGTATTACCTGGAAACCCTCACCCAGAGCGCCTTTCTACGAATTTCGTACAACGATATTCAGCGGCTCATGCAGCAACATCCGGCGATAGCCCGGTGGGTGCACATCGGTACCATGGCCGCCATGGCGGGCGTGATGGAACGGCTGATCGAAATACAGACGCTGGGCGCGGAGCAGAAGTTCAGGCGCCTCCTGGCCAGGAGCCCGCACGTTCTCCAGCTCATCCCCCACAAATACCTCGCTTCCTACCTCGGCATCGATCCCGCTACGTTCAGCAAGCTGTTAGGTGGCGTTCGGTTGTAAATCTTGGTTTAGACAAAGATTTCGTGTAAATAGCCGGATTACCTTTGCATCGGATCATTAAATCTCTTCACATGCCTACCTTCCACGCAGAAACCCTGCTCAGCGAGCTGCAGCACGACGTGAACAACCTTCGCGCGGCGGCAGACCGTTACCTCGCCTCCCAACCCCACGACCTTCTCCTGCAACCGCCGGCGCCCGGCAAATGGTCTGCCATCCAGTGCCTGGAGCATCTCAATGGCTACGGCCGTTTCTACCTGCCGGCTTTCGACGAAGCATTCCGCAAATTCCTTTCCAGGAAACGCCCCGTGCCGGAGCAATTCCGCAGCGGCTGGCTGGGCAATTATTTTACGCAAACAATGTTGCCGAAAGAAGACGGCAGCCTGAAAATGAAAATGTCTGCCCCCAAAAATCATAATCCCACTCCCCGGTTAGACGCGGCGCAAACGCTCGACGAATTCCAGGCGCAACAGGAATGGATGCTGTCGCTCCTGCAAGCCGCGAAGAAGATCGACATCGGCGGCATCCGGCTGCCGACCACGCTGTCGAAACTCGTGGCGCTGAAGGCCGGAGATACGTTCCGCTTCCTCATCGCGCACGCGCAAAGGCACATGCTGCAGGCTATCCGCAGTGTGGAAATGGCGCGCGGCGCAGACGTGGCTGCGGTCAATTTGCAGTACCTCTCCGAGACCGCCCGCTAACAAATTCCCGATCCCGAAAAATCGTTTGAAACTCAATGCTGTTGCAGGTTACAGCTAACGGCTATTTCGTGCTGATAACAAATACTTAACAACGACACAGCCACATACGCATTACTTTAGTAATGTGATAAAACACGCTTGAATGAATGTGTAATTGTCATGTTTCAACAACGAAGATCCACCGGCGGTCTGCCGGTCATCAAAAATAAATCTGTGTCTTTTAATGGTTAACTTGGGGAATAGAGCCTGGTTCTCAAACCGGGCTCTCTCTTTTGTATGAAGCCGTGATTTTTTTGATGAGGTTTCGATTCGCCCTTTTTCCTGATCACAATCTTGTAAGATGATTTTTATGCTGATTTGATCGGTGTCGTAGACGGCATCCCTGTATCCAATAAGCATGGGTGCGGACTAACATGTTTGAGTGCAGTTTGATGAAAGGTGATGGGGAACCGGTTATTACACTGATCCTTCCTGCTTTTCTTTCCCGTTCGCGCCCTCCTTACCATGAAAGTGCTCCCAGATCAGCGTCGCCTTTTTCAGGCCCACTTCTTTTGTCAGTTCGTCTTTACTTAACGCTTTCACCTTATTGACCGACCGGTGGCTCTGCAACAGCTGCGTAGCCGTGTTTTCGCCAATCCCCTTGATCGATTCCAGCTCATTCTTGAACGTGCCCTTGCTACGCTTCTGCCGGTGGAACGTAATGCCGAAACGGTGCACCTCGTCGCGGACGCGCCGGATCAGCTTCAGGCTCTCACTGTCGTACGGCAGCTTGATGGAATCCTTATCGCCCGGGAAGAAAATTTCCTCCTCGTTCTTCGCCAAGCCCACCACCGTCATGCTGCCGATTAGATCGAGCTTGCGGATGCTTTCCATCGCCGCGCCCAACTGGCCCTTACCACCGTCGATGATAACGAGCTGCGGCAACGGCTGTTCTTCGTCCAGGAGGCGCTTGTAGCGGCGGTACACCACTTCGGTCATAGACGCGAAGTCGTTGATGCCTTCCACCGTTTTGATATTGAAATGGCGGTAATCTTTCTTCGACGCCACACCGTCTTTGAACACGACGCAGGCCGAAACGGGATAGCTCCCCTGGAAGTTGGAGTTATCGAAACATTCGATATGAACGGGCAGTTCCTGCAACTCCAGGTCGGCCTGCAGCTGGTACAGCACTTTCTTCACTTCCATATCACTCTTGCCTTCGAGATGCAGGATCTTTTTCTTGCGCAGCTCTTCGCGGAAATAGTCGACGTTTTTGGTGGAAAGATCGAGCAGTTTCTTTTTGTCGCCGCCTTTCGGGACGATCACTTCCACGTTTTCCTCCGGAAAATCGACGTGGAAAGGCAGCACGATCTCGCGCGCCAGGCTCTGGAACGCTTCGCGGAGGTACCCGATGGCGTATTCCATCACTTCCTCGTCCGTTTCTTCCAGCTTCTTTTCCAGTGTAACGGTTTTTGTATCGGCGATGGTGCCGTTGAGCACGCGCAGGTAGTTCACATATGCGAAATTGCCTTCAGACAGGATGGTGAACACGTCTACGTTCCCGACGCGACTGCTCACGATGGTAGACCTGGCCTGGTAATCCTGCAAACTGGCGATTTTCTTCCGTTCGATTTCCGCTTTCTCGAATTCCATGTTCATCGCATGCGCCTGCATTTTCGATTTGAACACGTTGAGCACGGGCGAGAGGTTGCCGCGGAGGATTTCCTTCACGGACTGGAGCCCTTCCCGGTAATCTTCGGCCGATTGCAGCCCTTCGCAGGGGCCTTTGCAGTTGCCGAGATGGTATTCCAGGCACACCTTGAACTTCCCTTTTTTGATGTTCTGTTCAGACAGGTTGAGGTTGCAGGTGCGCAGGGGGATGTTGTAGCGGATCACTTCCAGCAGCTCGCGCACGCGGCCCACGGAGGTGAAGGGGCCGAGGTATTCCGACCCGTCTTTGATCACGCGGCGGGTGAGGAAAACGCGGGGGAAAGATTCGTGCTTGATGACGATGAACGGATACGTTTTATCGTCTTTCAGATCGATGTTGTATTTCGGGCGGAACTGCTTGATGAGGGCGTTTTCCAGCAGGAACGCGTCTTTTTCGTTGTCTACGATCGTGAACTCGATGTGGTGGATGTTGTCTACCAGCTTCCGGGTTTTGTAATTGTCGTGGTTCTTGACGAAATAGGAGGAAACGCGCTTGCGGAGGCTTTTGGCTTTGCCGATGTACAGCAGTTCCCCGCCGGCGTCGAAATATTTATAGATGCCGGCCTGAGTGGGAATGGTATGCGATATCTGGGAAAATTCCGCTGACGTCATTGCTGCGCTGTTAATGGGCGGAACTGGGCGATGGTTTCCATGTTTTCCGCTTTCATGAAGATGATTTTCTGATGGGAGCTGATGGAGAGCTGGCGATCGCGCTCGTAAACGATCTCCTGGCGGTATTCGTACACAGGGTTCTTTGTGTGGGAAGAGGCCTGGACGGATTTGATGCGCCGGCTGCTGTCGATCTCCACGATCAGTTGTGCAGGCCAGGTCTGTTTGCCGCGGGTGCGGTGGATGAAGGTCGTATCTCCCGAGAAATGATTGGGAATGGTATCGATGTCGTACGCGTCTGCCAGCGAGGGGCGACTGATATCGGCGTCCATCAGCGGGCGGAAGAGCGCTTCCAGTCCTGCGCTGTCTTTCACCGGCGCCGACACCGTTTGCCCGTTGAGGCGGATGGTTTTGGTGATCTGGAAGGGCGATTTCCGCATCCTGGCGATCTCGTCCCAGCAATAGTTCCCCAACGCCCTGTAGCTATGGTCCCTCACGGCAACGGGCGCGCCGCCTTTGGGCTCGGGCAGCCGGCATCCGGTCATCAACAACGCAAAAAGCCCAGCAAATACGATTCTCATACCCACAAATTTAATGGTGTAGCCGTTATCGGCCTATAAAAAAATGCACCGTGAATACGGCGCATCTGATGCATGAGCAAATCTGTCGAGAGCACTAAAAAACTTATGGTAATAGTAGAATAATCAGTTTCGGGGGAAGCCTTCCGGCTTCATCAGGTGTTAAACGCCAGGCGGCCCCGGAAAGTTACAGGTGGCGGAAAATAAAAAAGGGGCCGCCGGAGCAGCCCCTTTCGATGTATCCTGTTGAGGATTATACGAGTACGTTGCCGGTCATTTCCTTCGGGATGGGCAGGCCCATGAAGTGAAGGATGGTAGGAGCGAGGTCGCCCAGTTTACCGTTTTTGACCTCACCCTTGAAATCGTTGCTGATGATGAAGAAAGGCACGGGATTGAGGGTGTGTGCCGTATTGGGCGTACCGTCTTCGTTGATCATGAAGTCCGCGTTGCCGTGGTCTGCCGTGAGGAAGATGGTGTAATCGTTCAGCAATGCGGTAGAAACTACTTTGGACACGCAGGCGTCTACGGTTTCCACGGCTTTGATGGCGGCCGGCCAAACGCCGGTGTGGCCCACCATATCTGCGTTCGCGAAATTGAGGACCACGAAATCGGCCGTACGCTGCTCCAGTTCGGGGAGGATGGCGTCTGCCAGTTCGGGGGCGCTCATTTCGGGCTGGAGGTCGTAGGTAGCTACCTTGGGCGAGGGCACGAGAATGCGTTTCTCGCCCTCGAAGGGCGTTTCACGACCGCCGGAGAAGAAGAAGCTCACATGCGGATATTTCTCCGTTTCCGCGATGCGGATTTGCGTTTTGCCGTTCTTTTCCAGGACTTCGCCGAGGGTCATGGAAAGATTATCGTTTTCGAAAATGACATGTACGCCCTTGAAGGCTTTGTCGTATTCGGTCATGGTCGTATAGTGCAATGCCAGGGGCTGCATGCCGAAGTCGGGGAACGCTTGCTGGGTGAGCACTTCCGTGATCTCGCGGCAGCGGTCGGTGCGGAAGTTGAAGCAGATCACCGCGTCTCCGGGCTGGATGTTGCCGATAGGCTGCTGTTGCGCGTCGGTAACGATGATGGGCTTGATGAACTCGTCGGTCACGCCTTCTGCGTAGGAGGCTTTCACGGCGGTCAGCACGTCTTGCGTAGGCGTACCGGTGCCGTTCACGAGCGCGTCGTAAGCGAGTTTCACCCTTTCCCAGCGTTTGTCGCGGTCCATGGCGTAATAGCGCCCGGTTACGGAAGCGATGCGGCCGGTGGTGGCGCCCAGGTGTTGCTGGAGATCGTCGAGGTAGCCGAGGCCGCCTTTGGGATCGGTGTCGCGCCCGTCGGTGAACGCATGTACAAACACGTTTGTGAGCCCGCGTTCTTTCGCGATGGAAGCGAGGGCTTTGAGGTGGGTGATATGGGAATGTACGCCGCCATCGCTCACCAGGCCGATGAAGTGGAGGGCTTTATTGTTATTGCGGGCGTAGTCCATGGAGTCCTGCAAAACCTTGCTGGCAGCGAGCTCGCCGTCTCTTACGGCTACGTTGATGCGCTGGAGTTCCTGGTAAACGATCCTTCCGGCCCCGATATTGAGGTGCCCTACTTCGGAATTGCCCATTTGTCCGTCGGGGAGCCCTACGGCCTCGCCGCAGGTGATGAGGGTGCTATGGGGAAATTGTTCATAGAGGCCGTCTACGAAAGGGGTGTTTGCATGTGCGATGGCGTCTGCGGCGGGCACCTGGCCCTGGCCCCAGCCATCCATGATGATCAGGATCGCTCTTTTAGTTTCCATACTTTAAATCCGGTTGTGCGTTGTGAATGAATCGGCCCGTGAAATTAATAATACTATCTTTCCCGGTGTCTAAAATTTTTGAAGAGGGGTTATAATTCAGGGGATTTTTGTATATTAAATTATTGTAATGCGCAACCTTGGGAAGTATAGCACAATAATGGTATATTTATTGAAAGTCAGCAATTTGGCATAGTTTTCGTGTCTTCTAAGGTTGATAAATGTATTGCGATCAAAATAACGGATAATGAAAAAGTTAATCGTAGTGTTGGGGGTGTTCCTGCTCGGAGGGATGCTGACGGCTTTTACGCTGCTGGCGGGTCCTTTCGATGATGTGGTCAACGCCCTGAAAAAGGGAGACTCCGGTAACCTGAGCAAACTCCTGGACAACACGGTCGAGATCAATATGGCTGGCAGATCCAACTCCTACAGCAAAGCCCAGGCGGAAATCATCCTGAAAGACTTCTTCGGGAAAAACACCGTCAAAACCTTCGAACTGCTCCACAAAGGCGGCCCCGAAGGCGGCTCCCAGTTCGGGGTGGGCAACCTCACCACTTCCGGCGGCAATTTCCGAACCTCGTTTTTTCTCCAGAAAAAGGGAACGCATTCGTCCTCAACGAACTGCGCTTCGAAAATAAATAGCTCAACAGCAAGACGAACACATTGAAAGGCTATCCGCTCCTAGGCGGATGGCCTTTTTGTTTGTAACTTGCCCTTTCATTCCCGATTGCGTTATGTTACAGAAAGAAGCATTGGAACAATTCATCAAAGCCGCACTGGCGGAAGATATCGGCTCGGGCGACCATTCCACCCTCGCCTCCATCCCCGCCGAAACCACCGGCACAGCAAGGCTCAAGATCAAGGAAGACGGCGTGCTCGCCGGCATGGAAGTGGCCGAAGCCATCTTCCGCATGCTCGACGATTCCACCCGTTTCGTCCCCTTCAAAAAAGACGGCGAGCCCATGCAGGCCGGAGAAATCGCGTTTGAAGTCTCCGCCCGCGTGCGCACCCTGCTGAGCGCAGAAAGGCTCGTCCTCAACTGTATGCAGCGCATGAGCGGCATCGCCACGCTCACCCGTAAATACACCGACCGCCTCAAAGGGTATCATACCCGCGTGCTCGACACCCGCAAAACCACCCCCAACTTCCGCATGCTCGAAAAAGAAGCCGTGCGCATCGGGGGCGGCGTCAATCACCGGATCGGACTGTACGATATGGTCATGCTTAAAGACAATCACATCGATTTCTCAGGCGGCATCACCCCGGCAGTTGAGCGCGTGGTGGCTTATCTGAAGGAAAAACAGCTCGATCTGAAAATCGAAGTGGAAGCCCGGAATATCGATGATGTGAAGGAGATTTTGCAGGTGGGACAGGTGCATCGCATCATGCTCGACAATTTTTCGCCGGAGCAGATCCCCCCGGCGCTCGACCTCATCAAAGGCCAATACGAAACCGAAGCATCCGGCGGCATCACGATCGAAAATGTGGAGGCATACGCCAAAACAGGGGTCGATTTCGTGTCTGTCGGCGCCATCATACACCATGCCGTGAGCCTGGACCTCAGTCTCAAGGCCGTTATCCATTCCTGAGTCAATCCTCTTACCATTGCGGAAAATACTGATCATCATCAACCGGAAAGCCGGCACCGACCGCGAGAAATCCCTCGGCGCCGCCATCGCACGGCAGTTGCCGGAAGATCGCTTCCAGGTTGAGACCACCTATCTCCAATACCTCGGTCACGGTACAGACCTGGCCATTTCAGCCGTAGACCGCGGCGTAGATACCGTTGTGGCCGTGGGCGGCGACGGTTCCATCAACGAGATCGCCCAGGGCCTCGTGGGCTCGAAAACGGCGCTGGCCATCGTGCCCCTCGGCAGTGGGAACGGCCTGGCACGGGCGCTCAACATCCCGCTGGACGTGGAAAAGGCGCTTGCCATCGTAGCCGGAGGAAATAGAAAGCCCATGGATGCGGGGTACGCCAACGAGCACCTCTTCCTCAGCAATGCGGGCGTGGGTTTCGATGCGGTGATCGCAGACCGTTTCCGGCACAGCAAAAAGCGCGGGCTCATCAATTACGCGCGGCTCGTGGTCGGCGGATTTTCAACCTACAAACCCGCGGTTTACAAGATCCGGATGGACGGGAAGGAAACCGAAGCGCCGGCGTTCCTCATGACCGTGGCCAACGGTAACCAGTTCGGGTACGATTTCAAACTGGCGCCGCAGGCCAGCCTGTTCGATGGGCAGCTGGACGTCTGCATGGTGCGCCCGCTCCGCTTCTGGGACCTGCTGCCGCTGAGCATCAGTTCGCTGCGGGGCAACATCGGCGAGAGCCGCTATATGCAACATTTTACCGGACAAGAAATAACAGTGGCCAGCCCCGATCTATCCTGCCTGCAGGTGGATGGCGATGCGGTGCCGCTGACGCAGGGAAAAACCGTTCATTTTAACGTGGTGCCGGGCGCGCTCCAGATCCTGGTGCCCAACGGTCACTAAAAAACGCAAGTTATGAGCAAGAAAAAATCCGCCTCCAACGGGATCGTTTATTCTACTGATCCCAACTTTTCGTACCCGCAGGAACCCACCGAAGAGGCCGCTACGCTGGCGCCTGCGGAGCAGCGCCTCCGCGTGAAGCTGGACACGAAGCAGCGCGCCGGTAAAACGGTGACCGTGGTGGAAGGGTTCGTGGGCACGGAAGCCGATCTCGAAAAACTCGGCAAGGAACTGAAAACAAAATGCGGCACCGGCGGCTCGGTAAAAGACGGGCTGGTGCTTATCCAGGGCGATTATCGCGACAAAGTGCTCCAGTGGCTGAAAGGCTGGGGGTACAATGTGAAATAAACCATGTTCATCCAAATAAAAAGGGAGCGCCCCGGCAGGAGCGCTCCCTTTTTATTTGGCGTTACCATAGCCTTACAGTACTCGTTCAGTACAGATATAGTAGGGATACCGTACTGTAACCGTACTGTAACCGTACTGTAACCGTATTGGAACCGTAGTGGCTGCACGGATTTGAGCAATTGCGTCAGGTTAGCGGTTCACCAGTTTCATAGCCCCTTCGCTGTAACGTTCGCCTTCGATCTGGTAACCGGAAAGCGTGGCTTCGATGCGGGCAACATCGTCGGCAGTCAGCGCGATATCGGCCGCCGCGGCGTTTTCCTGCAGGTATTTACGCCGTTTGGTGCCGGGGATGGGGGTGATGTTGTCGCCTTTGGCGAGCAGCCATGCCAGGGCCAGCTGCGGCAGGGTGATGTGGCGTTCGGCCGCGATGTCTTCCAGGGCGCTCACGATACGGAGGTTCTTGTCGAACGCTTCCTGCTGGAACCGGGGGAGGTTGCGGCGGAAGTCGGTCGGGTCGAGGTCTTTGACGTCGCGCAGGTCGGAAGTGAGGGCCCCGCGGCCGAGGGGGCTGTAGGGCACGATGCCGATGCCCAGTTCGCGGCAGGTGGGAATGATGTCGGATTCGATGTCGCGCACGAAGAGGGAGTATTCGCTTTGCAGCGCGGCGATGGGATGCACGGCGGCGGCTTTGCGGATTGAATGCGCGGAGGCTTCCGACAGGCCGAGGTAACGTACTTTCCCTTCCTTTACCAGTTCGGCCATGGCGCCAACGGTTTCTTCGATGGGCACCTGATCGTCTACGCGGTGGGCGTAATAGAGATCGATCACGTCTACGCCGAGCCTTTTGAGCGATGCTTCGCAGGCTTGTTTGAGATACGCGGGCGATCCGTCGAAGTAGGTGGAATTATCTTCGCGGTAACGGAAGCCGAATTTGGTGGCGAGGAATACGTCTTTCCTGCGGGTGGCGAGCACTTCGGAGAGTTGTTTTTCGTTGAGGCCCTGGCCGTACATGTCTGCCGTGTCCCAGAAATTAACGCCGAGGTCGAGTGCGAGCTCAAGCGTAGCGCGGGATTCGGCATCATCGCGCTGGCCGTAGGCGAAGGCCATGCCCATGCAGCCGAGGCCGATCGCTGAAACTTTTTCGCCGGTGTTTCCCAGAGTTCTGTAATGCATGTCTGAATAGGATTTAAAGTGGATAACAAAGCTACGCTGCGGATGCGGGAGCGAAATTGCAATCATCAAGCGTTTCGTTGCAAATATCCAATAATTTGTTGCAACGGGCAACAGCGGGCGTTTGCAGCGAATTGCAGCATGGGTTGCAAAATTTTATTTGGATAAGCGGAAAAGAAGTTCCATCTTGTAAACCTCCATTTATCGACCAAAATCATGGGCTTTGACCCGTGGCTGGCATTTTTGGAGAAGCTTCAGATGTTTGTCTTTACAAATTCCACTTCTCCAAAAAGCCAGTTTTTACTGGCTTTTTCCAGTTTTACCGGGCGAAGATGAATTCCACTTCGCCGAATCCCAGTTCCAGTATTTCCTTGTTCTTTTCCAGGCACAGCCTTCCGTCGGGCAATACGTCGCGGATAACGCCCTGGAAGATTTCGCCGTTGATGCGGTAAAGCGCGGGCTCGTGAAGGCGGTAGAGATTGTCTTTGTATTCGGCGAGCATGGCAGGATAAGTGTCTACGCTGAGCTTGCTGTACCGGTTTTCGAGATGGGTGCAGAGGTCTTTGGCCAGTTCGAGCGTATCCCATTCGCGGCCGGTGATCTGGCGGAGGGAAACGGGGTTTTGGAGATGGTCGGGGAAATGGGGGGTGTTGATATTAATGCCCATCCCAGCTATGGCATATTGCCAGACGCTTCCACGCAAAACGTTCTCGATAAGAATGCCCCCTGCCTTTCTGTCACGCCAGTAAATATCATTGCTCCATTTGATGCGGGTTTCGTCTCCTGCGTATTTCCGGAAGAAATCGAATGCGCCGAGGGCTACGGCCACGCTGAGCATGAACTGCTGATGCAGGCCCAGCGCGGGTTGGAGAACGGTGGTGAGCATGATGTTCTCACCGGGCGTGGAGAGCCACTGTTTGCCGCGCTGTCCTTTCCCTGCGGTCTGCTCCATAGCGAACCATGTGTACCCGGGCGCCACGGGGCCTTCGGCGACCCTTGCCATGGCATAGTTATTGGTGCTGTCTACCGTGTTGAGCACGTGAAACGGATGGCCTATCACAAATCCTGATTTAACTGTAAAATGAGCAAATTACCATCATTTTAACAATATTTTACCGACCCATCCGTCTTCCAGCATATAAGCCGGCGTTATATTTTGGCCCCGGTTTAGTAATTTTGGAGATTAAAGACTATTTTTAACAAAAACAGCACTTATTGGCACCCTTAACCATACTGAACAGCAGGAAAAAGGCGGTAACACGCATCAATAGGAACAGCAAGATTTTTACTTCCATCATAAAGGCCATACAGGAGAAAAAAGGGGAGAATATCGTTTCCCTTGATCTGCGCAAGATTCCTGAAGCAGTAGCTGATTTCTTCATCATTTGTGAGGCCAATTCCAGTAACCAAGTTAAGGCTATAGCGGATTTTGTGGAGGAGGAAGTGAAGAACAACACGGACGAATCCGCGTACAAACACGAAGGGTTCACGGCTCAGCAGTGGATACTGGTGGATTACGTGAACGTGGTAGTGCATATTTTCATACCCGAAACCCGGAAATTCTATAACCTGGAAGAGATGTGGAGCGATGCGGAACGCATGGAACACCTCGATCACTGAACAAAACCCCGGGTTTTGTATTAATTACTTATAAAAGACAACTCTCATTCGTAAAGGAGCGAACGATCATGGAAAAAGGAGGCAATAACTATAGCAAGGGACCTGATAAATCATCACCGAAGAAAGGACCGAAATTCAATATCTACTGGGTATACGCCTTTATCGGCATTGCCCTGCTGGCTATGAATTTCGTACTGCCGATCTCCAGCCAGCCCAAAGAGCTGTCCGGTTTCAAGGAGTTCCAGCAAAGGCTGCTCCGCACCGGCGACGTAGACAAGCTGGTAGTGGTGAACAAGGCACTTGTAGAAGTTTATATCAAAAAAGAAAGGCTGAACCAGCCCCAATATTCGGAAGTGGCCAAAGGCCGCCTCGGCGCCCAGAACTCAGGCCCGCATTACCAGTTCACCATCGGAAGCGTGGAAAGCTTCCAGAAGGAGCTGGACCGCGCCCAGGAAGGGATGCCCCTGGCAGACCAGATGAACGTATCCTACGTTCCGCGCCAGAACTGGTTCGAGCCGCTCATGCAAATACTGCTGCCCATCCTGCTGCTCATCGGTATGTGGGTACTGCTCATGCGTAAAATGGGCGGCCCGTCCGGCGGAAGCGGCGGCCCCGGCGGCATCTTCAACATCGGCAAATCCAAAGCCACCCTCTTCGATAAAGGCACCCGCGTCAACATCACCTTCAACGATGTTGCCGGCCTCGACGAAGCCAAAGTGGAAGTGATGGAAATCGTGGATTTCCTCAAAAACCCGAAGAAATACACCGCGCTCGGGGGTAAAATCCCGAAAGGAGCCCTCCTCGTAGGCCCTCCCGGTACCGGTAAAACCCTCCTCGCCAAAGCCATGGCGGGCGAAGCGCAGGTCCCCTTCTTCTCCATGTCCGGCTCCGATTTCGTGGAACTGTTCGTAGGCGTCGGCGCTTCCCGCGTTCGTGACCTCTTCAAACAGGCCCGCGAAAAAGCACCCTGTATCATCTTCATCGACGAAATCGACGCCATCGGCCGCGCCCGTGGCAAGAACGTCATGATGTCCAACGACGAGCGCGAGAACACCCTCAACCAGCTCCTCGTGGAAATGGACGGCTTCGGAACAGACAGCGGGATCATCATCCTCGCCGCCACCAACCGGCCAGACGTGCTCGACAGCGCCCTGCTGCGCCCCGGCCGTTTCGACCGCCAGATTTCCATCGACAAGCCCGACCTCGGAGGCCGTGAACATATCTTCAACGTACACCTGAAGCCCATCAAGACGTCGCCCAACCTCGACATCAAGAAACTCGCTTCCATGACGCCCGGTTTCGCCGGTGCAGACATCGCCAACGTATGTAACGAAGCCGCGCTCATCGCCGCCCGTAAAGGCAAGAACGAAGTGGAAATGGAAGACTTCAACGACGCCATCGACCGTGTGATCGGCGGCCTCGAGAAGAAAAACAAGATCATCTCCCCCGAAGAAAAGGAAGTGATCGCCTACCACGAAGCCGGACACGCTATCTGCGGCTGGTACCTCGAACACGCCAACCCGCTCGTGAAAGTCACCATCGTCCCCCGTGGCGTGGCCGCACTCGGGTACGCACAGTATCTCCCGAAAGAGCAATACCTCTACAATACCGAACAACTGATGGACGATATCTGCATGACCCTCGGCGGCCGCGCGGTAGAAGACATCGTGTTCGGAAAGATCTCCACCGGCGCGCAGAACGATCTGCAGGTAATCACCCGCATGGCGTACGCCATGGTGACCGTGTATGGTATGAACGACAAAGTGGGCAACGTATCCTTCTACGATCCGAACGTCGAACAATCGTTCACCAAACCGTATTCCGAAGAAACGGCGAAACTGATCGACGATGAGGTGCGCGCACTGATCGACAAAGCGTACCAGCGCACCAAGGCCATGCTGACCGACAAGCTGCCCCAGGTGAAATTGCTGGCGGAAGAACTGCTGAAAAAAGAAGTGCTGTATAAAGACGACCTCGAGCGCCTCATCGGCAAACGCCCGTACGATACGCACAAAGAACATATCCCGACAAAGGCAGGTATCGGTGTGGAAGGCGTTCACCCGTCAGACATCATCAATCCTTCCCCGGCTAACGTAACAACCGAACAGGAATAAGGCACTATGAAAGTATCTCCCGCCAAAGAAAACATCCTTAAAAGGGTCCGCAACGCGCTCAGCCAGCCGGTGCAGCTCCCGTTCCCCCATGCGGAAGGTAACAACTCCGTATTCGTCACCGAAAATGAAGGCCTCGAACTGAAATTCGCGGAAGAATTTTCGAAACTGCAGGGCAAATTCATCTTCTGCTCCTCCCGCGAAGAACTGGCGGAAAACCTCCAGACGCTCGTGGAGAACAAGGAATGGGCGCACGTGCATTGCAAAACACCGGCGCTGGAGAAAATCCTCCAGCCGTTCAATCCCGCCTACCTCAACGTGGGCGACATGAACCAGATGGACGCCGCGATCACCGATTGCGAAATGCTCGTTGCCCGCACCGGGTCCATCGTCATGAGCGCAGCGCAGCCCTCCGGCCGCGCACTGCCCGTGTTCGCGCCCGTCCACCTCGTTGTGGCGTTCACCCACCAGCTCGTGTTCGACGTGAAAGACGGCATCCAGCGGCTGAAAGAGAAATACCAGGGAAACCTTCCCTCCATGATCTCATTCGCCACCGGCCCCAGCCGCACCGCCGATATCGAAAAAACGCTCGTGGTCGGCGTGCACGGCCCGAAAGAAGTGTATGTTTTCCTGCTGGATGAATAACTACTTCAAATACAATAGATAACGATACGTGTAAAATGCAAAAGGAATTCATCACTTTTGCATTTTACATTTCATTACGAACCATGAACATTCATCTGCCGCCCGGCAAACGTGTATATTTCGCTTCCGACTTTCACCTCGGCGCCCCCGATATGGCCCGCAGCCGCCAGCGCGAAAAACTCATCGTACAGTGGCTCGACGAAGCCTCGAAAGACGCACAGCACATTTTCCTCGTCGGCGATATCTTCGATTTCTGGTTCGAATACAAACACGTCATCCCCAAAGGATACACCCGCCTGCTGGGCAAACTCGCCGAACTGCGCGACAAAGGCATCGGCATCACCGTTTTCATCGGCAATCACGACATGTGGATGGACGGTTATTTCGAGGAAGAACTGGAAATTCCCGTGTACTTCGAGCCGCAGCAATACGTGATCGGTGGAAAGAAATTCTATATCGGTCATGGCGACGGCCTCGGGCCCGGGGACCATGGGTATAAATTCCTCAAGAAAATCTTCCGCAATCCTGTTTGCCGCTTCCTCTTTTCGTGCATCCCGCCGAACTGGGGGATTTCCATGGCGAACTTCTGGAGCCGCAAAAGCCGCGCGGCCACCGGCGAAAAGCTGGAAACCTTCCTCGGCGAAAACGAGGAATGGCTGGCGATATACTCCCGCGAAATCCTCCGGAAAGAACATTTCGATTACTTCATCTACGGCCATCGCCACCTCCCGCTCGATCTGAAACTGGGAGACGCATCGCGCTACATCAACCTGGGCGACTGGCTGAACTATCATTCTTACGCCGTGTTCGACGGCCAGACTACCGAACTGAAATATTACAAAACCGGCACCCCGATTTAACCGAGGATCTCGTGTAAGATAGGCGGGCTGTGCAATTCCTTGAAATCGGGGAGGTGCAGCCTGTAGAAATCGAGGTACGCGTACAGAAGGTTGCGCCGGCGCTCCTTGTTCATCAACACCTGCTCCAGGTCGGGGATGTACTGGATGTTCTGCAGCTTGTCAGTAAGCTCGCTGTTGGTTTCGTCGAGATAATTGGTGTGGTGCGGTGGAAGGTCGACGTAAGTGCCTTCGGCCAGATCCAGGTAGGGCGTGAATTCCGAATAGTGCCCCGCGAAATGGAACCCGAGGTGCGCGGCGAAGCGCAGGGTGAAAAACAGCGGGAGATTGGCCGCCACGGCGGTGTTTTCGGTATCGAGGGCGCGGAACACCTTTTCCGTGAAATGATACAGTTCGGGATCGGGCTCCGGTTGTTTGAGGGATTTTTGCAGCAGCTCGATGAGGTACAGCGCCACCGTGTTCTTCACGATATTTACGTGCATGGTGGTATAGATATGCCCCGGTTTGAATTCGGAAATCCGCTGGATGTTTTTCTGTTCGTGATGGTACACCACGAGGTCGAGGATGTTCCCAGGCTGGAGGATATTTCCTTTTGCCGCTTTGGGGCGCGACGAGCGCACGCCGTTCACGATGTACGACTGTATCCCGAAAAGCTCCGTGAAGATGCTCAGGATAACGCTGGTGTCCCCATATTTGACGGTGCGGAGTACGATGCCCGGAGTTTTGTGCAGCATATCACACAAAAATCGGTTATCAGCGGATAAATACCAGCTTCGATACGATTTTTTCCTTCCCCGCCGCATCGCTGGCCAATACGAGATAAACCCCGCTTTGCGGACGGAACCCCGTGTAATCCCGCCCATTCCAAACCGCCTGGCCGCCCTGGGCGCGGGTTTGAAAGACCAATTTCCCTGAAACGTCCGTGATTTTCACATATGCGTCGCGCACGAGCCCGCGAACGGCGATCGTGCCGGTATAGCCGGAGGGTACGGGGTTCGGGAAGACGAGCACTTCGCCACCCTGCGTTTCGCTGCCTTCGGTGGCTTCTCCGCGCCAGGATACCAATCCGTTCCCCGTTCCGAAGAATACCTCCCCCGTTACGGGATCGATGGCGATGCGCTGCACGGTGTTGTCGGGCAGGGGACTGTTTCCCGTATGGAAATGTTGCAGGATTCGGCTGCCGTCGGCACTGGTGAGCCAGGCGCCGTTGCGTGTGCCCACCCATTTACGGTTGGCGCCGTCCACCGCAATGGAAAGCACCTCCTCGTTCTGGAATAAATACCCTGCGAAAGCGTCTGTACGCACAACCGGGAGCCAGGTTTCACACGCGTTGGCGGCAAAAACGTCCTGCGCGCATTGGAAAACGCCGATGCCCCGCGACGTACCGATCCAGATCCAGCCATCGCGGTCTTTGGCGAGGCAATAGACTTGCGGCGACGGCAGATTCCCGCGCCCGGCGCCCGATAACAGCTGTTTCCAGCGATCGTCGCGCGGGTCGTCGGCATGGGTGCCATGGTTCATAACGATCACGCCACCGCCAAGCGGAGCTGCCATCCATTTCTGGTCGTAATCGTCGATGAGGATTTGGGAGACGGCGTTGTAAGGGAGGAAATACGGGACGGTGAACCCGTTCCAGTTGCCGGATTTGTTTTTGAAGAGGAGTTGCTGCTGCGTGGCGCCGAAAGCGGTGGCCCAGAGGTTGCCGTTCTGATCGGCCGCCAGGCCGCCGATACGGTCGCGGCCCAGGGGTTTTTCCTGTAAAACCGGTGCGCCGTCGCGGAAAGTGAAGATCCCTCCGCCGAAGGAGCCCGCATACACATTCCCGTTCCCCGCCGAAAGGGAAATCACGTCGGGGACAACCTTGCCCTGCTGTACCCATTCGCCTTCCCGGAAAACCGAGACGGGGAAAGTAGCCCCGGATGGCTGCCAGCTGTCGCTGACGGCCCCGGAAGCGGCCCACATCGCGCCCCCTGCGGAAGCAGCGCCCCCGAAGCCGGGCCTGCCGGAGCATCGGGCGTGAGCGATGTGAAAGTATTGTCGTGGTAAAAAATGAGCCCGTTTTGCCGGTCGGCGATCCAGATCCCGCCTGCGGTGGGCACAGCGCCGGAAGGCGAGGGCAGGAGGGCGTTGGCCAGCGTGGTTTCTTCATCCGAAATCCGGACCACCATCCCCGGGAGCCCCATGAACAGCGCATTCCCGGACGACTGCAGGAACGTGATCGCACCGCGGCCGAAAACCCACTTTTGCCAGGCGTTGCCGGTGAAGCGGAAAAGGGTGTCCTGGACGCGGGCAACGAGGTAATCCGAGGCTACCAGTTGTTGCGCGGTTGCGGGCAGGGGCGGGAGCATTTTCCAGGAACCGGGGTCGGCCAGGTTGGGGGCCGATATCGATGCGCGGTAGATGCCCTGTGGGGTGGAGGCGAATATTTCCGTGCCGTAAATGGTGGCAGACAGTACGGGGTGCCCCGGCGTCCAGGTGTCGGCGATTTCGCGGCGGCGGAGGTCGGCCACGATGATGCCGGTGGGCAGGGGCAGGAGGGCTCTGTCGCCCGAAATGAGGATGACTGTTGCGGCTTTGTCGGGGTTCCCCGGGCGCTGGAGCACGTCGGGGATGTTGGTGACGCGGCCGTTGGCCACGAGGTCGATATTGCCGTTGCGGTATGCGAGCACGAGGGTTTGAAGCCCTTCGTGCCAGGCCATCGCGGAAATGCCGGCATCGTGCAGGCCGGTGGATTTACCGTACCGCGTTACCGCGTGCTCGTCGGCCGACAGCGAAAAGAGCCCCTGGGCGGTGGCGCAAAAGATTTCATTCCCACTGGCCGCCACGGCCATGGCCTGGCGGGTGGGGAAATGCTCGCGCCATTGGCCAATCGGGATGCTTTGCGAGCGTAAGTCGTTGGAAACGAATATCAAAAAGAAAATCAAGCAGGGGCGAAACATACCTCAAAAGTAACAATTATGAATTATCTCTTATGCATTAATCGACATGAATAGTTACCTTTATGGCCTTTAAACAAAATTAGTCTAAATCTATGTGGCAGCGCCTTGCAGCTTTCGTGTTGAAATTCCGTTTGTGGCTTCTGGCTTTGTTGTTCCTGGGAACGGGCGTCATGGCTTATTTCGCGAGCAAAGTGGAGCTCTCTTACGAGTTCACCGGCGCTATCCCCCGCGATAACCCCAAATGGCTGGTTTACCAGGATTTCAAACAGAAATTCGGTGAAGACGGGAACATGATGGTGATCGGGCTCGAATCCGATAAACTCTTCCAGCTGGATTTCTTCCGCGACTACGTAGCCATGAACGACGCGCTGCGCAAGGTGGAAGCCGTGGAAAACACCCTCAGCATCCCCGTGGCCGTAAACCTCGTGAAAGACGCGGAAACACAGAAACTGAAGGCCGTTCCCCTGTTCCAGCCCCTGCCGCAAACCCAGGCTGAGCTGGATAGCCTGAAAAACGTTTTCTATTCCCTGCCATTCTATAAAGGCCTGCTCTATAGCGCCAACGCTAACGCCTATATGATGGCGGTCAGCATCAACAAACAGATCCTCAATTCGAAAAGAAGGATCGAAGTGGTGCAGGCCATCCAGAAAATAGCGGAAGAATTCGGCGAAAAACATAACGTGGACGTGAAGCTGAGCGGCCTGCCCATGATCCGGACCATCATGGCCACCAAGGTGGCAGACGAGCTGAAGATGTTCCTCTACATCTCTTTCGTGCTCACGGCCCTCATCCTGCTGCTGTTTTTCCGCTCGTTCAGCGCCGTGCTCATGAGCATGATCGTGGTGGCGATCGGGGTGATCTGGAGCGTAGGTACCATCGTTATCTGCGGCTACAAGATCACGCTGCTCACCGGCCTGATACCGCCGCTGATCGTGGTGATCGGCATCCCCAACTGCGTTTACTTCCTCAATAAATACCATACGGAATATGCCGTTCACGGCGATAAGATGAAGGCGCTCGTACGGATGGTGCAACGGATGGGCATCGTGACGCTGTTCACCAACCTCACCGCGGCCATCGGTTTCGGGGTGTTCTATTTCACCAATTCCGCGATCCTGAAGCAGTTCGGGGTAGTGGCCGGCGTGAATATCATGCTCATTTTCCTCATCTCCTTCATCTTCCTGCCGTCGGTGCTGAGCTATCTGCCGCCGCCGAAAACGAAGCATACGAGCTATCTCGACAATAAAGCCTGCCGCTGGGTGCTGGAGTTCCTGAACCGCCTCGTGTTCAACTACCGGCCATGGGTATACGCATTTACCGTGATCATGGTGGTGCTGGCCGTTGTCGGTATGATGCGCCTGCGTCCGGTGGGTTTCATCGTCGACGATATTCCGAAAAACGATAAGCTCTATACCGATCTCAAATTCTTCGAACATCGCTTTAAAGGCGTAATGCCGCTGGAAATTGCGGTGGATACGAAAAAGAAGAACGGCGTGGTGAACCTCCGCACGCTCGAAAAACTCGACGAGCTGGGCAAGATCATCGCCGATCAACCTGCGTTTGCGCGGCCGCTGAGCGTGGCCGAAGGGATCAAATTCGCGAAACAGGCGTATTACAGTGGCGACAGCCTGAACTATACCGTGCCCAACCAGTTCGACATCGGGTTCCTGGCGCCGTACCTGCGTATGAAAGGCGGGGGCGATAAATCCGTATTTTCCCAGCTGGTGGCCTCTTTTATGGACAGCACGCGCCAGGTGGCGCGCATGAGCGTGAATATGGCCGACGTGGGATCGGTGGAACTGCCGCGGCTGCTGGATTCGCTGCGCCCGCAGGCAGACCGGATCTTCGATACCGCGCAATATAAAGTGACGTTTACTGGCACCAGCATCATCTTCCTGGAAGGGAGCCGGTTCATCATCAACGGCCTGGCGGAAAGCATTCTGCTGGCTTTCGTGCTGATCATTTTCTGTATGCTGTACCTGTTCCGCAGCTGGCGGATGCTCATCATTTCGCTGGTGCCGAACATAATTCCGCTGCTGGTGACGGCCGGGGTGATGGGTTGGCTCGACATTGCCATCAAACCCTCCACGGTGCTCGTTTTCAGCATTGCGCTGGGCATCGCGATAGACGTAACGATCCGTTTCCTCGTGAACTTCAAGCAGGAGTTGCCGTTGAATAATTATGATATTTCCGCGACCGTGCGGCATACGATCAACGATACGGGTTTGAGTATTATTTACACATCGCTGATCCTGTTTGCGGGCTTTATGATCTTCAGTTTTTCGGAGTTCCAGGGCACGAAGGCGCTGGGCTGGCTCACGAGTTTGACGCTGGTGATGGCGATGATCACGAACCTGACGATTTTGCCGGCGATGTTGTTGTGGATGGAGAAGGCGTTGCAGAAGAAGGCGAAGAAGAAGGAATTATGGAAGGCGCTGGATGAGGAGGCCGACCTGGAAATGGATCAGATCGGGCTGGATGAGCACAAGGACTGATGCGTTCATCCTGTTTTATGACCGTTCAAAAAATTTTACGATCGCCGCACTAGATAATTATCTCATATCTGTAAGGCGTTAAATTTTAAACCCGTGGCCGCTTGCCGCGGGTTTTTTAGTGGCTTCCGGTCAAATAATCTAGTAGGGGGCGTTCGACATGGGGAATTCGCCGTTTATAATAAAGCGTTATATATAGTAGAGAAAAAGTAAGAGGTTTAGGATGCCATTTCTAATCCTCTTAGTCCATGAAAAATAAGTTCCTAAAGGGCGCTCATTTATCTGAGCGTAAATTTAAGGAGATACTTAAGCTGTTCTCCGAAGATTTAACCGCCACGCAGATAGCCAATATCAGCGGTGTGAGCAGGGTAACGATCAACAGTTACCTGAAGAAAATCAGGATGCAGATTGTAAAGTACTGTGAGTCTTTACAGCCTGAAAAAGCAGCGGGGTCCGCATCTCTGGGGCACCGCGCTCACGCACTCCATCAGCCGCAAGACATAGCCGTTGCTGTTAAGACCGATGTAGACCGGATCGTGAAGCCGGTGATATTCGGTATTTACAAGAGCGACAACAAGGTGTTTACGGAGATCCTCCCGGATGTTAGCCGTTCCATGATCCAGGCGATCGCCCGCGGGCGGTCTGTGCTGGAAACGGTGGGCAGTGCGGAGCGGATCCGCCGGTTCAACGGGGTGGTAGACCTGAGTCAATATCGTTTGTATCACCTGGGCCACGGGCACCACGAGGCGGAAAGCAAGACGGTGCTCGACGATGTGGACGGGTTCTGGGGTTTGACGAAGCACCGGTTGGCGAAGTTCAAGGGCCTGAACCGGAATACGGCTTATTTACATTTGAAAGAATGCGAGTTTCGCTACAACTATAGACATGAGGAATTATACGCAGTACTACTTAATCTTCTCAAGACTTATCCATTAAACTTATCTTGACCATAATTTGTTTCTAGCGACAGTAGGCGTGAATTACGGGAAAACCAGTAATTTTACGTTACCAAAGTCTGTCGCTTATGAAAAAAGTAAACGAAAAACGCTTGCCGTTCGGGTGGCCGGGCGTGCCGGTGCAAACAAAATCTGGTCGGGGTACTGCATATAAACCTTTACCGTACAGCGTTTCAGCAATAAAAAATATTGTGCTCCGCAGCAATGCGGCGCATACAACTAATTCTAAAGATCTCGATTTAGATTTTGGTTGATGATAAGCGGGTGATAATCTTGTCGCCTGCTTTTTCTTTTTGTACCTGGTTTAACCCGGCTCAAGGCAAAGCAACAGGGCGGCATCCCAATATAACTTCTTTCTATACCACACATTCAACTTATCAAGAAAAAAAGTATTAACCAAAAAAAATGTATGTCCCCTCCAAAAAATTTACAAATCAATTGCGTTAAAAAAGAGTTAAGTAATTTATATTTGTCTGTTAAAATTCTGTTAAACAACTAAATTATGCTTATGAGGAAAGGTCTAACCGCACTTTTCCTGATCCTGGTTTGTATATCAGGACAGGTATTGGCGCAGAGCCGAACCATTAAAGGAAAGGTTACAGCGGCAGATGACGGTACCCCTATCATTGGTGCCACGGTTATTGCTAAAGGCACGAACGTAGGAACCGTTACAAATGCTGAGGGTGTGTATTCCCTGAACGTTCCAGATGGTGTAGACGTACTGGTGGTTAAATTCATCGGTATGCGTGACCAGGAGGCAAGGATCTCCGGCACAAACGTAAACGTGGTATTGTCTACCGACGTTACGAATCTTACAGAAACAGTTGTAACGGCCCAGGCTATCCGCAGGGAGAAACGTTCGCTGGGTTTTGCTGCGCCCACGGTGAAAGCCGAGGAGCTGACCAAAGGCCAGAGCGTTAGCGCCCTGAACGGCCTGACCGGTAAAGTTCCCGGTCTGAACATCTCCGGTACAGCATCCGCTCCCGGTAGTTCTACCCGTATCGTACTCCGTGGTGGTTCTTCCATCTCCGGTAACAACCAGGCACTGCTGGTTGTAGACGGCGTTCCTATCGATAACAGCGGTCTGATGGGTGGCGGCGACAGCCGTTCTTCCGTAGACTTCGGTAACCGTGGTAACGACATCTCCCCGGACGACATCGAGTCCATCAACATCCTGAAAGGTCCCGCTGCAGCGGCCCTTTACGGTTCCCGCGCTTCCAACGGCGCATTGATCATCACCACCAAATCCGGCAAGAAAGGACAGTCCAAAATGAACGTTTCGTTCAATACGGCCAACACTTTCTCCTCCGTCCTGAAAATCCCCGAGTACCAGAACGAATTCGGCCAGGGCTACCCTGACGATCCCGATGTTTATCCCGGTGGTTATCACAATGACCCGAAGGAAAACTTTAGCTGGGGCGCACCCTTCACCGGTAAAGTGCAACCCTGGGGTCAGGCGATTAACGGCGTTCGCCAACAGAAGCCCTACTCCGCAGTTAAAGACAACGTGAAAGACTTCTTTGACTTGGGTAAGGCTACCAACAACAACCTGGCACTTTCCGGCGCTGGCGACAAAACAACTTACTTCCTGTCGCTCAACGCTTTGAATTCTGACGGTGTTATGCCCGGCCATTCCGACACGTACAACAGGTACAACGTGCGTTTCAACGGATCTGCCGAGCTGGCGCACAACCTGACCACGAGCGTTAACTTCAACTACGCCAAAATCAAATCGAACATGGTCCAGGGTGGCCAGGGCGACGGTTCCGTATGGAACTCTGTTATCCAGATGCCGCGCGATATTCCGCTGACCCAGTTGGCAGACATGAACAACCCCTACAACAGCTTCGGTAATATCTCCGATGCTGCTGGCAACCCGCTGTACGGCTACTACGGTGCTTACACGGTGAATCCTTACTGGCAGCTGGCGAATTACCGCAACGAAAACGCGGTAGATCGTATTACCGGTAACTTCCAGGTGGGTTGGAAACCCCTGTCATGGTTGAACGTTGTTGAACGCCTTGGCGTCGACGTTTATGCTGACAGGCGTAAATACAAATACCCGAAATTCAGCTTCGCTCCTGCCGATAATACTTCCGGCGAGTACAGCAGAGCCGCGAACACCCAGGTGGGCGCAGGTAAATACCAGGAGGAAATTTACAACCTGGCTGAAATCGTGAACGACTTCATGATCTCGGCTGAGCATCAATTCAACTCCGACTTCAAAGGCAGCATCCTGCTTGGACACAACATCCGTCAACGCCAGTTCGACGTTTCTGATGTGGAAACCAACCCTTCCGGCGGCCTTGTAGTACCCGGATGGTATAACTTCGGCAACTCCAATGGTCCGATCGACGCGGTGAATACCTTCTCCCGTCGTCGCCTCATCGGTGTATACGCAGACATCAACATGTCTTACCGCAACTTGATCTTCCTGGGTCTTACCGCGCGTAACGACTGGTCTTCTACCTTGCCGAAGAACAACCGTTCTTTCTTCTATCCCAGTGTGAACGCTTCGTTCGTGTTTACCGAGCTGATGAAAGATGCTGCGATCTCCGATTGGTTTGAATATGGTAAGATCCGTGCCAGCTGGGCGCAAGTGGGTAATGATGCGGACCCTTATCTGCTCAATACCTTCTATGACCGTACCAACATCCTTGGACCTTTCGGTGGCACACGCTTCCCGCTCAATGGCATTCCCGGTCTGGCACAGTCCAACAGGATCGGTAACCCCGAGCTGAAACCGGAAATCACCACGGCATTCGAGGTGGGTACCGAGATGAGCTTCTTCAAGAACAGACTGAGCATCGACTTCTCCTACTATCAGAACAAGTCTAAAGACCAGATCCTGAGCATCCCGATCTCTGCCGCCAGCGGATTTACTTCCAAAGTGGTGAATGCGGGCACTATTCAGAATAAAGGTGTGGAACTTGCCCTGCGTGGTACGCCTATTCAGACATCTTACGGCCTGAGCGTTGAATTGTATGGTACCTACACCAAAAACAAGAGCGAAGTAATCTCGCTGTTGCCTGGAGTAGACCAGATCGTTCTGGGCGGATTCGGCGGCATGTCTATCGTTGCTGCTGTTGGTAAACCTTATGGTACATTCTATTCCCAGGATATTCAAAAGACTCCTGACGGAAAAGTTATCGTAAGTCCTACCACGGGTGAACCGCTGTTGACACCTGCATCCGTATACCTCGGAAACTACAACCCGGATTATATGGCATCGCTGGGTACCAACATCAAGTTTAAAAACTGGAGCCTGGGCGTACTGTTTGATACCAAACAAGGCGGTATGTTCTATTCCAGAACGAAAGACCTGATGGACTTTGTGGGCGTTTCGAAAGAATCCGCTGCAAATGGACGTAATCCCCATCCGTTCCCGAATTCTGTAATCAAGGACCCGAACGATGCCAACAAATACATCGCGAACACGGAACCCTATGATATGTTGAACTACTGGACCAATGCGATTCCTGCTGGCCAGCACGTACTGGATGGTTCCTTCGTTAAACTGCGCGAAACAAACCTGAGCTACCGCTTCCCGAAAAACATGCTGAATAAAGGTATGTTCAGTGATGTTACTATCGGGATATTTGGCAACAACCTGTTCATGTGGACACCGAAAGAAAACGAATACGTAGATCCTGAAGTGAACTCCGGCGGTTCTTCTAACGAACAAGGCCTGGACTTCTCTGCACAGCCTTCTCTGCGGAACTTTGGCTTTAACGTGAAAGTTACTTTTTAACGGTTACTAAAAATTTGAAGAATGAGAAAATTGAATATAAAGAATGTAGCGTTAGCTGTTACGATAGCCGTGACAGCGGCAGGCTGCGGTAAGTTCCTGGATGTGAACGAAAGTCCCAACCAGCCATTGGTGGCGGATGTAAAACTCCTGCTGCCTTCCGGACAGGCGGCAACGGCACACGTGCTCTCCAACCAATTCGGTATTACAGGTGGTATTTGGGCGCAGTATTGGACGCAGAACCCGTTCTCCAGCCAGTACCGTAACAACGATCGTTATAACCTCCAACCATCTACTTCCAACAATTCCTGGGCTATTTTGTATGCAGGCGCCCTGCAAGATTACAAACGGGTGATCGAGAATGCAGGCAGCCTTACCCAGCACGCGGCAATCGCGTATGTGATGAAGGCTTACACCTACCAGATGATCACCGACGCCTGGGGAGATGTACCTGTAAAGGATGCGCTTAACGAAGGCGTTAGCCTGAACATCCCGTATCAGTCGCAGAAAGTTGTTTACGACAGCATTCAATTGTGGCTCGATCGTGGTCTTGCTATGCTGAACCCTGCCAGCCCCAACAAGGTAGGAAGCGAAGACGTGGTTTTCCAGGGTAATATCAACCAGTGGATCCGTTTCGCCAACACCTTGAAGCTGCGTGCTTATCTCCGCATCAGCGCTATCGACGGAACGCGCGCAGAGGCCGGTGTAAGAGCTTTGGCAGGCAAACCGCTGCTGGCCTCTTCCGCTATGATCCAGTACGCTACCTCCGGTGGTAACGAGAACCCCCTGTTCTCCGAAATCCTCGGTCTTGGCAGAACCCAGAACCTCGTAGCCAGCAATACTTTCCTGGATGCCATGAAGGAGAATAATGACCCCCGCCTGGCCCAACTCTATACCAAGGTAACCTGGGACGGAGTTGAGGACACTATCGTGGGCGGCCCTCAGGGTGACTTCGGTAGCTCTCCGGATTTCGATTATTCCTATCCCAGCGCCGCTACCGGTGGCCTCGGTGCCGATAACAATTCCGCGCTTGCTCCCGTAGTACTGATCTCCGAAGCAGAAAGCTATTTCCTGCAAGCGGAAGCCCGTGCCCGCGGCTGGTTCACTACCGGCAGCGCACAAACGCTCTTCAATGATGGCATCACGGCTAGTTTTGAAGCCAATAAGATCGGTTCAGAAGCCGCAGCGTACATCGCAAGCGCGCCAGATGCCCAATGGCCTGGTACACTGGCCGACCAGGTAAAGGCGATCATCACCCAGAAATACTATGCCATGAATGGATGGCAGACCTTCGAAGCCTGGACTGAATGGCGCCGTACCGGTTATCCCGACTTCTTCACGCTGTCGGTAAACCAACGCCTGGGCGGAAAGTTCCCCGTTCGTTTGCCTTATCCTGAAACGGAAGCCAATACCAACGGTTCATTTAAAGACGTAAAACACAGACCGAACAGCGAACGCCTCTGGTGGGATATCGCCGAATAAGTCTTGCAGTTTATTCAACTATAAGAAAGCCGTTCCGTTCACCCGGAACGGCTTTTTTTATCCCCTCCCCATAAAATATCCCCCCAAATTTCCAATCACATTTAAGTGTACTATAGTATCTGTTGAAATTCAGTATCTTGTGGTTCATTCTGTTACACCTTCGGGGCATTAGACAAAAACGCAATCACATGAACAAAACGCTGCCGCTATGGTTATTAACCGCCATCAGCATTCCGGGCGTTGCACAGACAACAGGTAGTAGACCAGATTCTGTTATCCCTTCGAAACGGCTTCTGGACGAAGTCGTTATTTCGGGTTATAACACCGCCACCCGCAAGCAATACACGGGAGCGGCCACCATCGTAGCGGGAGACAAATTCCGTATGGCGCCCACCGCATCTTTCGACCAGATGCTGCAGGGCCGTGTGCCCGGCCTTTACGTGGCTACGGGAAGCGGTCAGCCCGGCGCTTCCGCGCGCATGGTGATCAGGGGCACCGGCACCAATAACGACATCCACAACTTCTACGCCTCCGCTCCGCTCTTCATCGTAGACGGAATTGCGGTGGAAAGCGGTGTTTTCATGGGTTTGAACCCCGCAGACTTCGAATCCGTCAGTATACTCAAAGATGCCAACGCAACGGCGCTCTACGGTTCCCGAGGCGCCAACGGCGTGGTGATCGTCACCACCCGGCGGGGGCAGCAGGGAGATGTCCGCTTTTCCTTCAACACCCGCCACGGTATTTCCCAGGTTTCCCGCCGCCATTTCGATATGATGAATACGAAAGAAAGGTTGCAGTTTGAGGAAGAAGTGGGTAAAGAGAACGGCCGCACCATCGGCGCCGGTTGGATATTTTCCAGGAACAATCCCGCCAACGCCAATCTTCCCGCCGATGTGAAAGCCCGCTACCAGGGCATTCTCGATAGCCTCGGCAGCATCCAGACCGATTGGATGGATTACCTCATGCGCGACGCAGCGCCTTTCCACGAATACGAACTTTCCGCCAGCGGCGGTTCCGATAAAGTGCGGTTCTACTCCTCCGCCAGCTATCTGTCCCAACAAGGCATCGCCTACCGCTCCGGCCTCGACCGGTATACCTTCCGCACCAACGTAGACGCTACCGGCAAAAAGCTGCGCCTCTCCGTGAATACGGCCATCGGGTACACCGGCAGCGATCTGATCGAAGATGAAGCCACGCAAGCCGTCGGCAATCCCTTCGCCTCCATTTACTACGCATTGCCGTACGAACAGCCTTACATTAACGGCGTGCTCGTGCATAGCGGGAATAAAGCCAGTTTCGGCGGCGTGTACGACACCCGTGAAGGTTCCGACGCCATCGAGCGGATGCAGACCACCACCAACCGCCTGAACCAACTGAAAGGGCTCCTCAGCTCATCGCTGCGATACCAGGTGAACGACTGGCTGTACGCTACTTTCAACATGGGGATGGATTTCCGCGAAAACAATGAAATCCGCAGTGCGGCACCTGGCTCCGTGGCCGGTAAGTCGGCACCCGGTGGACAGGGGTATCATGAAGAAAAAGTCAACCGCTTCTTCCAGTTCACTTCTTCCGCGGGCGTTACGTACGACAAGCTGCTGGCCGAACGCCACCGGCTCGTGGTGGCAGGGTTTTATGAATTCAACCGGTTGAAGTATCAGAGTTTGCAGGCGAAAGGTTTCGGCTTGACGCCGGGCCTCGGCGGCACGCTTTCCGGTACCACGCCGGGTTCTGCCGTGAACGGGTTTATCCCGCAGGTGGGCGGGGAACGGACGGGAATGGCGCTGGCATCGTGGGTAGGGCTCGTGCGCTACCTGCTCGACGAGCGCTTCAGCCTCAACTTCAGTTACCGGTACGACGGCTCGTCGACCCTTCCGAAGAAGAACCGCTGGCAGCCGTTTTATTCCATCGGCGCGGGGTACGATCTTCCCTGGCTGGAAAACGTAGCGTGGATCAATACCTTGCGCGTTCGTGCCAGCTACGGTACGTCTGCCGCGCCGCCGAACCAGTATTTCGCCTACGCAGCGGGGTACGGGGCTACGCGGTACGACGGTCAGCCGGCCATCGCGCCGGTCGCCATCGGCAATCCCGATTACGAATGGGAGAAAACGCACATGACCAACCTCGGCCTCGATCTCGCATTCTTCGACCATCGCCTGCGCCTCGTGGCAGATTGGTATAACCGCGAAACGAAAGGGTTTTTCCTGAACGAACAACTGTCGATGACGAGCGGTTTCGATTCCCGGAACATCAATGCCGGCAATGTGCGCAACCGCGGCGTGGAGCTGGATCTGAACGGAGACATCATCCGGAAGAAAGACCTGACCTGGTCGGCCGGTGTTAACTTCACGTATAACCGCAACCTGGTGACGAGCCTCGGCAACGCCAACCAATACCAGGTGAGCACGTTCCTCATCAAGGAAGGATTACCCGTCAATTCCCACTACATCGTAAAATACGCGGGCGTTGATCCCCAAACGGGCGAAGCCCTGTATTACGACCGCAACGGCAATATCAATTCGAACTATAGTTTCAACGCCAGCGTGGCCGAATTCGGTGCTAACGATCCTACCATATACGGTGGCTTCAACACCAGCGTTCGCTGGAAAAACTGGTCGGCCGATGTGCTGTTCTCGTACGTGACGGACATTTCCCGGTACAACGCGATGGACTGGTATACGCTGAACAACAATTCCAATGTGTACAGCAACCAGTCGCGCCGCTGGCTCGACCGCTGGCGCAAGGCCGGCGAAGCGGCGGAAGAAGCATCCTTCGGCAGCGTGCGGACGTTCTCGTCCCGCCACATCCAGGACGCATCGTTCCTGCGCCTGCGCACCGCACAGATCAGTTACAACCTGCCGGAAAGCCTGCTGGCGCGTACGCAGGTGATCAAGGGCGTGACGGTGTACCTGCAGGGCCAGAACCTGCTGACGTTCACCAAATGGAACGGATTCGATCCGGAAGATTATAATGCCAACGCGTTTTTTGAATATCCTGCACCGCGCACGATGGTGGCGGGCGTTCGTGTCCAGTTCTAAAATCAATCAGGGATGAAATCAATGTTTAGATATAGTTTGATAGCGGTGTGGATGATGGCGGCTTCCTGCCTGGGAGACCTCGACGTCAAGCCCACCAACATCAAAGACCAGACGGTAGCATTCAATTCGGTAGACGATGTGAATGCCGGCGTATTGGGAGCGTATGCTTCGCTCAATGGTCAATCCATCAAGATCAGCTCGCTTATCGCGGATGAAAATATGATGCCGCTGGAAAACACCACGAATGCTGGCGCAACGGTGTTCAGGTGGCAGCACAACGAATCTACGCCCGACGTGTTGCCCGTTTGGCAAAGCAACTACCAGGCCATCGACCGGGCGAACCGGATCCTTGCCGTGATCGACGGCGTGCCTGCCGAAGCGCATGAAGTGGAGCAGAGAAACCAGATGAAAGGGGAGCTGCTGGCATTGCGGGCATATTGCCACCTGGAACTGCTGCGCAATTACGCGGTGTCTTACGATGGGAACGACGATGGAGTTCCCGTGATGACGACCTCCCAGGTTTCGCAACCCGGCCGGAGCAAGGTGAGCGCGGTTTTCGCGCAGATCCGCAAAGACCTGGCCGACGCGAAGCTGCTCATTCCCGCCAATTGGGCCAGTTCAACGCGCATTACCCGGCTGGCCGTGTTCGCCATCGAAGCGCGTACCGCGCTGTACCAGCAGGATTGGACGGCGGCCATCGCCGCTGCGGATGAAGTGATCGGCGCGGTGCCATTGGCAACGGAGCAACAATTCCCCGGCATCTGGACCGACCTGGCCACGCATGAAGTGATCTGGAAACTGAAAAGGGAACCTTCCGACGAGCGTTTCGGCGCATTCTACCGTTCGAGCGCGGGCATGGTGCTCTATGCGCCGTCATTCAAACTGCTGGCGGCTTTCGATGCCGCGCACGATGTCCGCTTCAGCAGCTGGATCGCCGATCTCGATGCCGCGCCCGCCAGCACCCGCTGGACGGTCACGAAATACACCGGCAATTCCGCCAACCTGAACCTGACCGACATCAAGCTGTTCCGTGTTTCGGAAATGTATCTCATCCGGGCGGAAGCGCAGGCGCGCAAAACCGGCGCCAACATCGCCGCGGCCAATACCGACCTGGAAACCCTGCGCACCAGCAGAATCGATAATTATGTGCATTCCAGCTACGGCACCGCCGCGCAAGTGCTGGCCGCCGTTGAAGCCGAACGCTTCCGCGAACTGGCTTTCGAAGGGCATCGTTATTATGACCTCCGCCGCTGGAAGAAAGATATTGTTCGGCTGCCGCAGGATATCGTGAGCGTCGGCGGGAATGTGCTGACGTTGCCGGTTACGAAAAAGCAGTATTTCATGCCCATCCCGTTCGAGGAGATGCAGGCAAACCGGAATATCGGCCAGCATCCCCTGTATCAATAGGGAAATCGCAACATCTATACCTGCAAAAGCCCGGAAGCCACCGCTTCCGGGCTTTTTGATGCCGGGCATAAAAAAGGAGCCTCCGCGCGGAGGCTCCTTTTTGTTTACAGCAGCACTGCAATTATTTCAACACTTCAGCCAGTTTCTTTTCCAGTTGGTTACCGCGCAGGTTGGCAGCGATGATCTTGCCGGCGGGGTCTACCAGGATGTTGGTGGGGATGGCGTTGATGCCGTACAGCGGCACTACGGAAGATTCCCAGAATTTGAGGTCGCTCACGTGCGTCCAGGCGAGCTGGTCGTCGGAGATGGCCTTCATCCAGGCGCCTTTTTCCTTGTCGAGCGAAACGCCGAGGATGGTGAAGTTTTTGTCTTTATACTGATTGAAAGCCGCTACGACATTGGGGTTTTCCTGGCGGCAGGGGCCGCACCAGCTGGCCCAGAAATCGACCAGTACGAATTTCCCTTTGAAGGAGCTGAGTTTGATCTGTTTGCCTGCGGGGTCGGGGAGCACGAAGTCGGGGGCAACCTGTCCTACCATGGCAGCAGGGCCTTCGGCGGCTTCTTTGGCGCCGCCTTTTTCAAGGGTTTCGAGGCCGGCGAGGGTGTTTTTCACGAAGCCGTTTTCAGGGAATCGTTTGGCGATGTCCTGGAAATCTTTTTTATGGGCAACGCGATCGGCGGCGTCTTCAAAACCGGCCAGCTCCATGGCGAAAACCGCGGGAACGGGGTTTTTGGAAGCGCGGGCGGCGGCGAGGAAATGTTCCCGGAAGTTTTTGGTTTCCTGGTCCATGGCGGCGCGGCGCGCATTGAGGACGCTGTCGGGCGTTTTGGCGATGCGCATACTGTCGAACGCCTGCATTTCCTTGCTCAGCGTCTGCGATTTCTCGCTATAATATTTCAGCAACTGTTGGATCTCGGTGGTGGCATCGGAGCCTTTCACCTGGATTTTTTCCAGTTCGTTATAATCGCCGGTGATGCTCATATCGCCTGCATCGAGGGCGAGGAAGATATATTTTCCGCTTTCGAACCGGATGGCGTAGAGGCCTTGTTCGGGCACCATGCCTTCGAGGGTGATCTTTCCGGACGCGTCTTTAACGGCCGCAGTATCCACGATTTTGGTGGAGTTTTCCATCACTTCTTCGAGGTACACCTTTTCCAGGGGGTGTTCGCCAGTTGCACATCGATCTTGAACGCGCCTTTCTCCGGGTGACTGTTACAGCTTGCCAGCAAGGCGGCCGCTCCTGTCAGCCAAATCGCAAATTGTTTCATGGGCTTTTCGTTTAGTTGGATTTTCAATCAAAAATAGTCCTAAATCCCCGGAAGGGTTCTCCGGAAATGTTAAAATTATGTAGTCGGTTAATTAAACAAATCACCTGAAATGGTCATTTCCCTGCGGTATCGGCTCCAGCGGGGGGCGTAAGCGCGGAATGGGCCTGTGGCGGCGCTTTTTCGGGAGATGTTATCCGGGATGAGCGGCAGTTGTTAACCGTTGAGGCGCTTGAGCAGCAACTCGTTAGTTAATTTCGGGTCAGCCTTTCCGCCGCTCATTTTCATCACTTCGCCAACGAACATCCCGATCAGGCCTTTTTTTCCGGAGCGGAATTCCGCCACTTTTGCCGGGAATCTGGCCAGCACTTCATCGATGACCGGGAGAATGCTGCCGGCATCGGTTTCCTGGATGAGATTGAGGGCGGTGGCCACTTCCAGCGGTGTTTGGCCGGGTTGTTCGATCATGGCGGGCAGGATGCGGGAGGAAGCGATGGAGAAGTTTACCTTGCCGTCGTGGATCAGCGCAATGAGCGCGGCGAGGGCGGAAGGGGTGAGGGGGAAGTCGGAAATACCGGCATTGCGCTCGTTGAGCCACGATTTCACGGGGCCGAGCATCCAGTTGGAGGCGGCCTGTGCGTGGGGCGTTTCGGCCATGAGGGCTTCGAAATACACGGTGGTTTCGCGGTCGTCGCAGATCACGCGGGCATCGTATTCACGAAGGCCCAGCTGGCTGGTATAACGGGTCACTTTTTCTTCGGGAAGCTCCGGCAGCGAGCGGCGAACCTGGTCGAGGAAAGCTTCCGTCAGGCGGAAAGGCGCCAGGTCTGGCTCCGGGAAATACCGGTAGTCGTTGGCTTCTTCCTTGGAACGGAGGGAAAACGAGCTGCCGTTGGAAGCGTCGAAGCTGCGGGTTTCCTGGACAATGGTGCCCCCGGTTTCCACGAGCTCGATCTGCCGTTTGATCTCGTTCTCGATAGCGCGCTTCACGTTGCGGATGGAGTTCATGTTCTTCACTTCCACCTTGGTGCCGAGCGTGGTTTCGCCTTTGAGGCGGATGGAAACGTTGGCGTCGCAGCGCATGGAGCCTTCTTCCATGTTGCCGTCGCACACATCGAGCCAGCGAACGAGCCGGCGGAGCTCGGTGAGGTAGGCGTAGGCTTCGTCTGCCGAGCTGAGGTCGGGCTCCGTAACGATCTCCACGAGGGGAACGCCGGCGCGGTTATAGTCGATGAGGGTGTTATGAGGGTCCTGGTCGTGGATGGATTTTCCGGCGTCTTCTTCGAGATGGATGCGGTTGAGCTGGACATTCCGGGCGGTCCCGTCCACGAAAATGGGCACATGGCCGCCTACGCAGATGGGGGCGGTGTGCTGGCTGATCTGGTATCCTTTCGGGAGATCGGGGTAGAAATAGTTCTTCCGGGCGAAGAAGTTTTCCTGCTCGATGCGGCAATGACAGGCAAAACCGAGCCTGATGGCCAGTTCTACCGCCTTTTTGTTCATGAAGGGCAGGGTGCCGGGGTGCCCCAGTGTAACAGGACTGATATGCGTGTTGGGCTGCCCGCCGAAAGCGGCGGAGTCGCTGGCGAATAATTTGCTGACTGTCAGCAGTTGGGCATGCACTTCCAGGCCTATTACCGCTTCATATTTGTTATAATCGATGCTCGCACTCATAATATTGATATCACTGCTGATTCGCACAAAGATATTCAAACTGTAAAAAAGCAGGGAATTTTCACGAAATTGTATCATCAACGTTCCATCCTATGGCTGCTATCCAAGATATTCACCAGGCCCAGCGCCGCTTTTTCGACTCCGGGGCCACCCGTTCCCTGCAATTCCGCAAATCCGCCCTCAAGCAACTGAAAAAATCCCTCAAACGGCATGAAGAAGCCATTCTGGCCGCGCTCCGCGCTGATCTCCGGAAAGCGCCGGTAGAGGCTTTTGGCAGCGAAGTAGGGCTTTTGTACGACGAAATCGATCATACCCTCACCAATCTCCGCCAGTGGATGCGCCCCCAACCGGTCAGCTCCCCGCTCATGCATTACCCTTCGTCCAGCACGGTGTACCGCGAGCCCAAGGGACTGACGCTCCTCATCGGCCCCTGGAATTACCCTTTCCAGCTGGTGGTGAATCCGCTCATCGGGGCGGTGGCGGCGGGCAATTGCGCCATCGTGAAGCCCTCCGAGCTGGCGCCCGCCACGGAAGCCGTGGTAGCCAAAGTGATCGCAGACGCGTTTGCGCCGGAGCACGTGACCACCGTTTTGGGCGATGGCGCCAAAGTGGTGCCGGAGATCATGGCCTACCGGTTCGATCATGTCTTTTTTACCGGCAGCATCCCCGTGGGCCGGAAAATCCTGGAAATGGCAGCGCCCCACCTCACGCCGGTAACGCTGGAACTGGGCGGGAAAAGCCCCTGCGTGGTAGACGCCGGCGCCGATATTAAAACCGCTGCAAAAAGGATCGTGTGGGGGAAATGCTGGAACGCCGGACAAACATGCATCGCGCCGGATTATGTGCTGGCCGATAAAAAAATAATGCCGCAATTGCTCGAAGCCCTGCGCGACGCCGTCACGAAATTCTATGGCGAGGATCCCGCCAAAAGCCCCGATTATCCGCGCATCATCAACGAACGGCAGTTCGACCGGCTCTCGGGCTACCTGGCGGATGGCACCGTGTTTTCCGGTGGACAGTCCGACCGGGCCGACAAGTACATCGCCCCGACCATCCTGACCGACATAAAGCCGGATGCGAAGGTGATGAAAGAAGAAATTTTCGGGCCCATTCTGCCGGTGATCCCATACAGTGGCACCGACGAAGCGGTGAAGATCATCGCCGCCAATCCATATCCGCTATCGCTGTACATTTTCACCAAAAGTTCGCGTACTGCGAAAACGCTTGTGGAGAAAGTGGCTTTCGGCGGCGGTTGTATCAACAATACGCTGGTGCATTTCACGAACCTGGAGATGCCGTTCGGCGGGATTGGCCCCAGTGGCATGGGACGCTATCACGGGAAGTACAGTTTCGACGAGTTCACGCATGTGAAGGGCGTGATGAAAACGGGTACCTGGCTGGATGTTCCGGTGAAATATCCGCCGTTCGGGAATAAACTGAAAATGCTGAAGATGCTGCAGAAATAGACGGAGAAAATCGTCCAAAAAAGTTTCGCGTTTCGTGAATCGTTATCATTGAATTGATCGGTTTGCGAAACGTTTTTTTATGGGTGAAAGTGAAGAAAATTTTTTCGCTTGATGTGTAATAAAATGAAGAGAAATCGCAACTAACTATCAATACCGGTTTGAGAAAATTGGTTGCAAAATTTTTTGTGGGATGATGCCGAAAAAGTTTTGTGTTTCGCAAGTTGTTATTATTGGGATGAACATTTTAAAACCTGAATATTATGACACCAAATCAAATCTTAAAAATCATTTTCTTATTAATGTTCTTGTCACCGGTGCTTATCCCATTGATTAAGTACCTGGGTTTTCGAATTTTTCCTCCAAGGAAGTATACAATTATCAGCAAGAAGACCGGCAAAGCTGTATCCTTCAATATGAGAGGTGAAAACGACCCGAAGGAAATGGTAGAATTCGGAAAAGTATTTTTTGGGCAGGAATAAACAAATTATGGAAAACACAAACCGTGCGGCCAATGCCACTGGAAGAATTGTAATCACTGCCGACAGTATTGCCGCCGTGGGAGGCGGAATGTTTCTGGCACAAATGGCGCTGAGTTTACCTGATACTTTTAGCGAAAAGGGCCTTTTGATAGACCTCGTTCCGGCAGTAACGTTAATATTAAAACAAAGCTGGAATTTTTTGGAATTGGAGGTGGTGTTTGCATTGAGGAATGGCAAAGCCAACTATGCCAGAAATCGCTATCTGAAATTCTTAGATAGCTTACTGGCAGATTCAAGAATCGACGAGGAAACTAAAGAGGATTTGAAGCAAGTAATTGTGTATTCTCAATTATCAGCTTTTTTCGTTCTTTATAAACATTGGAAGGAAAATTATCAGCAGAAATGATAACGTTTTAATCAATAAAAAAAACGGCCCGGGAAACCCCGGGCCGCCTCTCTTTGCTTTACACTAAACTATATATCTGCCTTACTGTTTACAAATTTTCTGACCGCAGTTTGCGCGGCACTTTTACCGTGAGTGTTTCGGTTTTACCGTTGCGCCGGATGTTGAATGCGATGCTGGATTTATCTTTCGCTCCGCGATAACCGGCCACCACTTCGCGTGCGTTTTTTACGGTCTGGCCATCGATGGATAGGATGACATCGCCGGTTTTGAACCCGGCTTTTTCGGCGGCGGATTCTTTATCGATAGATTGAACGGTAGCGCCATCATTTTCTTCGCGGTCTTGCACCTGAAGGCCCAGTTTGGCCTGAGCGTTGGGGTTGAACAGGTCGTCGAAGCCACGGGGCATCTGGAACACGCGGGGCTCGTCGTCGAGCATGCGCGGATTGCGGAAACGGCGGCCACGCATCGTGTCTTCTGCACTATCCCGCGGTTGTAATTTGGCTTTCGCTTTTTGTTCTTTTTTGTCGCGGAGATAGAGAACGGTCACTTCGTCGCCGGGCTGGAGTTTTCCGATGGTTTCGAAAAGGTCCTGGGGCTCGGAGATCTTGACTTCGTTGACTTTCGTGATCACGTCCCCGGCTTTGAGGCCAGCTTTGGCCGCGGCGCTGTTTTCCGCTACTTCTGTAACGGTGGCACCTGCTGCGGTGGATTTTTCAGTGATCACGCCCAGCACTGCCGCACCCGGCCTGATGGCGTCTTCCAGGAGGTTTTCGGGCGCCTGGTCGGGGAAATTGCCGTTGCGCGGTATGATGACGCGGCGTTTCACAGAAAGTCCGTCGCCCTCGTATTCCCGGATGGGTTTGCCATCCACGTACACTTCGCCGTCTTTGATCTCTACGGTTACTTTCGCGTTTTGCGTTTCGCCTTTGCGTTTGATGATGATCTCATCATATTCTCCCAATTTATGGCCGCGCCCGTCTTGTGCGGATACCGCGGTCGATGCCAGGGTACAAGCGAGGAGAAGGGTGCTGCCGGAAAAAAGGAGTTTGCGCATATCAGCTGTTTTTAGTGACAGGGCAAATTTACAGGCCGGGGAGGGTAAAAAAATGTTAAAAAAGCGATGAAGGCGATAAGGGAATGTTAAAATAAAAAAGGCTCCCGGAGGAGCCTTTCTATTATCAGAGGATACTTTTCACTTTTTCGATGACCGTCGGGAACTGGCTGACGTCTTGCCCGCCGGCATTGGCCATGGAGGGCTGTCCGCCGCCGCCGCCTTTGATGAGGCCGGCAACCTGTTCTTTGATGATCTTCTGCGCGTTGAGGCCTTTGTCTTTCACGAGGTCGTCAGACAGGAGGACCGTCACCTGCGCTTTGCCGCCGACGTTGGCGCAGAGCACGGCCGCGAAGGGCGCGGTCAGCAGGTCTTTCAGGACGTTGGCGTAAAGCCTTACCGCATCTGCGCTGGAAGCATCTACCACGGCCCCGATGAACTGAACGCCGTTCACGGTTTCCGCCTGTTGCGGGAGGCTGGCCGCGGCCTGTTGCACCTGTTTCAGTTCGAGGGCAGCAAGCTGCTTTTCGAGGGCCGATTTTTCGGCAACGAGCGTTTCCACGGCTTTGGCGGGCTCTTTCGGGTTTTTGATCGCAGCTTTAATTTCCTTCAACTGCGCTATCTGTTCATTAACGTATGCTTCCGCTTTGGCGCCGGTTACGGCTTCCACCCTTCTCACGCCGGCTGCAACAGCGCCTTCGGAGAGGAATTTGAAAAGGCCGAGCTCGCCCGTATGGCCAACGTGCGTGCCGCCGCAAAGTTCGAGGGAATATTGAGGATCGATGGTCACCACACGAACGGTGTCTCCGTATTTCTCGCCGAAAAGCGCCATAGCGCCCAGTTTCATGGCTTCGTCGCGGGGCATTTCGCGGATGATCACGGGGATGTTTTCCCGGATTTTTTCGTTCACGATCGCTTCGATGGAGGCCAGCTCTTCGTCGGTCACTTTGGCGAAATGGGAGAAGTCGAAGCGGAGATATTCCGCGTTCACCAGCGAGCCTTTCTGCGCCACATGCGTGCCCAGCACCTGGCGAAGGGCCGCGTGCAGCAAGTGGGTGGCGGAGTGGTGACGGGCGATGTCCCGGCGCTTGAGCGCGTCTACTTCAGCTTTGACCGCCGCTTCCGGATGGGCCGGCAAGTGATCGGTGAAATGAACGATGAGGTCGTTTTCCTTTTTGGTATCGGTAACGGCAATGGCTTCGTCCCCGAAGTACAAGGTGCCGGTGTCGCCCACCTGGCCGCCGGATTCGGCGTAGAAGGGGGTTTTGTCGAGCACGATCTGGTACTGGTCTTTACCTTTCGCCGTGATTTGACGGTATTTCAGCACTTTAGCGTCCGTCGCCAGTTCGGTATAGCCCACGAAAACGCCGGAAGGCTGCTCGTCCAGTACGCTCCAGTCGCCCATATCGAGCTTGGTGGCGGCGCGGGAACGCTCTTTTTGTTTTTGCAGCTCAGATTTGAAGCCTGCCTCGTCTACAGTAAATCCTTTTTCGGAAGCGATAAGACGGGTGAGATCGAACGGAAAGCCGTAAGTATCAAACAGTTCGAAGGCAACGGCGCCAGCGAGGGTTTTATCTTTCGAATCGGCCAGGATGCCTTCCAGACGGCCCAAACCGCTATCGAGGGTGCGAAGGAAGCTCGTTTCTTCTTCGAAAATGATGCGTTTCACGAAATCGGTCTGCTGGTGCAATTCCGGGAACACGTTTTTGAATTCTTCGGCCAGGACGGGAACGAGCTCATGGAGCAGCGGCTGCGTCACATCGAGGAAGGAGTTGTAATAACGTACCCCGCGGCGAAGGATCTTCCGGATCTCATAACCGGCCCCCGTATTGGCAGGCAGCTGCCCGTCGGCGATGGTAAAGGATATGGCCCGGATGTGATCGGCGATCACGCGGAAAGCGATATCGGTTTTTTCGGTCTGACCGTATTTTTTGCCGCAAAGTTGCTCTGTGGCGCGGATGAGCGGCGTGAAAACATCGGTATCGTAATTGGACTGTTTGCCCTGGATCACGCGTACCAGCCGCTCAAAGCCCATGCCGGTGTCTACGTGCTGGGCGGGCAGGGGCACGAGGGAACGGTCTTTCATGCGGTTGAACTGCATGAATACGTTATTCCAGATCTCGATTACCTGCGGATGGTCGTTGTTCACGAGTTCTTTCCCGGGAACGGCGGCTCTTTCGGCGTCTGTCCGGCAATCCACATGGATTTCGGTGCAGGGGCCGCAGGGGCCGGTTTCGCCCATCTCCCAGAAATTATCCTTTTTATTGCCCAGCAGGATGCGGTCTTCCGCGATGTGGCGCTTCCAGAAATCGAAAGCTTCAGCGTCCATGGGCAGGTTTTCCGCCTCGCTGCCTTCGAAAACGGTAACGTACAGGCGGTCTTTCGGGAGTTTGTACACCTCCGTCAGCAATTCCCAGCTCCAGGCGATGGCCTCTTCCTTGAAATAATCCCCGAAGCTCCAGTTCCCCAGCATCTCGAACATGGTATGGTGATAGGTGTCTATCCCCACTTCTTCCAGGTCGTTATGCTTGCCGCTCACGCGGAGGCACTTCTGGGTGTCCGCGACGCGCGTCCACTGCGGCTGCTTGTTACCAAGAAAAATGTCTTTGAACTGGTTCATCCCCGCGTTGGTGAACATCAGCGTGGGGTCGTTTTTCAGTACGATCGGTGCGGAAGGGACGATGTGGTGCCCCTTGGACACGAAAAAATCCAGGAACTGTTGCCTGATCTGGGCTGCGGTCATAAAATATTAGTCGGTATTAATATCTAATTTTAGTATTATAATTGCATCCGTCCTGAAATTGGCGTTATTTTGTGATTGTCGCAAATAGGCCCGCCGAGAAAATTGAGATGCAAAAGGTTGACGTTTTAGCCTAATTCTCTTAGGTTTGCGGACCCCGGTTACAACCGTTCAATTTTTTAGCGCAAGGTGGAATGCGGTGCAAAAATATCGAAATAATCATAACTAGCTAACCGCCATTTTCCAGGGCCAATCCGCCCGGGAACCGGGTTTATAATAAATTTTAACGGGGGGCGTTCTATCGTACGCTGCTATCAACCGCTAATGGTTCATGAAGAAAGTCAAATATTTTTATAATACTCAAACGCTTAAATACGAAAAGCTCGTAGTCTCCGTCAAGGTAAAAGTCCTCCGGATCCTCGGCTTCCTGTCTGCCGCCATCGTCACCGGCATGCTGTTCCTCACCGTCTCTTACCGGTTCCTCGATTCCCCCAAGGAAACGATGCTCCGCCGCGACCTCGATAATATGCAGGAGGAATATAACACCCTGCAAGACCAGGTCAAGGAACTGAAAGGGCAGCTGGGCGAGCTGCAGCACCGCGACAACGAGATTTACCGCGTCATCTTCGAAGCCGCTCCCATCCCGGATAGCGTACGGGCGGGGCAAGACGAGAAATCCAAAGAAAACCTCGCCCTGTCCACCAAACCCGAAAGCGAGATCATCGCCGCTACCAAAAAAATGCTCGCCGAAATCGGGAACCGCGTCCAGCTCCAGGAAAAATCCTACCTCCAGATCGAAGATCTTATCAAGAACAAACAAAAGATGCTCGCCTCCATCCCGGCCATCCAGCCTGTGGCCAACAAAGACCTCGACAGGATCGCGTCCGGGTTCGGCTATCGCATCGACCCTATCTATAAAACCGTAAAATTCCACTCCGGCCTCGATTTCACCGCTCCTTCCGGCACACCCATTTATGCCACGGGCGATGGTACCA
>NZ_CP150096.1:0-152500 GCF_038396765.1 Chitinophaga caseinilytica | reverse complement strand
AGCGCGGGACCGGAGGAATCCTGTGTGAAACTGCCAGCACCATCTGGTAAGGCTAAATACTCCCTAGAGACCGATAGTGAACCAGTACCGTAAGGGAAAGGTGAAAAGTACTCCGAACAGGAGAGTGAAATAGTACCTGAAACCGTGCGCCTACAAGCGGTCGGAGCCTGGAAACGGGTGACGGCGTGCCTTTTGCATAATGAGCCTACGAGTTACTCCTCACTGGCGAGGTTAAGTTCTTCAGTAACGGAGCCGCAGCGAAAGCGAGTCCTAACAGGGCGCTTAGTCAGTGGGGGTAGACGCGAAACTTTGTGATCTATCCATGGGCAGGTTGAAGGTTTGGTAACACAAACTGGAGGACCGAACCCATTAGCGTTGAAAAGCTATGGGATGACCTGTGGATAGGGGTGAAAGGCCAATCAAACTGAGAGATAGCTCGTTCTCCCCGAAATGTTTTTAGGAACAGCCTCGTATAACAGACGTATCATAGAGGTAGAGCTACTAATTGGGCTAGGGGGCTTCACCGCCTACCAAACCCTAATAAACTCCGAATGCTATGATATATCTACGGGAGTGAGGCTGTGGGCGCTAAGGTCCATGGCCGAGAGGGAAATAACCCAGATTAACAGCTAAGGTCCCTAAGTGTATGTTAAGTTGAACAAACGCAGTTCAAACCCTAAAACAGCCAGGATGTTGGCTTGGAAGCAGCCATTCATTTAAAGAGTGCGTAACAGCTCACTGGTCGAGGGTTTGGGCACGGAAAATAATCGGGCATCAAACATACTACCGAAGCTTTAGGATCCCCGCTAGGCGGGTGATCGGTAGGGGAGCATTCTGTACTGCATCGAAGGTGTACCGCGAGGTATGCTGGAGCGTACAGAAAAGAAAATGTAGGCATAAGTAACGATAAAAAAGATGAAAAATCTTTTCGCCGTAAGACTAAGGGTTCCTGATCAACGCTAATCGGATCAGGGTTAGTCGGGTCCTTAGGCAAAGCCGAGAGGCGTAGCTGATGGCAAACTGGTGAATATTCCAGTACCTGCTATAATTTCGATGGGGTAACGGAGTAGTGAAAGGACTGCGCACTTACGGAATAGTGCGTTAAAGGGTGTAGGTATACCGATTGTAGGAAAATCCGCAGTTGGTGCTGAACCTGATAGTACACAGAAGCTTCGGCTGAAGTGATAATGTCCCTAATCAGACTTCCAAGAAAAACCTCTAAGGTTAGGTTATAGCAGCCCGTACCGTAAACCGACACAGGTAGTCGAGGAGAATATCCTAAGGCGCTCGAGTGATCCATGGTAAAGGAACTAGGCAAATTGACGCTGTAACTTCGGGATAAGGCGTACCACAGTGATGTGGTCTCAGTAAAATGGTCCAACCAACTGTTTAACAAAAACACAGGGCCCTGCAAAATCGAAAGATGAAGTATAGAGCCTGATACCTGCCCGGTGCTGGAAGGTTAAGGAAGGGTGTTCGTAGCAATACAAAGCTCCTGACTGAAGCCCCAGTAAACGGCGGCCGTAACTATAACGGTCCTAAGGTAGCGAAATTCCTTGTCGGGTAAGTTCCGACCTGCACGAATGGTCTAATGAGTTGGACACTGTCTCTACCATGAGCTCGGTGAAATTGTAGTATCGGTGAAGATGCCGGTTAATCGCAACGGGACGGAAAGACCCCGTGAACCTTCACTACAACTTAACATTGATTTTGAGTGCCAGATGTGTAGGATAGTTGGGAGACTATGAAGCGGCTTCGCCAGGAGTCGTGGAGTCAACGTTGAAATACCAACCTTCTGTTACTTAGAGTCTAACCCGTGAAAATGGGGACATTGTTTGGTGGGTAGTTTGACTGGGGTGGTCGCCTCCTAAAAAGTAACGGAGGCTCGCAAAGGTACCCTCAGTACGGTTGGTAATCGTACGCAGAGCGCATTAGTAAAAGGGTGCTTGACTGTGAGGCAGACAAGCCGAGCAGGTGCGAAAGCAGGCTAAAGTGATCCGGTGGTTCTGTATGGAAGGGCCATCGCTCAAAGGATAAAAGGTACTCCGGGGATAACAGGCTGATCTCCCCCAAGAGCTCATATCGACGGGGAGGTTTGGCACCTCGATGTCGGTTCGTCACATCCTGGGGCTGGAGAAGGTCCCAAGGGTTCGGCTGTTCGCCGATTAAAGTGGCACGTGAACTGGGTTCAGAACGTCGCAAGACAGTTCGGTCCCTATCTGTTGTGATCGTTAGTAAATTGAGAGGACATGACCTTAGTACGAGAGGACCGGGTCGTACGTACCGCTGGTGTATCTGTTGTGCCGCCAGGTGCAGTGCAGAGTAGCTATGTACGGGCAAGATAAACGCTGAAAGCATCTAAGCGTGAAACTTACCTCAAGATGAGTTTACTTTTAAGGGCCGTCGAAGACGACGACGTTGATAGGCTACAGGTGTACAGGTGGTAACATCAAAGCCGAGTAGTACTAATTGCCCGTAAGCTTTAATTTTATTTTTACGCTCTTTATCGAAGCTGAAGGTATCCGCAAGGAAACCGGAAAGTAAAGAGCGTGTTTTACAACTTCCCGATATGTAAATTTATTAGTAGTAAGATACTTAAAGATCTTATGGTGGTTTTTCCGAGGGTGTTCACCTCTTCCCATTCCGAACAGAGAAGTTAAGCCCCTCATGGCCGATGGTACTGCACTATCATGCGGGAGAGTAGGTAGCTGCCATATTTATTGAAAAAAGGTTCAGGAGCAATCTTGGACCTTTTTTTATTTATACCCCTCACCGAATCAAGAAATGCAACCATAGATTGTACTACTTCCGGGCAAAATAGCCCCCGCTTCCCATCCCCGATTGCAATTTTACTACACTTACTAATGGATGGACGTTTGCATATATTAAATTCCAACCCTGCGCGTGCTCCTCATAACTCGACTCCCATCCCCATTTGCAGTTTTCTTGCAGTTAATTACTCCTCTTCCCCATAGACCGAACGTCCCGAACAATATTCTATTTAGTAAAATGGATGGATGGCTGCATACATTGGATTCCAACCCAGCTCGTTTTCTCCATACCTGAGCTCCCATCCCCGGGTGCAATTTTCCTACTCTTAATTAAACCTTTTTCCCTTCAATCCATACGCCCTGAGCAATATTTCATTCCTATCGTCACTAGTACGAGATTCTCCGACAATTACTTACTCTTATTTTCCATCAACCCCACGTCCTGAGCAATAGTCTATTTCATAGAATGGATAGAGGGTTCCATACATTGGATTCCAACCCACCCCGTTTTCTCCATACCTGAACTCCCATCCCCGGTTGCAATTTTCCTACATCTATTTACTCCTTCTTTCCCGTCAACCCAACGTCCTGAACAATATTCCATTCTTATCCTCACAAGGACTGGATTTTCCTACATCTATTTACTCCTTCTTTCCCGTCAACCCAACGTCCTGAACAATATTCCATTCTTATCCTCACCAGTACGAGATTTTCTTACATTTACTTACTCCTCTTTTCCATCAACCGAACGTCCTTAACAATATTCCATTCCAATAAATGCAACGCGTGCTGGATATATTGGGTTATTTATCTTACACATTTTACTCCTACAAGGAACATTGAGTAGCCCTTTCCCGTATAGCCCTATTCTTCCCCAAGGCTATTTATTCCCGTAACAGCGATTTCAATTGCATTCACTGTGCAGAATGGAATACTTTTAATTGTACCCATCCCGATATATTAAGAGCGGGCTTTCCGTGAACACTTATTCCTTCTCTATAGAGGATTTATTCCCGAAACAACTCTATCTATTGCATTCATTGTGCGGGGATAGCATATTTCCATTCCCGAACATGATATTATTAACCATGTTGATAACTTAAGCTTTGCAGTTTCCCGTGCAAACGAATTTTTCCCGTATAGACGATTCCTTCCTATAGTAATTCTATCAACTGCATTCATTGTGCAGTTATAGCATATTTCGAGTTCTGAACACATATCATCAATAACCAACCCGATATCTTGCGTTGCAGTTTTCAGAGAACACTTATCCTTCCTATATAGAATTTATTCCCATAACAACTCTATCAATTGCATTCATTGAGCAGTGATAGCATATTTCTATTCCTGAACACATTCATCAATAACGAACCAGATATCTTAAGCGTTGCAGTTTTCAGTTAACACTTATCCTTCCCTATATAGGATTTATTCCTAAAACAACTCTAACTATTGCATTCATGTGCTGTGATAGCATATTTCCATTCCTGAAAACATTGCATCAATAACCAACCCAATAACTTAAGCTTTGCAATTTCCCGTGCAAACGAATTCTTCCCTGATAGTCGATTCTCTCCTATAACAACTATATTAATTGCATTGATTGTGTGGAGATAGTTTACTCCCAATCCTGAACTCATAATTTACACCCATCCCGAAATAGAATATGCTGCATGTTCTCGTTTAAACTTATGGACCAAGCCTCTGATAACAACCGCAATAAAGAATCCCAACTATAACGTCCCCCCTCACAAGTCATTTCCAAGTAATCCCCAATGCCCTCATATCCCGCAAATTATATTAACATCCTTCGAAAAATAATCCACTACGCAGATACAATGCGTACCGCCGTACGAAATTCACCGTCCCATCAAACCTAACTAACGTATGAAACCTCTGGAAGGAAAAATCATCCTCGTCGCCGGCGCCACCCGCGGAGCCGGAAGAGGAATCGCATCCATGCTCGGTGAAGCAGGCGCCACCGTCTATTGCTCCGGACGAAGCGTTAAAGGCGCCCCAGCTTCCGGCCCCTCCCGCCCGGAAACCATCGACGAAACAGCGGAAATCGTCACGGAATTAGGCGGAATCGGAATCCCCGTCAGGACAGACCACAGTAAAGAAGAAGAAGTGATCGCCCTGATGGACCGGATACAAAAAGACCACGGCCACCTCGACGTCCTCGTAAACGACGTATGGGGCGGCGATGCCCTCATGCAATGGAACCTCCCATTCTGGGAAAATGACCTCTCAAAAGGATTTCAAATGATGAGACAGGCGATCGATACGCACATCATCACCGCCAAGTACGCCGTGCCGCTCATGCTTCCCGCGAAAAAAGGACTCATCGTCGAAGTAACCGACGGAGATGGCTATTTCTACCGTGGACAACTGTTTTATGATCTGGTCAAAACAACCGTTATCCGTTTGGCCTACGACATGTCGCAGGACCTCGAGCCCCACGGCATTGGCGCACTTGCCATAACGCCCGGCTTCCTTCGCTCCGAAGCTATGCTGGAACACTTCGGAGTTACGGAAAGCAACTGGAAGGATGGGACCCGCGTAGATCCGAACTTTATTGCGTCCGAAACACCCTGGTTCGTGGGGCGCGCCGTTGCCGCATTGGCTGCAGACCCGGCCGTCTTCGAAAAAGAGGAAAAGTATTCAGCTCCTGGAACCTCTCTGATGAATACGGATTCTCCGATCGTGACGGAGCCAGGCCACATTGGGGAAATTACGTTCGTACCACGATCCCCGAATACCTCCACAAGCCGCTGGATGACGAATTTTATAGCTACTGGAAACTGATTTCGGGAAAGAAGATCGGCGGAGATGCCTGGGAATAGTGATGTTGGATTTTGGATAATGATGGTTGAGAGTATGCGCAATTGAATAAAGGATTCACAACCTGAATTGATGCATTTATGATTAAATGCTGAATTCGAATGCCGTTGGAGAAATTCTGTGCATGGAAGTGGCAGGCGAAATTGTATGCAACATTGTGGCGGAGAAATGTTATACGAGTGACTGGAAACGCGGTGCAGTTCTCGAACAGCGCCATATTGTCTGCCAAAAATTACATTGGATCGATGTTGTCCTTTTTTATGGATTGTTGTTGGATCCATGAGGTATCTATTTGCTAGTGGTATCGAGGGATAGCACCGACTTTACATATGATGTAAACGCAGCATGAATATTGAGCCGTATGATTTTCATTCACAAAAGATAGCTTTGATTAAACAACATCATTAGTTATTGAAGTGAAGTACAAATCGATCGGTGAATATTAGAGTATCCATCGGCCAGCGATATGGTCGGATGTCATACGCCCTTATTTTTGAGAACAGACTTCAACTGTTTGCCGAATTGTACATGGTATGATTGCTGTAAATCCAACACGCGGATCCAGATAATTGCGCGTAGATGCCAGACGCCCTAATCTTCTGAGAACAAGCGTATGTGGTTTACCGAATTGTACATGGTTTGATTTCTGATAATTCAGCATGTAGATCCGGATAATTGTACGCTGATTTTTTAAGTATCCATCTGCCAGCGAAATTGTCGGATGTCATGCGCCTTTTTTTGAGAACGGTTTTCACCTGTTCGCTGAATTGTACATGGTTTGATTGCTGAAAATCCCATATGTAGATTCGGATAATCGTACACTGATGACAGACGTCCTTATTTTTGAAAACAAGCTTAAGTTGTTCGCCGAATTGTACATGGTTTGATTGCTGAAAATTCCACATACAGATCCGGATAATTTTACGTCGATGTCAGACGTCCTTATTTTTGAAAACAAGCTTAAGTTGTTCGCCGAATTAAACATGGTATGATTGCTGCAAATTCCACATACAGATCCGGATAATTTTACGTCGATGTCAGACGTCCTTATTTTTGAAAACAAGCTTAAGTTGTTCGCCGAATTATACATGGTATGATTGCTGCAAATCCAGCACGCAGTTCCGGATGTCAGCCATGTTTTGAAAAATGAATGGCAACTCGATTTACCGTGTGCAGTAAAAACGCGTATAAAAAAAGAGGCACCGGATTTCCAGCGCCTCTTGAAAATATAATGTGTTTCACTTGCTAAAATGTAAATGCGTCCAATTCAGCCGGTGTAAGCTGATGGCGCTGCTTCCCCGTCATGCTCTTGAGAAACACAACGCCAGGCGCATTGTCTTCTACATAAGCGATGTAAGGAATGCCTCGCTTTTCGGCATATTTGTATTGTTTGTCCTGCTTGATTTCATCCGGGAAAATTTCCGTGCTGATACCACGTTCCCGCAGGCGGGAGACATATCCGTAAACCTCCGCCAGTTTCTCCGTCCCAGGGTGAAAAAATATCACCTGCGTTCCCTGCTGCGCAGTTTCCGGGAACAATTGCAGATCTTCCAGTACATCGTAAATCCGGTCAACCCCAAAAGAAATCCCCACACCCGAAATCCCCGGAAGCCCGAAAAGCCCCGTCAGATCGTCGTACCGGCCGCCGCCACCAATACTTCCCATGTTCACGCTCTCAGGCGCCTTCACTTCCACGATCATACCGGTATAGTAATTCAGGCCGCGGGCCAGCGTCAGGTCGATCTCGGGTTGACGGCTGAACGATGTCAGCCCGCTTCCCAGTATGTACCGCAATTCCTCCACGCCCTTGAGCCCCGTTTCCGATCCCGCAAAAAGCTGCGTGAGCCGGTCGAGCTTTTCGTCGTTGCTGCCCTGCAGTGAAATAAATTCCATCACTTTATCTGCCTCCGACCCCGAAAGCCCACGCTGCGCCAGTTCTTCGCGAACCCCGCTATCCCCGATTTTGTCGAGCTTATCGATGGCGATCGTAATGGCGAGCATCAAATCCGGACGGCCGACAAGTTCCGCCAATCCCGTGAGAATCTTGCGGTTGTTGACTTTCATCCGGTATCCCGAAAGCCCGAGCGTATTGAAAACCGTATCGTAAATCTGCAGTAGTTCGATTTCGTTCAGGAGAGAATTACTGCCCACCACGTCCGCGTCGCACTGGAAAAACTCGCGATAGCGGCCACGTTGCGGCTTATCGCCCCGCCAAACCGGCTGGATCTGGTAGCGCTTAAAAGGCAGATGGATCTTCCCCTGGTTCATCACCACGAATCGGGCAAAAGGAATGGTCAGGTCGTACCGCAGCGACTTTTCACACAGGATCAGCGCCAGTTCACGGCTGTCTTTCGCCATTTGCGCCTGGCCATAGATTTTATCGCCGTTATTGAGGATTTTGAAAATCAGGTTATCGCCTTCGTCACCGTATTTGCCGAGAAGGGTGGAGGTGTATTCCATCGCCGGGGTTTCGAGGGGCTGGAAGCCGAACCGTTCGAAAGCCTGCCGGATGACGGCGAAAATGTGGTTGCGCTTGCGGACCACGTCTGGCCCGAAATCGCGCGTACCTTGAGGAGTGTTGAGTTTTGCCATGCTATAAAGCGTCAAGAATGTGAATGTTAGAAATTTCAGGCAAGCCGTACGATGCGTTCGCAGGCGCCATGGATGAGCCGGAACACCGGCTCGAAAAGGGCATCGTCGTACCAGGGGTCCGGGACAGGCTGCTGGTCTTCCAGCAACAATTGTACCTTCTGCTGGTCGGCCGACGAGCGGGCTTTTTGGAGCACATCGCGGTAATTGTCCAGGTCCATGACGAAAATCCGGTCGAACCGGTCGAAATCTTCGGAGGAGAACTGCCGGCCGCGAAGCCCGGAGATGTCGATCCCGTGCTGTTTCGCTACGGCAATGGAGCGGCGGTCGGGCGGGTGGCCCACATGCCAGTTGCCGGTGCCGGCGGAATCTACGTCCCAATTCAGTCCTTTTTGGCCCGCCAGGTGGCGGAGGATGCCTTCGGCAAGCGGGGACCGGCAAATATTACCAAGGCAGACCATCAATATCTTCATGTTCGATCAATTGATCGGGAATTACTGGTTATCAATGATTTGATGTAAATCCTGCATCCCTTTACCCCCGATTTTTCAGACCGCAAACCTACCGAATTTTCAGGGAAACCGCTAACGCATTTTGGAGGAATTGCATATGTTAAAACTTTGCTGTATTATGGAAAATGAAAGGTTCGGCATCATCTTTCTGAAAGCTTTTGAAACAGCCCGGAAAATTTTTAACAAACGAATAAAAGTTTGATGCGGTAGAAAAAAGCATTTTTTTGTATACTTGTAATTTGCCACCAATGCGACAGGAGAACGACAATACGAACAATCGGACAAACGTGCAATATCGCCCGCTGGGCGAGCTGATCAGGGGAATGATTTTTATTCTTTTTGGACTGTACGCACTGTTTTCCGAGAAACTGGGAATGGGTAGACTGGACATCTCCGATACGTGGCTCTACGTATTGGCCGGCATGTTGGGCGCTTATGGATTATTTCGTGTCTACAGGGGTATCAAACAATTATTCTTTTAACCAAGTATCACCCACTAGTGCGTATGTTTTTAAAAGCTAAAAACTGGATGGGCCTGGCATTGGCGACGGCTTCCGTTACCATGCTGGCCGCAGGATGCGGAGGTAATAACTCCGGTAAAGGTGAATTGGACGGCCCCACGAAAGGAGAGATCCATATTTCGGTTGACAAAACGTATCAGCCGTTGCTGGAATCCGAAATCCGGGTGTTCGAGTCACAGTATCCGAAAGCGAAGATCATCGCCCATTACAAGCCTGAAGCAGATTGCTTCAAAGACCTGTTCAACGACAGCGCGCGCCTTATCATCGTAACGCGCGACCTGAAAGAGAACGAACTGGAATATTTCAAAAAAGAGAAGATCCGCCCGCAAAGCGGTAAGCTCGCTACAGACGCCATCGCGCTGATCGTGAATCACAGCAATCCCGATTCCATCCTTACGATGGACCAGGTACGCGAGATCATGAACGGCAAATCGCAGAAGAAATGGAATATCGTATTCGACGATCAGAATTCCAGCACAGCGCGCTACGTCCTGGACTCCATCAACAAAGGCCAGCCTTTGCCGGCCAACACGATGGCAGCCCATTCCAATGCAGAAGTGATCTCGCATGTGGAAAAGGATAAAAACGCCATCGGTGTGATCGGGGTGAACTGGATTTCCGACACGAACGATTCCACCGCCATCGAATTCAGCAACCGCATCACGACGGTAAAACTCCGTGCAGACGGATACACCGAATTCGTGAAGCCGTACCAATACTTTATCGGGACGAAGTCCTACCCGCTCACGAGAGGTATGTTCTATATCCTCAAAGAGCCCCGCCAGGGTTTGGGTTCAGGCTTCGCGACATTCCTCTCCGGTCAGCCCGGCCAACTGGTGATCGGAAAATTCAAGTTGTTCCCGGCCCGTTTGAACATCGTGTTCCGGGAGGCCACTTTAACAGAGTAAAAACTAAATACTGATAACACAACTAAAACCGGATTGCTCATGAACAGAAGGAACAGTTTATTTGTAGCCATGCTCTGCATAGCCAACGGAGCTATGGCGCAAACTGTGGAAGATGGTTTGAAGGATTTGTACTACGGCAAATACCAAACTGCCAAACAGAATCTCGAAAAAGCCATCACCGCGAAACCAACGGATGACCGCGCTTATTACTACCTCGGAATAGCCGAACTGGGACTGGAGAATAAGGACGCAGCTGCAGCCGCCTTCACCAAAGGCCTCACCGCCGTTCCCACCTCCTCCCTCCTCATGGTAGGTCAGGGCCGTATCGATCTCCTCAACGGTAAAACCGCTGAAGCGAAACAGAAATTCGAAGCCGCCAGCACCGCCACCGAAGGCCGCGACGGCGACGTTGCCCGTGCCATCGCAGACGCCAACACCGAAATTAAAGGCGGCGACCGCGGATATGCGCTCACCATCATGGAGAAACTCCTCAACAACGAAGGACGTAAGAAAAAACAAATGTATACCGCCACCGCGGCCGATTACATCGAACTGGGCGACGCTTACCGTTACCTGGGCGGTGAAAACGGCGGCAAAGCGATCACCACTTACGAAAAAGCACTCGAGCTCGACGCCAACAACGCCGAAGCCGTGATGAAACAAGGCCTGGTAAACTACAACGCCCGCCTGCTCCAGCAAGCCGTGGCCGACTGGTCCAAAGCCACCAACATGGACGCGAACTATGCACCCGCATACTTCGAACTGTACCAGTTTTACATCACCCAGCGTAAAGAGCAGTTCTCGCTCCCCCACGCTGCGCAATACCTCCAGAAATACGTGGAAGTTGGGGACCCCTCCGACAAATCCAAAAACGAATATTACCTGGCTGCCATCAATTTCTACCAGAAAGACTATGATGGCGCTATCGCCAAGGCGAAAGCCCTGTTGCCTGCAGCCAACGACGTTTACAAAGGTAAACTCACCCTGCTGGCCGCCGATGCGCACCTGCAGAAAGGCGATTCCCTCTCCGCCAAATCCCTCATGGACGAGCGCGTGAAAGCCGTTCCCGCAGAACAGCTCCAGGTGAACGATTATAAACTCCTCAGCGCCATCTATGGCAAACTGAAACACTCCGATTCCGCCACCCAGGCTGGCTACCAGCAAACTGCCGGTCTCTACCTGGAAAAATACGCAGAAACCGACACTACCACCGACGCAGAGAAATACCGCAACGTGGCAGAAGCTTACAAAGACATGCGTAACTACGCCAAAGCCGCCCAATGGTATGGCAAAGCACTGGAAGTGAAAGAAAATCCCGCTGCGATGACCGACCACTTCTACAAAGCGTTCTATGAGTACTACGCAGCCGATTACAGCGGTTCCGACGCCTCCTGGACCAGCTTCACCGAGAAGTATCCCACCCAGCCCACCGCTTTCTACTGGAAAGGCATGGCCAACTTCGCGCTGGACCAGCAAGCCAAGGAAGGCCGCGGTAAAGACGCCTTCGAGAAATACATCGGGATGGTGAAACCTGAAGACGAAGCCCGTAACAAACGCTTCCTCCTCAACGCCTACACTTACCTGATGCTGTATCACTACAATAAGGAAGACCAGGCCGCCATGCAGCCTTATATGGACAAACTGGTAGCCATCGACCCGAACAACGATACCGTTCGCCAGGTGAAGGAATTCCTCAGCTCCTCCAACAAAGCCGCAGGTAGCTCCGCGAAAGCAGCCACCGCCAACGGCTCCAAATAATTCCGGACCCAAATCCCGGATCACCGGCAGCGCCCACACGGGCGCTGCTTTTTTTATGCCCATTTTTAACGTTTCCTGCATTGTTTTTACCGGATTATTTGAGTAAATTCAGAGACGGAGCCTGCCTGTATCGTGGCCGCAGCCATCATTCTGGCATGTTTTTTTATTACATGAACCCATACCGCAGCCGAACTAAAAGGCTCCGGTAACGTTTAGTTAATCGGTTAAAACATTTTTATCATGAAGAAGCGTATCAGTACCGTGGTTGCCCTTTTCCTCCTCACAGGAGGGGCAATGGCGCAAACGATAGAAGACGGGCTCAAAAACCTCTATTACGGAAAATACGCCACCGCCAAATCCAATTTCGAGCAGGCGATAGCGGCCAAACCCACGGACGAACGGGCGTATTATTACCTCGGGATCGCTGAACTGGGCCAGGAAAACAAGGACGGAGCGGCAGCCGCCTTCCAGAAAGGGCTCACCGCCGTGCCAAATTCCCCTCTTCTCAATGTTGGCCTCGGCCGTATCGACCTGCTGAGCGGTAACGCCGCCGCGGCACGCCAGAAGTTCGATGCCGCCCTCAACGCCACCGCCAAAAGCAAGAATGGCGACGTGGCCCGTGCCATCGCAGATGCCAACACCGAAGTGAAAGGCGGCGATAAAGCCTTCGCCCTCGCCGTCATGAAACAACTGGTAGAAGGGAACGACGGCCGGAAAGGATATAAACCCGTAGCCGCAGATTACATCGAACTGGGCGATGTTTACCGCTATATGGGCGGCGAAAACGGCGGCAAAGCCATCGAAGCATACGAAAAAGCGCTGGAACTGGAACAAAACAACGCAGAAGCCGTCATGAAACGCGGCCATGTGAACTATAACGCCAAACTCCTCGAACAGGCAGTGGCCGACTGGTCGCAAGCCACCACGCTCGACCCGAACTATGCCCCGGCTTTCTACGAACTGTACCAGTTCTACTACACCCCCAAGCCCAGGCAGTTCTCCCTTCCCAAGGCAAAGGAATATTTACAGAAGTACCTGGCCCTGAGCGACCAGGCCGATAAAACCCGGAATGAGTATTACCTCGCTTCCATCATGTTCCTCGACCGCGACTACGAGGGCGCCATCAACAAAGCGAAATCGCTCATCCCCCAGGCTAACGAATCCTACAAAATGAAGCTCGAACGGATGATCGCCGACGCGTACCTCCAGAAAGGCGATTCCCTCGCCGCCCGCCAGCAGTTCGACGACTATGTGAAACGCTCCGGGGAAAGCAAGCTGGAACCCATCGATTATAAGCTCGGCAGCGAGATCTACAGCCGTATCAAACTGGGCGATTCCACCCAGCAGGCCGCGATCGACCAGCAATCGCTCAACTACCTCGAGAAATACGCTACATCCGACACCGCCAAAGACCTGGACCGTTACGAAGCCGTGGCTAAAGCCTTCCAGCAGGCGCGGGTGTTCGGCAAAGCCGGCGAATGGTACCAGAAAGTGGCCGACCTGAAGGCCGAGAAAGGAGAGAAGCCCGCTGCGCTCGACCTGTTCAACATCGGCCAGAACTACTATTACGCCTCCAGCGGGGGGACGGACACGGCGATGCTGGCCAAGTCTTCCGAAGCCTTCGGAAAGCTGACCACCGCCTTCCCTGACCTCACCACCGGGCACTTCTGGCAGGGGATGGCCGCCGCCGCCCGCGACGTGGAAGCCAAAACCGGGGTGGCACAGCCCTATTTCGATAAATACCTGAGCCTGGCCGAGACGGACCCCGCCAAGAACAAGGCAGGCCTCATCAAGGCGTATACCTACCTGATGGTATATTATTACAATAAGGAAGACAAAGCCAATATGCAGAAGTATATGGACAAACTGACGCCGCTGGATCCTACGAGCGAACCCGTGAAGCAGATCAAAGACATTATGAGCAAGCCCCAGCAAAAAGGCGGCGGACGCTAATAAATATTTAAATTTCAGGCATTTGACATACACGGCCCGGGAACACTCCCGGGCCGTGTACATGTTACACGTTTAGGCTCAATCAATTACACAAACGGGTGAGCGCCCCGGAAACTCCGGAAACCAACGTCACATATTTTATTATATTACATATACAAAAAAAAGATTAGATTTTCAGGATTGTCGATTTGAATTATAGTTTAGTTGCAGTATTTTTGCGCTTTCAGACAATATATTGGGAAGCTTATGTTTTTTGTCTCTGAATTTTTGACAGCAAGCAACACGCCGGTCAGCTATTTTCCTATCCTTTTACAAGTTGTTGCTGCTTTGGGTTTCGTTGGTATCACCATGATTGCCACGCACTTTCTCGGCCCGAAGCGTAAAACCAGTGACAAACTGGAGAATTTCGAAAGCGGTATCGAACAGATGGGGAACGCGCGTCAGCCAGTGGCTATCAAGTACTTTCTGACAGCAATTCTCTTCGTGTTGTTTGATGTGGAAGTCATCTTTTTCTATCCCTACGCTGTTAATTTTAAAGCGTTGGGATGGAGTGGTTTTATGGCGATGCTCGCATTTGTTTGCTTCTTCATGGGCGGTTTCTACTACATCATTAAGAAAGGTGCCCTGAAGTGGGAAGATTGATACTTAGTTAACTATTAATAAATTCCCGCTGTGTGAATGCGGCGGGATTAGGAGGGTAAAGATTATGTCTCGTCCTGTTCAGTTTAATACGAATGTGAAGGTGGTGGAAATGCCGGAAGGCTATAGCGGAGAAGGTTTCTTTGCCACATCTTTCGATAAGGTCATTGGCCTGGCCCGTAAGAATTCCATCTGGCCGCTGCCGTTTGCCACATCCTGCTGTGGCATCGAATTCATGGCCACCATGGCCGCCCACTACGACCTCGCCCGTTTCGGCTCCGAGCGTTTGGGCTTTACGCCCCGCCAGTGCGACCTGCTCATGGTAATGGGTACCATCGCTAAAAAGATGGGGCCCGTGCTGCGGCAGGTATACCTGCAAATGGCGGAGCCCCGCTGGGTGATTGCCGTTGGCGCCTGCGCCAGCAGCGGCGGTATCTTCGATACCTACTCCGTGCTCCAGGGCATCGACCAGATAATCCCCGTGGACGTTTACGTTCCCGGATGCCCCCGCGCCCGGAAGCGATCCTCGACGGCGTGATGCGCGTGCAGGATCTGGTGGGCCAGGAAAGCCTGCGCCGCCGCCATAGCGACCGGTATAAGGATCTCATGAATTCCTACGGAATACAATAGTCACGATAATAGCGATTACATGTCTTTGACGAATGAGCATATCAAGAACAGGCTGGTCGAGAAGTTCGGCGAGGCGTTGACCAATTTTGAAGAGTCGTACGGCATTATGTCGTTCCACGCGCCCAAAGAGATCAATCTGAAAGTCATGCAGTTTCTCTACGACGAAGAGGACCTGGCATTCCGTTTCATGACCGACCTCTGCGGCGTGCATTACCCCGACAACGCGGGTGCCGAACTGGGTGTGGTGTATCACCTGCACAACCTCGTGCAGAACGTGCGCCTCCGGTTCAAAGTGTTCACTGCCGTGGAAACACCGCAGATTTTCACCGCCACCAAGTTGTTCGCCACCGCCAACTGGCAGGAAAGGGAAACATATGATTTCTTCGGGGTCGACTTCGTAGGGCATCCGAACCTGGTCCGCATCCTGAACGTGGATGAAATGGATTACTTCCCCCTGCGCAAGGAATTCCCGCTGGAAGACCAGACCCGTGTAGACAAGGACGACGAAATGTTCGGCCGCGGCGGAAGCGTCGGTATTTAAGTTTAACTTTTAGCAAATCAGGATATGTCTGATCACCATATACAACTACCGGAAGGCTCCATAGAGAAGCAGACCAACACGCTCAACCTTGGGCCTACCCACCCCGCCACCCACGGCGTATTCCAGAACGTACTGGAGATGGACGGCGAAAGGATCGTGTCCGCCACGCCTACCGTTGGCTACATTCACCGCGCTTTCGAAAAAATCGCCGAGCGCAAGCCGTATTACCAGATCACTCCGCTGACAGACAGGCTCAACTACTGCTCGGCCCCCATCAATAACATCGGCTGGCACCTGACCGTGGAAAAGCTCCTGGGCATCAAAACGCCCAAAAGAGTGGATTACCTCCGCGTTATCATCATGGAACTGGCCCGTATCACCGACCACCTCATCTGCAACTCCGTTATCGGCGTAGACTCCGGCGCATTCACCGGCTTCCTCTACGTAATGCAGTACCGCGAACTGGTATACGAAATCTACGAAGAAATCTGCGGCTCGCGCCTCACCACCAATATCGGCCGTATCGGCGGTTTCGAAAGGAACTTCACCGAAACGGCTTTCCGTAAGATCAACAAGTTCCTCGACGAATATCCGGCCGTACTGAAAGAGTTCGAAAAACTCTTCACCCGCAACCGCATCTTCATGGAACGTACCCAGGGCGTTGGCGCCATTACGGCGGAACGCGCCCTCAACTACGGCTTCACCGGTCCGAACCTGCGCGCAGCAGGCGTGGATTACGATGTGCGCGTAGCCACTCCGTACAGCTCTTACGAAGATTTCGAGTTCAGCATTCCCGTAGGCACCACCGGCGACACGTACGACCGTTTCCTGGTGCGCAACGCGGAAATGTGGCAGAGCCTCGGCATCATCCGGCAGGCGATGGACAAACTGAAAGACCTCCCCGCCGATGTCTACCATGCCGACGTTCCTGCTTACTACCTGCCCGACAAGGAAGACGTTTATTCCAAAATGGAAGCGCTCATCTATCACTTCAAGATCGTGATGGGCGAAACCGACATCCTGCCCGGCGAAGTGTACAACGCCGTGGAAGGCGCCAACGGCGAACTGGGATTCTATCTCATTTCCGACGGCGGCCGATCCCCGTACCGCCTGCATTTCCGCAGGCCCTGCTTCATCTATTACCAGGCGTACCCGGAAATGGTGAAGGGCGCGATGCTGAGCGATGCCATCATCTGTATGTCATCCCTCAACCTGATCGCTGGCGAACTGGACGCATAAATTCTTTGGCAGGGCCCCCGCGGGCCCTGCACGCATATATCCTACTATCCCTGAATACCCTATGAAAAAAGTTCTTTTATTATTGAACGCAGTCCTGTGCCTTACCGCCAGCAATGCGGCCGCTCAGCAACAGCTATCCAAAAAGCTCGTGCCTTACCGCATGGGCAATAAATGGGGCTATAGCCGGATCGATAACAATTGGATCGTCATTACACCGCAGTTCGACGATGCGCAACCTTTCGGCGAACTCAACGGGATGTGGATAAAAAACGATGACATCGCCCGGGTGAAGAAAGACGGTAAATCTTTCTGGATTAACGGACGAGGAATCCGGACGGAAGCCGAGGTGGATGTGAAGCGGATTGGGGAAAGCGTCCGGATCGCGGAACTACAGACGGCCGACAAGCCGTCTGACGGAGCGCCCATCGGTCAGCAATCGTCGAACATCAGGTACAGCAACGGGAAAGCCGGGCTGGTAGATGACGGCGAAGTGCTGCTGGAATGTAAGTACGATTCCATTTATGCCCACGGGGCCTTCCGAATGTATGCATTCGTGAAGCTCAACGGCAAATGGGGCGCGGTAGCTACAGAGCAATCGAAGCGTGGCGAGTGGATCGTGCCGGCGCAGTTCGACGCAGTGACCGATATGGATGTGTTCGGCCCCTATTTCCTGGTTACCCTGGACGGTAAGCAGGGCGTATGGAGCAATAACACCGAGTTGTTGCCCCTGGGGTATTATACGATCAGGCTGGCTGGCGGGCCCATGCATTATTGTGCTTTTGCCGTATCCGGCAAAGCCGGCGTGCGGTTGTTCGGGCTGAACGGAAAGCCGCTGGGGAACGAAGTGTACGACTGGGTGTTCACCAATTGGAGTTACATCGGGGTAATCCCCAGGTACGGCATCGATAAACTGGTGTACGTTCGGAAGAATAAAAAATATGGTGTGATCGACGAATCCGGGAAAGCCGTAACGGAGTTGAAATATGACAAGCTGAACGCATTTCCGGATATGCCTTACACACTGGTGATGTATAAAGGGAAGAAGGGTTATATCGGGACGGATGGAACGGAGTATTTCGAGGATTGAAAATGTGGAGCAGGGAAGGGGAATGGAAATGTGCTTTCACGAACTTGTAAAAAACAGAAATTAACTTATAAAGACGAATATAAATGGCCGTTCAATTTTCTGAAGAGAAACTGAATAAAGTAAAAGAGATCATCGCGCGGTACCCGGACGGGAAGCAGAAAAGCGCACTGATCCCTGTGCTGCACCTGGCGCAGGAATCTTTCGGCGGATGGCTCAGCGCGGACACGATGGATTATGTGGCCGGCCTGCTCCAGATCGAGCCGATCGAAGTGTATGAAGTGGCTACCTTCTACTCCATGTTCAACCTGCAGCCCGTAGGCAAATACCTGTTCGAGGTATGCCAGACGGGGCCCTGCATGCTCCGCGGATCTGACGACATTATTCATTATATCAAGGAAAAGCTGGGCATCAAGAACGGGGAAACCACGGCCGACGGGCTGTTTACTCTCAAAACCGTGGAATGCCTCGGCGCCTGCGGTTACGCACCGATGATGCAGCTGGGCAAGTTCTACAAGGAACACCTCACCAAAGAGAAGATAGACCAGATCATCGCGGAGTGCCGCGCACAGGCGAACAACTAAAAGCTGACCGGATCCCTGCCGCCGAAGTGTGCGACGCAACGGGGGAGGAGGGAAGATCGGAAAGCCGACCAAACGAAAAACATCACGTTGCCCAGGCAACAACTTATATAAAGCGAGACAATGGGACGTAAATTACTGTTAGACAAGGCGCATATAGAAGGCATCCGGTATTTCGACGTATACCGGAAAAACGGCGGATATGCCGCTGCCGAAAAAGCCCTGAAGAGCATGAGCCCGGATCAGGTGACGGAAGAAGTGAAGAAAAGCGGCCTGAGAGGCCGTGGCGGCGCGGGCTTCCCCACAGGATTGAAATGGAGCTTCCTGGCCAAACCGGAAGGAGTGCCCCGCTACCTCGTCTGCAACGCCGACGAATCCGAGCCCGGTACCTTCAAAGACCGTTACCTCATGGAGTTTCTCCCGCACCTGCTCATCGAAGGCCTGCTGATCTCCAGCTACGCCCTCGGTGCCAACACCACTTACATCTACATCCGCGGCGAATACGCCTGGATCCCCGATATTCTCGAAGAAGCCATCGCCGAAGCGCACAAAAACGGCTTCCTCGGTAAAAACATCCTCGGCTCCGGGTTCGACCTCGACATTTACGTGCAACGCGGCGCCGGCGCCTACATCTGTGGCGAAGAAACCGCCCTCATCGAATCGCTGGAAGGCAAACGCGGCAACCCGCGCATTAAACCGCCGTTCCCCGCCGTGAAAGGCCTGTACCAGTGCCCCACCGTGGTAAACAACGTGGAAACCCTCGCCACCATCGTGCCCATCATCAACATCGGGGGCGATGAATACGTGAAATACGGCACGGGCAAATCCACCGGCACCAAACTCATCTCCGCCTGCGGCAACCTCAATAAACCCGGGGTGTACGAAATCGAGATGAACATTTCCGTAGAAGAATTCATTTACTCCGACGAATACTGCGGCGGCATCCCCAACGGGAAACGCCTCAAAGCCTGCATCCCCGGCGGCTCCTCCGTACCCATCGTTCCCGCCAACCTGCTGCTCACCACGGCCAAAGGCGAAAAACGCATGATGACGTACGAAAGCCTCAACGACGGCGGGTTCGCCACCGGCACCATGATGGGCTCGGGCGGGTTCATCGTGCTGGACGAAGACCAGTGCGTAGTGCGCCACACCCTTTCGCTGGCCCGGTTCTACCACCACGAAAGCTGCGGACAGTGCAGCCCCTGCCGCGAAGGAACGGGATGGATGGAAAAAGTGCTCAAAAACATTGAGCACGGTAAAGGAAAAATGAGCGACATCGACCTGCTGTGGGACATTCAGCGCAAGATCGAAGGCAACACCATCTGCCCCCTCGGCGACGCCGCCGCATGGCCGGTGGCCGCCGCCATCCGTCACTTCCGTGACGAATTCGAATGGCACGTGCTGAACCCCGACGAAGCGCAGCGCCGCAACTTCGGCCTGGCACATTACGCAGACCCGCTGCCGGTAGCTGCCGCTGTCTGATAAGGAAACAACATTATTCTTCTTTTTTACTTTTTAATAATGGCGGAAGAAAAGAAATTATTCAAGGTCAAGATCGATAATATCACGGTAGAAGTGGAACCGGGAACGACCATCCTCAACGCCGCCCGCACCATCGGCGGCGAAGTGGTGCCCCCTGCCATGTGCTATTACTCCAAGCTGCAGGGCTCCGGCGGTAAATGCCGCACCTGCCTCGTGAAAGTGACGAAAGGCTCCGAAGCGGACCCGCGCCCCATGCCCAAGCTGGTGGCCAGCTGCCGCACCACCGTGATGGACGGGATGGAAGTGGCCAACATCACCTCCCCCGAAGTGCTCGACGCCCGCAAAGGCGTGGTAGAGTTCCTCCTCATCAACCACCCGCTCGATTGCCCCGTGTGCGACCAGGCCGGAGAATGCGACCTGCAGGACCTCAGCTACGAGCACGGCGTTTCCGGCACCCGGTACGAATTCAAGCGCCGCACTTTCGAGAAGGAAGACATCGGCGAACATATCAAACTGCACATGACGCGCTGCATCCTTTGCTACCGCTGTGTGTTCACGGCAGACCAGCTGACCAACAAGCGCCACCACGGCATCCTGAAACGGGGAGACGCTTCCGAGATCAGCACCTACATGCGCGCATCCCTCGACCATACCAATTTCATCGGCAACGTGATCGATGTTTGCCCCGTTGGCGCACTCACCGACCGTACCGCCCGTTTCAAGAACCGTGTATGGTTCCTCAAACCGGTAGACGCCCACCGCGAATGCTCCGATCCGAAATGCTGCGGCAAAGTGGCGCTCTGGATGCGTGGCGACGAGATTTTCCGCGTTACCGCCCGCAAAGACAAATACGGTGAAGTGGAAGGCTTCATTTGCGATACCTGCCGCTTCGAGAAAAAAGATATCAAAGACTGGATCGTGGAAGGCCCCCGCAAGATTTCGCGCCACAGCGTAATCACCGCCGGCCACTACGTGGGTGTGCATAAGCCCCAGGAAACCGTGATGAAAGTGATGGACGGCCGCAACCCCCGGTTGCTGATGGACATCCACTCGGTGAGCGAGGTGAACATGCCGCAGGTAGACCTGAGCCAGATCGAAGGGCCGGCGCACTCAACCGATTTTCCGACTAAAAAAGGCGATCAATAAAGCGAGATATGGAATTCACAATTGACTGGTATTTCATTATAGAAAAGTTGCTGCTGATTTCGGCAGTGCTGGGTATTTCATTGGTGGTGGCGATGTACAGCACCTGGGGCGAGCGCAAGGTGGCCGCCTGGATCCAGGACCGCCGCGGGCCCAACCGCGCAGGCCCGTTCGGGTTGCTGCAGCCTTTGGCAGACGGTGGCAAGCTTTTCTTCAAGGAAGAGATCATCCCCTCGAGCGCCAACCGCTTTTTGTTCATCATGGGCCCTTCGCTTGCCATGTTCACCGCCTGCCTCACCAGCGCCGTGATCCCCTGGGGAGACACCCTCACCATCGCCGGCCGTGAAGTGAGCCTGCAGATCGCCGACGTCAACATCGGCGTACTGTGGATCATGATGGTCGTAGGCATGGGCGTGTACGGCATCATGATCGGTGGATGGGCATCCAACAACAAATTCTCCCTGCTGGCCGCCTGCCGCGGCGCATCGCAGGTAATTTCATACGAACTGCCCATGGGCCTGGCCCTCATCGCCCTGTTCATGCTCAGCGGTTCCCTCAGCCTGAAAGACATCGTGGAGCAACAGCGCGAAGGCATCTGGTTCGTGTTCCTCCAGCCCATCGGCTTCCTCATCTTCCTCATCTGCTCTTTCGCGGAAACCAACCGTACGCCGTTCGACCTTCCCGAAGCGGAAAACGAACTGAACGGCGGTTACCACCTCGAATATTCATCCATGAAACTGGGCTTCTACCTCTTCGCCGAATACATCAACATGTTCATCAGCTCCGTGCTGATGGCCACGCTGTATTGGGGCGGATACGCCTTCCCTTTCATGGACAAACTGGGGATAGACGGTAATCTGCTGACGGTCCTCGGAATTGCGGCGCTGTTCCTCAAGACGTTATTCTTCATCTTCTTCTTTATGTGGGTGCGGTGGACGATCCCGCGGTTCCGATACGATCAGCTCATGAAGCTCGGATGGAAAGTATTGATCCCGCTGGCATTGCTGAATATGCTCATTACCGGCGCCGTGATCCTTTTCCGTGAGAATGGTTTTAATTTTTAAACTTCAAGAAACTCATCATATGCAATCTTTAACCAACAGGGCAACGCCGGTAGACAGGAGGCCCATGACCTTTGCGGAGAAACTTTATCTGCCTGCGATAGCGAAAGGTATGGGCATTACCCTGAAGCACCTTTTCAAGAAGAAAGCGACGGTGAACTATCCCGAAGAGACGCGCCCGTTCAGCCCCGTGTTCCGCGGGCTGCACATCCTGAACCGCGACGAAATGGGACGCGAGCGCTGTACGGCCTGCGGGTTGTGCGCAGTGGCTTGTCCTGCCGAAGCGATCACCATGGAAGCGGCCGAGCGCCTGCCGGGCGAGGAGCATCTGTACCGTGAGGAGAAATACGCCGCGCGTTACGAGATCAACATGCTGCGCTGCATCTTCTGCGGTTTCTGTGAAGAAGCCTGCCCGAAACAGGCGGTTTACATGTCTGAAACCTTCGCGCCGGCGAACTACCAGCGTAAAGGGTTCATTTACGGGAAGGAAGACATGCTGATCCCCCATCCTCAAAAACAAATCAAAGAAAACAACCAATAAGGCAATGGGAATCGATATGATAATCTTTACAGTGCTGTCTGCGATCGCCATCGCATCCGCACTGGGCGTGATCCTGAGCAAGAACCCCGTGAACAGCGTGCTTTGCATGATCACCTGCTTCGTCGCCATCGCGGGCCATTACATCATGCTGAACGCACAGTTCCTGTTCGTTGTTCACCTCATCGTGTACACCGGCGCCATCATGGTACTGTTCCTCTTCGTATTGATGATGATGAACCTCAACGCCGACATCGAGCCGCAGAAACGCAACTGGCTGAAATACGCCGGCGCCATTTCCGGCGGTGCGCTGCTGCTGGTGCTCGTAGCCGCCCTGCGCGACGCGAGCCTCCCCGCCATCCAGCCCGGCGGCAACACGGAGATCGGCCTGGTTCAAAACCTCGGTAAAACATTGTTCACCTCTTACGTGGTGCCCTTCGAACTGAGCAGCGTGCTGTTCCTCAGCGCGATGGTCGGCGCCGTAGTGATCGGTAAGAAATAAAACGCATTCGATATGCCCGTTCAATATTACATCTTTCTCAGCGTCGCCCTGTTTTGCATCGGCATCATGGGGGTACTGATGCGCCGGAACGCCATCATCATCTTCATGTGCATCGAGCTCATGCTCAACGCCGTGAACCTGTTGCTGGTAGCTTTCTCCAAAATGTGGGTAGACGCCGGGCGGATAGACGCCGCCTCAGCGCAGCTCTTCGTTTTCTTCGTGATGGTCGTTGCCGCAGCGGAAGTTTCCGTGGGCCTCGCCATTATCGTGATGATGTACCGGAACACCCATTCCGTAGACATCAACATTCTCAGCAGACTGAAAAACTAGGATTAAAAAATAGTATAGATCGATGATACATCTTGTTTGGCTGGTACCGTTTTTACCGTTGTTAGGTTTCCTGATCAATGGATTGGGCAGGAGGTATTTATCCAAGCCGCTCACCGGCATCGTAGGTAGCGGCAGCGTGGTCGCAGCTTTTGTGATCAGCTTGCTTATCTTCTTCGAAGTGCGGACGCCCGGCTTCACGCCCCAGGTAGTTACGCTGTTCGATTTCATCAGCGTAGGCAGCCTCCACATCCCCTTCGCATTCCAGGTAGACCAGCTGAGCGCCTTGTTCCTGCTGATCATCACCGGTGTGGGCTCCCTGATCCACATCTACTCCACCTCTTATATGCATGACGAGCCGAACGAAGGTTTTGCACGCTATTTCGCGTACCTCAACCTCTTCGTGTTCTCCATGCTCATCCTCGTGCTCGGCGCCAACTATGTGATGATGTTCATCGGATGGGAAGGCGTAGGCCTCTGTTCCTACCTGCTCATCGGGTTCTGGTTCAAAAACATCGAGTACAATAAAGCCGCCAACAAGGCTTTCATCATGAACCGCATCGGCGACTTCGGTTTCCTGCTCGGCATCTTCCTGCTCATCCAGCAGTTCGGCTCCGTGACCTTCTCCGAAGTACTGCCCCAGGCCGCCGGCCTTGGTGAAAACAGCGGCGTGCTCTTCGCCATCGCCATGCTGCTCTTCATCGGCGCCATGGGTAAATCTGCACAGATCCCCCTGTACACCTGGCTCCCCGACGCCATGGCCGGCCCCACCCCCGTTTCCGCCCTCATCCACGCGGCCACGATGGTGACCGCCGGTATCTACATGGTGGCCCGCAGCAACGTGATGTATTCCCTCGCCCCGCACATCCAGACGATCGTGACGCTCGTGGGCCTGGTAACCGCATTGCTCGCAGCTTCCATCGCACTGAAGCAGAACGACATCAAGAAAGTACTGGCTTACTCCACCGTGAGCCAACTCGGATACATGTTCATCGCCCTGGGCGTTGGCGCTTACACCGCCGCCGTGTTCCACGTGATGACGCACGCATTCTTCAAAGCCCTGCTGTTCCTCGGTTCGGGTTCCGTGATCCACGCCATGGGCGGGGAGCAAGACATCCGGAAGATGGGCGGCCTGAAGAAATGGATGCCCATCACCAACTTCACCTTCCTCATCGGCTGCCTCGCCATCGCAGGGATCCCGGGGCTGAGCGGTTTCTTCTCCAAAGATGAAATCCTCGCCCACGCATTCGGCTACAGCCCGGTAATTTATGGTCTCGCCCTCATCGGCGCGCTCATGACTGCATTCTACATGTTCCGCCTGTACTACATCACCTTCACCGGCAAATTCCGCGGCACGCACGAGCAGGAACACCACCTGCACGAAAGCCCCGCCGCCATCACCTTCCCCCTGATCGTGCTGGCCATCCTGTCTGTGATCGGTGGTTATGTAGGGATGCCCGCCGTGTTCGGCGTGCCCAACCTGCTGGCAGAATACCTCAGCCCCATCTTCGCGCCTTCCGCGCCTTTCCTGCACGAACATCACCTGAGCCATAGCCTCGAATGGGGACTGATGGGCCTCAGCACCGGACTGGTAATCGTGATGATCCTCTGGGCGCGCAGCAAATTCGCCAACTATTCGGATAACGGTGAGCCCACGACCGGCTTTGCCAAAGTCCTGGAAAATAAATGGTACGTAGACGAACTGTACGACGCCATCATCGTGAAACCATTAATGTCGCTGAGCAAATTCTTCCAGGAAGTGGTGGAGCGCTCCGGCATAGACGCCCTCGTGAACGGTGTGGGCGCCGCGGTGAAATGGGGTGGCGGTCGCGCCAGGCTGTTGCAGAACGGCCAGGTGGGCTTCTACATCTTCGCCATGGTGATTGGTATGATCGTATTGTTTGTGATCAGTTTGTTTTTATAAATCGATAGCGGATTAAGAAAAAGATATGTTGACAGTATTACTCATATTGATCCCTTTGGTGACGGGGCTGATTACATTCGGACTCAGCGGCCGTGGCGCCAAGGTTTTCAGCCTGATATCCTCACTGGCCACGCTGGCCGTTACCCTGGCCGCCTGGGCGCAATTCCGTACGGCTCCCGAAGCACTGCGCTTCACCGCCGAATGGATTCCCCAACTCGGCAGCCAGATCAACCTCGGCCTCGATGGTCTGAGCCTCATGCTCGTGCTGCTCACGACCATTTCCTTCCCGCTCATCTTCACCACCGTACTGAGCCGTAACTACGAAAGATCGGGCGCCTTTTACGGCCTGATGCTCCTTTCGCAGGCGGGCATGCTGGGCGTTTTCCTTTCGTACGACGCGCTGCTGTTTTACGTGTTCTGGGAACTGGCCCTCATCCCCGTATACTTCCTCTGCTCCATGTGGGGCGGCGAGAAAGCCATCCCGGTGACGTTTAAGTTCTTCGTTTACACCTTCGCCGGTTCGCTGCTCATGCTGGTCGGTATTATATATATCTACTTCCAGACCGAAGGCTCCTTCAGCTGGCAAACCTTCACCAGCCTGCACCTCAGCAACGATGAGCAAAGCTGGCTGTTCTGGCTCTTCTTCGTGGCTTTCGCCATCAAGATGCCGGTTTTCCCCTTCCACACCTGGCAGCCCGACACCTACGAACAATCGCCCACGCCCGTTACCATGGTGCTGAGCGGTGTGATGGTGAAAATGGGCCTGTTCGGCGTGATGCGCTGGCTGAAGCCCGTGCTCCCCGCTGGTGCAGACATGTGGCAGGAAGCCGCCATCCTCCTTAGCGTGATCGGCATCATCTACGCATCCTGCATCGCCATCATGCAATCCGACCTGAAGAAACTGATCGCTTACTCCTCCATCGCCCACATCGGGCTGATGAGCGCCGCGATCTTCGCCGGTAACGAACAAAGCCTCGCCGGCGTGCAGGTACAGATGTTCAACCACGGCATCAATATCATCGGCCTCTGGATCATCATCGAAGTGATCGAGCAGCGCCTCGGTACCAAAAACATGCAGCAACTGGGCGGTATCGCCTCCGTTGCGCCCGCCCTGTCTATCCTCCTGGTGATCGTAAGCCTGGCGAACATCGCCCTGCCGCTCACCAACGGGTTCATCGGCGAGTTCCTCATGTTCAGCGGCCTGTTCCAGCACAACGTTTGGTTCGCCGCCGTTTCCGCGATCGCCATCATCCTCGCCGCCGTATATATGCTGCGCATGCTGCAGAAAGTACTGTTCGGGGAAACCAACGCGCTCACGGCTACCACCACCGACCTGAAAGGCGGGGAGATGCTGGCGTTGGTGTGCATCACCGCCATGATCTTCGTGCTCGGCGTATATCCGAAACCGTTGCTGGAGCTTGTTTCCGGTACCGGGATTGAAAACACCGTAGCCGCACTGACCGGACGTTGATTTAATAAATGATTCTGTAACGTTACAATATGAACGCATTAATTACGACTGCTGTTTTTGGGATTATTCTGATGTTCGTGGGACTGGTTGTCAAACAGAAGCAGTATATCAAATATTTCGCGATCGCCGGTACGGTGCTCGCCTTCATCGCCAACCTGCTCGACGTGCAGCAGGGCTACGGCGTGATGCACGGCATGGTGGAAGTGAGTTCCTTTTCCGTGCTGTTCAATGCCATCGCCATCGCCTCCACGGCCCTCTACTTCCTGCTTTGCGGCAGCGCGTTCGAGAAAGTGGGGGAAGACGTGGCCGATTACTTTGCGCTGATCTTCTTCATCCTGGCGGGTATCATGCTAACGGGGGCGTACAGCAACCTGTTGATGCTGTTCCTCGCCATCGAGATCATCTCCATCCCGCAATACATCCTCGCGGGCGCAGATAAAAAGAACCTGAAAAGCAACGAGGCTTCGCTGAAATACTTCCTGATGGGCTCCTTCACCACGGGTATCCTCCTCATGGGCATCGCGCTCATCTACGGCGCTACCGGCACGTTCGATCTGCGTGAAATGGGCCTGGGCACCGGGGAACTGAGCCCCCTGGCACTGTGCGGCATCATCCTGCTGGGCTTCTCCCTCGCATTCAAAGTATCCGCCGCGCCTTTCCACTTCTGGACGCCCGACGTGTACGACGGTTCCCCGACCGTGTTCACCGCCTTCATGGCCACCATCGTAAAAGCCGCGAGCTTCATCGCTTTCATGCGCCTTTTCCATGTGAGCTTCTCCGGCGGCAACATCAGCCACCACTGGCAACTGATCCTGGCCATCATCACCGCGGCTACCCTCATCATCGGTAACCTCACGGCCGTGTTCCAGCAAAGCGTGAAGCGCATGCTCGCATACTCCAGCATCGCGCAGGCGGGTTTCATGCTGTTCGCCATCGTGGCGCACAATGAAATGTCAAGCCAGGGCCTCATCCTTTACGCAGCGGCTTACAGTGTGGCTACCATCGGTATCTTCGCCATCTTGCTGAAAATGAACGACTATACGTTCGACGGTTTCAACGGTCTTGCCCGCAGGCAGCCGCTGGTAGCTGTCGTTTGCGCGATTTTCCTGTTTTCGCTGGCAGGTATTCCGCTGACTGCGGGTTTCTTCGCCAAGTACTTCGTGCTGAGCGCAGCCGTTCAGCAGGGAGATCTGTTGTGGCTGGTGATCCTGGGGGTGCTTTGCGCCGCTATCAGCGCCTACTACTACTTCCGCGTGATCATCGCCATGTACTTCAAGCCCGGAGAGGCGGATGCACAGGGCGTTACGCCGGGCTTCAAAGCCATGCTGGTTGTGGCGGCGGCCATCGTGATCGTGCTCGGTATTTTCCCGAACCTGCTCCTGCAATTCCTGTAATCGCAACGATATTTTTCCGGAAACGGCAAGGCCAACGCGTCTTGCCGTTTTTTTTATGCCATTCCGTGGGTGGATGGGTTTACAGATGATGGAAAACCGTTAACTTTAGTCAACGGTCGTTATGCGTACAAAAGATGTATTTTCCCTCGCCCTGCGCTCAGTGAGCGCCAACCGCCTCCGGGCGGGCCTTACCGTGACGGTGATCGCCTTCGGTATCATGGCGCTCGTGAGCATCCTCACGGTGATCGACGCGCTGCAATACAAGATCTACGACAGTTTCGCCAGCATGGGCGCCAATGGTTTCTCCATCCGCAACCGCGAAATGCGCATCCGCATGGGCGGTGGCGGCGGTGCCGTTCGGGGAACGAGCACGGGCCAGCGCAGGAAGGTCCGCACTTCCAACCAAAACAAGGTCATTACTTTTGGTGAAGCGATGGAATTCAAGAAGCGGTACGATTTCCCCGCTACGGTAGGCCTCATGTTCCGTGCAGGCGGCGGTATGACCGTGTACCGCGAAAACTACAAGACCAATCCCAACATCCAGGTGATCGGCGGCGACGAGAACTACCTCAAGCTCAATAACTACAACCTTCGATACGGCAGGAATTTCACGAAAGCCGATATTGAATCCGGCCGGAACGTAGCTGTTTTGGGTTGGGACGTGGCGAAAACGTTATTCGGGGAATTCCCCGAACGGGCCCTCAACTCGAATGTGCGCCTGGGCAACGTCCGCTACCGCGTGATCGGGATATTGGAAAGCAAAGGCAGCAGCAATATGTTCAGCGCCGATAATGTGGTGGTGACGACGGTGACCAGCACGCGGCGGGTGTTCAACCGCCCCTGGGCGTCTTACCAGATCAACGTCAACGTAAACGATATCAAGCTGCAGGACGAGGCGATAGGGGAGGCCACGGGGCTTTTCCGCGTCATCCGCAGGATGGATTTCAACGAGGAGAACAATTTCTTCATCAGTCGCAGCGATAGTATCGCCGAAATGCTGTTCCGGCAATTGGGGATGGTGACGGCGGCGGCTACGTTGATCGGGCTCATTACGCTGGTGGGCTCGGCGATCGGGTTGATGAACATCATGCTGGTGTCTGTTGCGGAGCGGACGCGGGAGATCGGGGTGAACAAGGCCCTCGGTGCCACGGGCCCCACGATCCGGCTGCAGTTCGTGTTCGAATCGGTGATCATCAGTATCCTGGGCGGGATGCTCGGGGTGATGTTGGGGATCCTGGTAGGGAACCTGGTGGCCAGTTTGATGGGCTCGTCGTTTTTCATCCCCTGGGGGTGGACGATCGGGGGCATCCTGGCCTGTGCAGTGGTGGGCCTGATGAGCGGGATATACCCGGCTGTGAAGGCATCCCGGCTGGATCCCATCGTGGCGCTGCGCTACGAGTAAGCAAGTATTGATTACAATAGAAGGCATAAAAAAAGCTGCACCCGGTTGGATGCAGCTTTTTTAATATAGTGATCGGGCTGATTATTCAGCAACCACTTCGAATTCCAGTTCGGCTTCGTTGCCTTTACCGAAATCGAGGCGGGCTTTGTACAGGCCCAGTTCTTTCACATCACCGAGGATATGGATGCGACGACGGTCGATCTCATAACCTTTCTGTTCTTTGATCGCGCGGGCGATCTGAACGCCGGTAACAGAACCGAAGATTTTGCCGGAGGTGCCGGTTTTCGCGCCGATTTTAACGGGAGCGGCTTTCAGCACTTCTACCACTTTGGCGATTTCAGCGAGCATTTTCTCTTCTTTCACTTTCTGCACTTTCACGCGCTCGTTGAGTTGCTTCAGGTTAGACTCGCTGGCCTCTACGGCGAACTTTTGGGGGATCAGGAAGTTCCTGGCGTAACCGTTCTTCACGGCTACCAGTTCATTCTTCTGGCCCAGATTGTCTACGTCTTGTATTAAGATTACTTGCATTGTTTCTTACTTTAAAAGGTCAGTAACATAAGGCAACAGCGCCATCTGGCGGGCTTTCTTGATAGCCTCGGCTACCTTGCGCTGGAATTTCAGCGAGTTACCGCTGATACGGCGAGGCAGCATCTTGCCCTGATCGTTCAGGAACTTTTTCAGAAACTCGGCATCTTTGTAATCTACATACTTGATACCCAATTTCTTGAAGCGGCAGTATTTTTTCTGGCGCTTCTCTTGCTTAACCGCGGTTAAGTACTTGATTTCTTGTTTAACTGCCATAACTTTTAAGCTTCTGCGGTTTTAGGTTCAGCATCATAGTTACCTTTCTTCCGGGTGTTGTACGCTACCGCGTGCTTGTCCAGTTTGGTAAACATGTAACGCAATACATTTTCATCGCGGTTCAGCTGGATCTTCAGCTTCTCATTGAAGTCGGATGGCGCAGTGTACTCCAGTACCAGGTACATGCCCGTGGTCTTCTTCTGGATCGGGTACGCCAGTGATCTCAGGCCCCAGGGATTTTCGTGCACAATCGCACCGCCATTGTCTTTCACAAGGTCAGCGAATTTTTTCTGGGCAGCTTTGTAGTCTTCCTCAGAAAGCACAGGGGTAAAGATCACCATCAATTCGTAGTTTGACATAATTTTCCCTTGTTAGTGATTTAAAATTAAAATGGAGTGCAAAGATAAGGGGTTTATTTGGATTCTCACGCTTATCTGGCGCGAATTTCCACGTTTTTTCCCACCCAATCCCCATCCTGTCGCAGTTTTCCGGTAAATAACCCGCAACTGTCTGAAAATCAACGCCCGTTTTTTCGTTTGACGGTCAACTTGGCAGTCGCCCCCGCCATGGCACACCCTTTGACAAGGTTTCACCGTCTAAAAAACTGAAAAACATATGCAGAAAGGTGCCATACGTGTACAAACAGAGAACATTTTCCCCATTATCAAGAAATTCCTCTATTCCGATCATGACATTTTCCTGCGGGAACTGGTCAGCAACGCAGTGGATGCCTCCCAGAAACTCAAAACCCTGGCCAGCGTAGGCGAATTCAAAGGCGAGATCGGAGAAGCCGACGTCACCGTTTCCCTCGATAAAGAAAAGAAAACCATCACCATCTCCGACCGCGGCATCGGCATGACCGCCGAAGAAGTCGACAAATACATCAACCAGGTCGCCTTCTCCGGTGCGGAAGAATTCGTGAAGAAATATAAAGGACAGGGAGACGGCGCCAATATCATCGGCCACTTCGGCCTCGGGTTCTACTCCTCCTTCATGGTATCTTCCCAGGTGGAAATCTTCACCAAATCCTGGAAACCCGATTCCCAGGCCGTTCGCTGGGAATGCGACGGCAGCCCGGAATACCAGCTCGAAAACACCGAAAAAGAATCCCGCGGCACCGATATCGTATTGCATATCAATGAAGAAAGCGAAGAATTTCTCGATGAGCACCGCATCCGCACCATCCTCGAAAAATTCTGCCGCTTCCTCCCCGTGCCCATCAAATTCCAGGGAGAACAAATCAATAATACATCCCCCGCCTGGGTCAAAAAACCGTCGGAGCTCACCGCAGACGACTACCAGGCTTTCTATAAGGAGCTGTATCCCTTCGCGGAGCCGCCCCTGTTCTGGATCCACCTCAATGTAGACTATCCCTTCAACCTCACAGGGATCCTCTACTTCCCCAAAATCACCAAAACGTACGAAATACAGAAAGACAAGATCAGCCTGTATTCCAACCAGGTTTTCGTGACAGACGAGGTGAAGAACATCGTGCCCGAGTTCCTCATGCTGCTCCACGGTGTGATCGACTCGCCCGACATCCCCCTCAACGTTAGCCGCAGCTACCTCCAGGGCGATCCCAACGTGAAGAAGATCAACGCACATATCACCAAGAAAGTGGCCGATAAACTGGACGAAATGTTCCGGACCGACCGCAAATCTTTCGAGGAAAAATGGGAACACATCGCCCTGTTCGTGAAATACGGGATGATGACCGAAGACAAGTTCCTCGATAAAGCCGGCAAGTTCCACCTCCTCGAAGACGTGGACGGCGGCACTTTCTACACACTGGAAGAATACCGCACCGCGGCCGCTGCCGTGCAGACCAACAAGGAAGACAAGCTCGTGATCCTCTACGCCACCAATCCCACGCAGCAAGACAGCTACATCGCTGCCGCAAAAGCCAAAGGATATAAAGTGGTGAAAATGGAAACGATGGTAGACGCCGGTTTCATCAACCAGATGGAGCACAAATGGGAAAACGTCATGTTCACCCGGGTAGACGCCGACATCGCCGACAACCTCATCAACCCCGACGCCGCCACGCAAAGCGTGCTCAGCGAAGCGCAGGAAGGAACGTTGAAAGACATATTTACCGGCCAGGTAGCACTGCCCGGCGTGAAAGTGGAACTGAAAGGCCTCGGCGCGCAAGACCAGCCCGTGATCGTTACCCGCGGCGAACTGATGCGCAGGATGAAAGACATGGCCGCCATGGGCGGATCGGCCGCCAGCTGGTATGCCGGCATGCCCGACGAAATCACCATGACCGTCAACGCCAACCATCCTATTTACCAGCGCATCCTGGGAGAAGGGGACAGCGGGCTGCAACAGAAGCAGGTTCGCAACCTCGCCGACCTGGCGCTGCTGTCGCAGGGCCTGCTGACCGGCGCCGATCTTACGGCGTTCGTGAACCGTAGCGTGGAACTGATGGAGAAATAATCACAATCCGGCAATACAGGAAAAAGCAAAGCGCTCCGGTGCTTTGCTTTTTTTATTGGCAGATGCCCAGGCCTGGAACGGGTGATCGGGAATGATGCAGAAACTTTTGCATATTAATATCATTCCTAAGTTATGAGTAAGTATCATGTATTAGCTGGAATTTGCTACCATGGCGGGTTTTGTGGTATGGAAGTTGAGTTACGGATAGCACGAGAACCATAATTTAACCATATCCGACATGAGTAACTTGAGTAAGATCCGAACGTTTTTTGCATTGGCCCTGGTGGCTTTGATGATGAGCTGCAGCCGCGACAGCGAAGTGCCTGCGCCTGCCAAACCAGTTGATAATGGGAAAGGGACGGAAACGCCGCCCCCTGCCACCGGTACCTCCAACCTGACCACTGGGGTTACCGCGCAAAAAGTGAAGAGCCCTAAGCAGGTGACCGACTTCCTCCGCCAGTTGCCGGCTACCTACAACGACAATCCGAACAAGAAATGGCCGGTCATTATTTTCCTCCACGGAGTGGGCGAGCGTGGCAACGACATTAACCAGGTAAAGCGCGCCGGGCTGGCAGCACGGGCGGCCCAGGACCCCAACTTCCCGTTTATCGTCATCTCCCCGCAGTGTAAGGCCTCCAGCTGGTGGGACGTGCCCAGCCTCGAAGTGTTGTACGATCAGGTGGTGAAGGAATATAATGTAGACCCGTCCAGGATTTACCTGACGGGCCTCAGCATGGGCGGGTACGGCACCTGGAGCTGGGCGCTCAGCAAACCGGACCGTTTTGCTGCCTTCGTGCCGATCTGCGGGGAAGGTACCCCTTCAAAGGCTTGCGTGCTGAAAGATAAGCCGGTGTGGGTTTTCCACAATGCCGACGACCCAACCGTTCCTGTAAAGGGCTCGCGCGACATGGTGAACGCCATCCGGAGTTGCGGCGGTACTTTGGTGAAATACACGGAGAATGCTACCGGCGGGCATAATGCCTGGACGAAAGCCTATAATGATCCGGCATTATACACCTGGTTGAACCAGCAGAAGAAATAGTCGCAAAAAGAGCGCAATTTACCCCGCGGGCCCCTGGGCCGCGGGTTTTTTTATACCTCCCCGGGCCAGCTAGGGATTTGGCAATGAGTGTATTGGATATTATATAAATAAATGAATTGGCAGGATGTTGTATTTGATACTGGAATCCGCCACCATGGCGCGTTTATGGCATCTACGTGTTATACTCCCGCTGGCGTAAGTGACGTATTTTCGCAGTTCCCTTACTTATGACTTGAAATATGAATGTAAGATTGATTTTAATGTTAGCCTGGGCCACATGTGTAATGAGTTGTGGCCGAGATCATGAAGTTACGCCCGTACCCACACCAGGCCCCGGTACAGGAGGCGGAGGCACCGAAACCCCTAATCCGGGAACACCACCTGCTCCGTTAACCACCGGGCTGACCGCGCAAAAAGTAAATAGCCCGAAGCAGGTCACCGATTTTCTCCGCTATTTACCCGCTAAGTATAACGAGGACCCGAATAAAAAGTGGCCCGTCATTTTTTCACTCCACAGTGTGGGGGAGCGCGGCGACGATATCAATATCGTGAAGCGATCGGCATTGGTGGTGAAAGCGGTAAAAGACGCGGATTTCCGTTACATCCTCATTGCGCCGCAATGCAAAGTGACCAGCTGGTGGGACATTCCCAGTCTCGAAGTGCTGTACGCACAGGTCATGAAAGATTATAAAGTCGACCCTTCCCGCGTGTACCTAACGGGTATGAGCATGGGCGGGTACGGTGTGTGGAGCTGGATGCAGGCTAAACCCGATCGTTTCGCCGCCGCAGTGCCCATTTGCGGGGAAGGTTCGCCGGATAAAGGTTGTATATTGAAAGACAAGCCATTATGGGTTTTTCACAATGCAGACGATCCTACCGTCCCGGTAAAAGGTTCCCGCGATATGGTGAACGCCATCGAAGCATGTGGCGGCAAACTGGTGAAGTATTCGGAAAGCGCCACGGGCGGGCACGATGCCTGGACGAGGGCTTATGCCGAACCTACACTGTTCACCTGGATGGACCAGTACACGAAATAATTGCGGCCTTACCGTCGCAGGCAAAACCCCGTGGCCATGGGCTTCGGGGTTTTCTTATGCCCCGGAAGGCCGGATGTCGATGGCTTTGAGTTGAAGGGTAGTGTTGCCGTTCCATTCGTTTTCTTCCACGGTAAAAACGAGGTCGAACGGTTTTTTGCCGGAAATGATCTCGAATTTATCGGCCATGAAGAAGCCGATGCCGGAAAACGGGGTGCCACCGCGCTGGCGGACGGACAATTTAATATGTTCGTCTTTCACGATGCGGGAAAACCCGGTGTCGGTCAGGTTCCTGGCGATGAATACGGGCCGGAGGTTTTCGGGGCCGAGGGGCTCGAATTGCCGGAGGATGTTGTAGAAAGCGGGAGTGAGGTCAGACAGCCACACTTCAGTGTCGATCACGATCTCGGGAATGAGCAGGTCGGGGCTGATGGTGGCAGAAACAACGGCTTCGAAACGCTCCTGGAAAGCTGTCACGTTCTCCGGTTTGAGGGTCATGCCCGCTGCGTAGAAGTGGCCGCCGTAATTTTCGAGGAGGTCTTTGCACTGGTGGATGGCTTCGTACACGTTGAAACCGGACACGGAGCGTGCGGAGCCCGCCACCTTGTCGTTGCTCTGTGTGAGGATGATGGTGGGCCGGTAGAAATATTTATCGATGAGCCGGGACGCCACGATGCCCACAACCCCTTTATGCCAGTGGGGCTGGAACAGCACGGTGGATTTCCGGGCGATCATGGCTGCGTCGTTCTGGATAATGCTGACCGCTTCCTGGGTGATGCTCATATCGATCCCCTTGCGCTCCTGGTTGTCTCCATGCAGCATTTCCGCAATGGCGAAAGCCTTGTCTTCGTCGGTTTCCATGAAAAGGTTCACGGCTTTGCGGGCATCGTCCATCCTTCCGGCGGCGTTTACGCGCGGCGCGATGACGAATACGAGGTTGGAAGTGGTAAGTTTTTCCTTCAGGTTGCTCAGTCGCAGCAGCGCCTTGATCCCCGGCGACGGTGCTTCGTTGACCTGTTTGAGGCCATGGAAGGCGAGCACGCGGTTTTCACCCGTCATGGGAACGATATCGGCGGCGATGCTGGTAGACACGAGGTCGAGATATTGATATACCCCGCTCATGGGGAAACCTTTCTTCTGCGCCAGGGCGCTGATCAGCTTAAACCCGATCCCGCAGCCGGAAAGCTCCTTATAAGGATAAGGGCAGTCTTCCTGTTTGGGATTGAGAATGGCGACGGCCGGGGGGAGAATGGCATCGGGAAGGTGGTGGTCGCAAATAATGAAATCGATGCCGAGAGATGCGGCATGGCCGATGTACTCGACGGATTTGATGCCGCAGTCCAGCGCGATGATGAGCCCGAAGTCGTTATCCCGCGCATATTCAATGCCTTGCATGGAAATGCCGTACCCTTCGCGGTAGCGGTGGGGGATATAGAATTCGATATTGTCGTACAGTTGTTGCAGGAAGCCATATACGGTGGCCACGGCGGTGGTGCCGTCTACGTCGTAATCGCCGTACACGAGGATTTTCTCGCGGCGGAAGAAGGCTTCTTCCAGCCGGGAAACGGCTTTGTCCATATCCTTCATGAGCCATGGATCGTGGAGATCGTCCAGCGAAGGCCTGAAGAAATGGCGTGCATCTTCAAATTTAGTGATCCCCCTTTGTACCAGCAGGCGGCATAGTATGGGGTGGATTTTCAAAGCTGCCTGGAGCTGTTGCTCCTGTGATGGTTGATATTTCTTTACTGTCCAGCGTTTCTGCATGCAATTGTATTATAGGGAAGCATCCCGGCGGATCTGGCTGAATCCGGTTGTAATATAATGATGATTGCCGTATTTCTGCCAAATGCGGGAAATTCTCCGAAAAAAGGAGGAAGGGGGACTAGAATTTGCGATCGGTGGTGAACCTGACGAGGGATTCGAGGCCTTTGCGGATGTTGTTGTCCGGGAAGGTGTGCAGGATGGCGAGGGCTTCGTCGCGGTACTGGAACATTTTTTCGCGGGTGTAGTCGATGCCGCCGGATTCGTTGACCATGGCGATGACTTCGGCGACGCGGTCCTTATCTTTATTATGGTTTTTCACAATATTGATAATTTTCCGCCGGTTTTCGGGGGATGCGTGCTGGAGGGTGTAGATGAGGGGGAGGGTCATTTTCTTTTCCCGGATATCGATGCCGGTGGGTTTGCCGATGTTGGCGGTGCCGTAATCGAAGAGATCGTCTTTGATTTGAAATGCGACGCCGACTTTTTCGCCGAAAAGGCGCATTTGTTCGGTCACCTGGTCGTCTGCCGTGGTGCTCCATGCGCCGGCGGCGCAGGCGGAGGCGAGGAGGGAGGCGGTTTTGCGGCGAATGATCTCGAAGTATATGTCTTCCTTGATGTCGAGTTTGCGGGTTTTTTCGATCTGGAGGAGCTCTCCTTCCGACATTTCCTTGACGGCCTGCGAGAGGATTTCGAGGCTGCGGAATTCCTTGTTGGTGACGGAAAGGAGGAGGCCTTTGGAGAGGAGGTAATCGCCGACGAGAACGGCTATCTTGTTCTTCCACAGAGCGTTGATGGAGAAGAAGCCGCGGCGTTCGAGGGAATCGTCGACCACGTCGTCATGAACGAGTGTGGCGGTATGCAGGAGTTCTACCAGCGCGGCGGCGCGGTAGGTGTTTTCATTGATGGTGTCGGCGAACAGCCGTGCGGAGAGGAGCACGAACATGGGCCGGATCTGTTTGCCCTTTCGTTTTACGATATAGTGCATGATCCGGTCCAGCAGGGGAACATGGCTTTTTACGGCGTCTGCAAACTTTCCTTCGAAATCGTGTAATTCCTTCCCAATCAGTTGTTTAATTTCCTCCATGCTATTAATAAAAAGGTACGCTAAGCTAGGCCTAAAATCGGACATTTTGCAAATTTGGCCCCGAATTTGTATGCAATAGCTGGATGTTCCTTAATTTAGCGTTTAATATTGAAGCAGTTATCAATGCAAATAAAATCGCAAGAAAAATTTGTATATTCATTTAGGATTTTTACCTTTGCTTGGTAAAAAACGCGTTAATTGTAAAATCTTTAACAGTTTTTAAATAAAAAACAATTATGGCAAGCAAAAAGTACTTACTACTGGCAGGTGCAATGTCCGCTCTGGCTGCATCTCCTGGTTTTGCGCAGGTTAAGCCCTCATATGATGCCCTGGACTCCTCGAAAGTTTCGGCTAAGAATATGGCGCAATTCAACAGCTTCAGAAACAACCAGTCTGATTACCCCGCAAAACCCCGTAGCATGTGGGAACTGGGTTTCCACGGTGGCTACCACTTCATTCAAGGTGATGTTTCCGCTCTTCCCGGTTTCGGTGGCGGTATCTCGCTGAGAAAAGCACTCGGTCACACGTTCTCTCTGAGAGCTGAATATACCGGATCTTTCGACTACGGTCTGGATTATCAGCTGAAGCCGACCATCGCTGGCAGAGACGGCAATCCCTGGGCTGCTACAGCTGCCGCTAACGGTGGCAAAATCGTTCCGAACTACAAAACAGCAACTCACCAGCTGTCTTTGGACTTCATCGCTTCCCTGAGCAACATCCTGTTCTACAAGGCACAGCCTAAAATTAACTGGTATGTACTGGGTGGTTATGGTGTAATGCTGGCTGACGTTGACGTTGATGCACTGAACGAACAAGGTTCCGCTTACAACTACTCTTCTATCGACTTCGGCCGCAAGAAGAAAGACATCCGTAAAGATCTGAAGGATTTCTACGACCGTAAATATGAGCAAAACGCTCCGAACCAGGGCAACCGCGTTCAGATCGGCCGTAAAGACGAAAACCAGCTCCTCCGTCACGCGCTGAACGTAGGTACCGGTATCGCTTTCAAAGTGTCTAAACGTTTCAACATCGGCGTTGAAGAAAAAATCACCCTGCCCTTCGATGACTATCTGGACGGTTACACCGCCGGTGCGTACGACAAGAGCAACGACTTCTTCTCTTACACCTCTGTTCGCCTGAACTTCAACCTCGGTAACTCCAGCAAACGCGTAGAACCCCTCTGGTGGGTTAACCCGCTGGATTTCGCCTACAACGAGCTCAACAGCCCCCGTCGTATGAAACTGCCGGCTCCCGTACTGCCTGATGCTGATGGCGACGGCGTAACCGACCAGTTCGACCGCGAACCCAACACCCCCGCTGGTGCACCTGTTGATTCTCACGGTGTAGCTAAAGATACCGACGGTGACGGCGTTCCTGACTACAAAGACAAACAACTCATCACTCCGACTTACTGCCAGCCTGTTGACGCTGACGGTGTAGGCAAATGCCCGGATCCTGAGTGCTGCAACAACATCAAGAAGACCGATTGCGCCAGCCTGATGTTCCCCAGCGTATCTTTCAAAGGCAGCTCCACTAAAGTTTCCTCTGAAAACGAAGCTATCCTGAGCAGCGTGGCTAACACCCTCCGTTCCAACCCCTCCTGCAACATCCTGGTTACCGGCCACGCTGGTGCCAAAGGCAAAAAAGGTGGTGTTGACCTGAGCAGCCGTCGCGTAGACGCAGTGATCGACTACCTGGCTGACAAGCAAGGCATCGACCGCGGCCGTTTCATCAAACAAAACACTCCTGGCGACGCTGGTACCGTGGACCTGAATCCCGCTAACTAATACCTCGCCAAGGTAAAATAACGAAAGGGGCTGCCTCATCAGGCAGCCCTTTTTTTATGGCCATTCCCCCGTTATTTTTTTGTCTCCGTGAACCCCCGGGCCCCCATCCCCGTTTTATTTACAACGCGTTTTTTACTTCTTGCAAATCCTGATTATTTATTACTAAATTTGACTCGCCTAAACTTCATATCGTTTTTAGCGTGGTAAAAAACTTCAATAAAGCTACCCTTGCCGGCATCATCGTGGCACTGGGTATCATCTACGGCGATATCGGTACTTCTCCGCTCTACGTATTCAAAGCCATTGTTGGGACCAACGAAATCAGCGAACTGCTGGTCATAGGTGGTATTTCCTGCATCATCTGGACACTCACCCTGCAAACAACCGTAAAATACGTTATCCTCACCCTCAAGGCGGATAACAAGGGAGAAGGCGGCATCTTCTCACTATATGCCCTCGTCAGGCGGCACGGTAAATGGACCGTCATATTCGGCATGATAGGAGGTGCGGCGCTCCTGGCAGACGGGATCATCACGCCGCCCATCACCGTTACCTCCGCCGTTGAAGGTTTGCGAACACTACCCGTGTTCAAGGACCTCGACACCATGACCATCGTGAAAATCGTATTGCTGATCATCTCCGGCCTGTTCTTCATGCAGCAGTTCGGCACCATGTCGATCGGCAAGCTGTTTGGCCCCATCATGGTCATCTGGTTCGGCATGCTCGCCATCCTCGGCATCATGCACATCGCAGACGATCTTTCCGTGCTCAAGGCATTCAATCCCTACTACGGCGTTAAACTGCTCACCCTTTACCCGCACGGCTTTTTGCTGCTGGGGGCCGTTTTCCTCTGTACCACGGGGGCCGAGGCCCTCTATTCGGATTTGGGGCACGTAGGCCGCGGCAACATCCGCGTATCCTGGATCTGGGTGAAAATTTCCCTCATCCTCAACTACCTGGGCCAGGGAGCCTGGCTCCTCACCCAAACCGGTCAGAAACTCAACGGCGAAAACCCGTTCTTCCTCATCATGCCGGAAGGTTTCGTGATCTTCGGCGTACTGATCGCCACCATCGCCTCCGTTATCGCATCGCAAGCCCTCATTTCAGGCTCCTTTACCCTGATCTCGGAAGCCATGCGCCTCAACCTTTGGCCCAAGCTCAAAATCAACTACCCGACCGAACAACGCGGCCAGTTATATATCCCCGGCATCAACCTCATGCTGTTCGTCGGCTGTAGCGGCATCGTGCTGATCTTCAAGGAATCGTCGGCCATGGAAGCGGCATACGGCCTGTCGATCACGCTGTGTATGCTGATGACGTCGTGCCTCTTCGCGTTTTACCTCTACACACGCCGGGTAAAACTCTGGTGGATAGGGCTGTATCTCGCCGTGTACCTCACCATCGAATTCTCGTTCCTCCTCGCCAACCTCCAGAAATTCACGCATGGCGGTTACGTGACGGTGATCGTAGGCGGTGCGCTGTTCCTCGTTATGTACGCCTGGTACCGCTCGCGCAAGATCAAGAACCGGTATGTGGAATTCGTAAGGCTGGAAGATTACCTGCCCATCCTGCAGGAGCTCAGCAACGATTCTTCCATCCCCAAATACGCCACGCACCTCGTGTACATGAGCAGTGCCGACAATCCGAAGGAGATCGAGCATAAGATCATTTATTCCGTCCTCAATAAAAAGCCCAAGCGCGCCGATATCTACTGGTTCGTGCACGTAGATGTGGTGGATGAGCCTTACATGAGCGAATACACCGTGCAGACCATCATCCCCAACGAAGTGATCCGCGTCGAATTCCGGCTCGGGTTCAGGGTGGAACAACGGATCAACCTGATGTTCAGAATGGTGGTGGAAGACATGGTGCGCAACAAGGAAGTAAATATCACCAGCCGGTACGAATCGCTCAGCAAAAACAATGTAGTAGGGGATTTCCAGTTTATCGTCATGGAAAAATTCCTTTCCCACGATAACGACCTGCCACTGCACGAACGGATCATCATGCGGATCTACTTTATGCTGAAAAAGATCGGGCTGTCGGAAGAGCGCGGTTTCGGGCTGGATTCCAGCTACGTGACCATTGAGAAATTCCCGCTGGTAGTGGCCCCGGTTACCAATCTGCAACTCAAAAGGGTGGCCGACCGGCATAGATTTGATGACTGACGGTTTGCAGGGATGGGAAGCGAGCAGTATATTGTGAGCTTCACCTTTACGCAATTCGTCATTTATGATAAGACAACTACTCGCCACGGGTATCTTCGTGGCAACTTCCCTCACCGTGTTCGGCCAGGCCGGTATTAATTCCGATTATTCGGAGCTGAAAGACTGGCGCAAGGTAGACCCCGCCGCCTGGAGCGCCATCCGCCCCGGGACGCATGTCCAGTTCGGCAGTGCAGATCTCCGGTACGACAAGCTCTATGCCCCGGAATCCGGCAGCCTGGCCACTTCCTGGAGCGCCCACGCCTGGAAGAACGAGAAAATCCACACCCAGTTCGTTATTTACACCACGCAGGCCCAGCCCGGCGTAACGGTGTCCAAATCCGCGCTGTCAGACGGAAAAGGCAATACCATCCCCTCCAGCGCCGTTTCCACCGGCTTTCTGCGCTATGTGATGACCGATGAGCTGAACAGCGAAGGCGGCGGCTGCGGCTACCGCAAGCCCGAAGAATTCGATTCCTCCCTCGTGGCAGACGCCATCGACTATAAATCTTCCATCAACATCGCCGCCAATTCCACCCAGCCGGTGTGGCTCAGCATCAAAGTGCCGGCCGGAACGGCTGCGGGCGTGTACAAAGGCACGGTGACCGTGAAAAACAACAAGGGCGTGTCGATCAAAACCCTCAATTACGACGTTACCGTAAATTCCCGCACGCTCCCCGAGGCCAAAGACTGGCAATACCACCTCGACCTCTGGCAGAGCCCCTACGCGATCTCCCGCTACCATAACGTAAAACCCTTCAGCAAGGAGCATTTCGACGCCATGCGGCCCTATATGACCCAATTGGCGGGCATCGGGCAGAAAGTGATCACCACCAGCATCATTTACGACCCCTGGAACAGCCAGACCGAAGATATTTACGGCGATATGGTAAAATGGACGAAGAAACGCGACGGCTCCTGGACGTACGATTATTCCGAATTCGACAAATGGGTGGAATTCATGATGGAATGCGGCATCACCAAACAGATCGCCTGTTACAGCATGATCCCCTGGAACCTGAAGTTCTACTATTATGAAGAAGCCACCGGCAAAATGACCCACATCGTGGCCAAACCGGGATCCGCAGAATACGACGCACACTGGCGCCCCATGCTCGCCGATTTCGCCAAACACCTGAAACAGAAAGGCTGGTTCGATATCACCTGCATCGCGATGGACGAGCGCCCAATGGAGGCCATGCAGGCCGCTATTAAGCTGATCCGCAGTGTGGACAAGGATTTCAAGGTGTCTTTGGCGGGTAATTACCACAAGGAACTGGTGAACGATATCTACGATTATTGCATCGCCATCGGACAGGATTTCACGCCGGAAGAGCGTGCCACGCGCTTTGGCAAAAACTGGCCGACCACTTATTATACCTGCTGTACGGAAGGTTTCCCGAATACCTTTACCTTCTCGCCTCCCGCGGAATCCGCGTGGCTGGGATATTACGCCGCAGGTAAGGATTACAAGGGCTATCTCCGCTGGGCGTACAATTGCTGGGTGAAAGATCCGCTCCGCGATTCGCGTTTCCGCACCTGGGCTGCCGGCGATACTTACCTCGTTTACCCCGGCGGCCGTTCCTCGATCCGGTTCGAGCGGCTGGCGGAGGGCATCCAGGCGTATGAGAAGGTCCAGATCCTGAAGAAGGAAGGGAAGGGGCCGCAACTGGAGAAAGTGCTGAAGACTTTCGAGTGGAATACCCTGAAGCAAAAGAAAGCCGAAGATATGGTGAAAGCCGCTGCTGCCGTGATCAACAGCTTGTAAGCGATCGACATGAAGCATAAAAAAATCCTCCGAGGAATCGGAGGATTTTTTTTAACACAACTAAAAAACAATCAAACTAATATCATCTTAAAATTCATCAATCGGGCTTTTTCCCGTCGAGAAAGGTATTGATCGTGTTGATCTCTGCCTGGTTTTCGCCGTTCTGGCCAACTGTGTAGCTGGAGTAGAAGTGCTCGGCGGAACCGGCACCGTTGTCGAGATCGATGTTCCGGCGGAGGTACGCGGGAATGTTCTCGATTTCGGTGTTGTTATCCATATTTTTCACGTTGAAGCTGATGCTGCGCAGTTTGGCTACGCGTTCGAGCTGCTTCTTCCGTTGTTCTTCGGCCTGGTCGTCGTGCAGCGCCTGGGGCTGCGGGGGAGGAACGGGAGCGTTGTTGGCGTCTTCCCGGTACACCATTTTCATTTCTTCCTGCTGCTGCATGTTATTGCTGCTCACCGGTTCCACGTAAATGTTGGAAGGGCGGTTGAGGTAGCCTCCGGAACCTGCGCTGGTAGCAGGTTTCTGCTGAACGGGCTGGGGCTGCGGAGCGGCTTGTGTCTGCGGGGCGGAGGGTTCTACGGGCTCGATGTTGAGCGTGTAGGTCTCGCGTTCCGGTTGTTGCGGAGCGGGGGGCATGAAGGAAGCTGCGCTGGCCGGGTGTGTAACGGTGGGTTCCACGAGGCGGGGCGCCATGATGTCGATGATCTCGGGCTCGTCGTCGGAGAAGAGCATGCCCTGGTTGTGCATTTTCTTTTCTTCGTTTTCGCCGCCGAGGGTCATGACGATCTTGGGTTCTTCCTGTTGTTCGGTCGTAGCGGCCGGTTGTTGCGATTTGGCCTGGCGGATGGGGTTCTGCTCAAAGCCGGTGGCGATGATGGTAACGCCCAGGTTGCGCTGGAGGCTCTGATCGTAGCCAACACCGAGGATCACGTCGCAATCTTCGCCTGCCATGCTCTGTACGTAGGCCTGGATGATGTCCATTTCATCGAGCGTGTGCTCGAATTCGCCTTCGGAAGAGGAGATATTGATCAGGATCCATTTGGCGCCTTTGATATCGTTGTCGTTCAGGAGCGGGGAAGTCAGTGCATCTTCGATCGCGGCCTGTGCGCGGTTTTCGCCTTCGGCGATGGCCGATCCGAGGATGGCTACGCCGCCGTTGCGCATAACGGTGCAAACATCGGCGAAGTCGACGTTGATCTGGCCGGTGGAGTTGATAACGTCTGTGATACATTTTGCCGCGGTGGCGAGCACGTTATCCGCTTTTTCGAAGGCCGCCTTGAATTTGAGGTCGCCGAATTTCTGACGGAGCTTGTCGTTGGAAATGATCAGCAGTGTGTCCACATAATCCTTGAGGCGGTTGATGCCTTCTTCGGCCTGGATCATTCTCTTTTTACCTTCGTAAGAGAAGGGGGTGGTGACGATGCCCACGGTGAGGATGCCCAGTTCCTTGCATATTTTGGCGATGATGGGTGCGCCGCCGGTGCCGGTGCCGCCTCCCATACCGGCGGTGATGAACGCCATTTTGGTGTTCACCTCCAGTATTTTTTTAATTTCTTCGAATGATTCTTCCGTAGCCTGTTCGCCGATCCGGGGATTGGCGCCAGCTCCGAGTCCCTGCGTCAAATGCGGGCCCAGCTGTACCTTGTTGGGTACGGGGCTGTTTGCAATCGCCTGTGCGTCGGTATTGCAAATAATGAAGTTCACACCCTCAATGTTCTGACTGAACATGTGGTTCACCGCATTGCTTCCTCCGCCACCAATGCCTATCACCTTGATGATGGAGGATTTTTCCTTTGGAAGATCAAAATGTATCATGACTCTAGCTCTTTATATGGGTTAGTATTAGTGGTGTACCGTATCCTACGTTACTTTGATCGTTTTTATATGAACGTATATGAATTGCAACAATCAAGCCGAAACCTTTACAGTTTGGCGTCTTCTTCTTCCGTGAACATGTCGATGATCTTTGTTTTCATCCTGTCCAGGAAGCCTTTGAGGGAGGCATTGCGCTCGCGCGACTTACGGTCTTGCCGTGCGTCTGCCGTTTCTTCCTCTGCTTCTTCCATCCATTCGTCTCCGGATTCTTCGGCCTGGCGGGCCACTCTTTCCTTCGCGAAGTAGCTGGTGTTGATTTTCACGTAATTCTCCTCCAGTGCGCGGCGATCGTTCTCATAGTCGTTGTAGCCTTTGAGAATGAGCCCTACGCAGGTGGCGTACATGGGTTTGGTCAGCTCGTCGGTATGCCCGCTGGCGAGGTGCTCGTTGGGGTAACCGATGCGGGCGCTCACGCCGGTGGTGTATTCCGTCAGCTGGATCAGGTGTTTCAGCTGGGAACCGCCGCCGGTCAGGATGATGCCGCCGTTGAGCATCTTGTTGTCCATGCCGATCTGTTTCAGATGGTACACCACGAAATCGAGGATCTCGCTCATGCGCGCCTGGATGATATGGGCCAGGTTTTTCACGGAGATCTCTTTCGGGCTTTGGCCGCGCAATCCGGGGATGGTGATGTAGGCGTTGTTCTTGGCTTCGTCCGCAAGGGCGTAACCGAACTGTACCTTCATCTGCTCCGCCTGCGTCTTGAGCACGCCAAGGCCGTTCTTAATGTCGTTGGTGATATTTTCACCGCCGTACGGGATCACGGCGGTATGTTTCAGGACGCCTTCATAGAAAACGGCCAGGTCGGTGGTACCACCACCAATGTCTACGATCGCAACGCCGGCTTCGAAATCCATGTCGCACATAACAGCCGCCGCGGATGCCAGGGGCTGGAGCACCAGGTCCTTGATACGGAGACCGGATTTCTCCACGCTGCGGTTGATGTTGCGGATGGCGTTCTTGTCGCCGGTAATGATGTGGAAATTCGCGCCCACTTTCACACCGCTCATCCCGATGGGATAAGTGATGTTCTGCAGGGCGTCCACGATGTACTGCTGCGGGATCACGTCAATGATCTGGTCGCTGGCAGGGATAACCGTTTTATACTGATCGTTGATCAGCTGGTCAATGTCTTTCTGGGAGATTTCAGCGTCGGTGTCATTCCGGACGATGTCTCCGCGGGTCTGCAAACTTTTGATATGATGGCCTGCGATACCCACATATACCTCGTTGATCTCGAGGTTGGGGTTAGACGCATAGCAGTTCTCCAATGCCTGTCTGATGGCCTTGATGGTCTGATCGATATTCAGCACCATACCGTGCTGTACACCGAAAGATGGGGCTTTCCCGAATCCGAGGATTTCCAATTTCCCGTATTCATTCTTCCTTCCTGCGATGGCTGCTATCTTCGTGGTTCCAATGTCGAGACCTACAATGATGGGAGCTTCCTGATTCATGGTTCTTTATTGTTTTTAGTTGCGATTACGTTGATTAGGTTTCTGATATACCGCCCTTGGCTGCCTTTCGGCGCTTGCGGGCTTCGGCGTTTGTTTTTGGGGTTTGGCTGCCGGCTTCTCCTGTTTCTTTTCCACTTTTTTCTCTGGTTTCTTTTCCGCGGGCCTGGGCGCTGCTGCCGCCGTTACCGGGGCCACGGGCGCTACAACCGCTGCGTCGTCGTCTGTTACCGCAATGTCTGCGGCCGACGAATCCTTATACATCGGCGGAGGCGGCGCGCTCTTTCCATCCCTTCTCGTTCCGATCACCTGGTCTTTGAACGCTACGTTCAGCCGCGTGTATGTATTCCAGCCTGCTTTGCTCAGTCCTTCTTTGTAAAAGACAAGCAGCCGGTCGAATTTGTTGGCTACATCGGTGCCGTCCCCGAAATAAACCACATGGTCGCCGAGTTTAGGGATGAACTCGAACCTGCGGTCTTCGGTGATCACCACCTGCTCCACCTGCGCGTTCCAGAATGTGTCTGCCGCGATGTACGCCGCCATGTCGCGCATTTGCGCGTAGAGCAGGCTGTCTTCCTTCCGCAGTTTTTGCGCGTCTGCGGGGAAGTTAGTGAACACGGGCACCCGGGCGGAGAACCTGTCCGAAACCGGGATGCGCTCGCCGTCGGCATCGAGGTAGAAGCTGTTGCCGGAAAAGGTGAACACCCGGGCGAGGGGATCCCGCTGTTCCACATCCACCTGCAGCAGATCGTTGTTGTCGATAAACAATTGGGCCGACCGGATCCAGGGGTCCCTTTCCACGATCTTCTCCAGTTGCGCGAGGTTCACTTCGCTGATGGGCTTGTTCGTGGGGTTGAGGGATTTGTCTCCCGTGATGATCGCCTTCACATCCTTCACGTCCACGAACGCATTCCGGTCGTCGCCCTTCAGCGTAACGCGGATGCCCTTGCATTTGGTATCGTTCTTGTCATTCACCGCCGCCGCCAGCAAAACGACAAAGCCCGTGAGCGCGCCTCCCCAGAGGAGGGCGGTCGCGATGCGCTTCATGGCCGTTTTGGTTTTAGGTTGCATGATGAATGAATTCGTTTTATTGTTTGTTAATAATGTCTGTCAAAGGTTCCCGCAGCAGGTCGATGTCTCCGGCCCCGGCGGTGATCAGCAGTTCGGCGGGATGTGATTTTATCCAGTCCGGCACCGCGTTCCTGTCCATAATATGCACATCCGGCCCTTGGATCCTGTCGGCGATCATCTGCGTGGTAACGCCCTCGATCGGCAGTTCGCGCGCGGGATAGATGGGCAGCAGGATCACTTCATCGGCCAGCGACAGTGTTTCCCCGAACCCGTCCGCGAAGTCGCGCGTGCGGGAAAAGAGGTGCGGCTGGAAGATCACGGTGCATTTTTTACCCCTGAACAACGTTTTGGCGCTCGTGATGAGGGCCCGCAGTTCTTCGGGATGATGCGCGTAATCGTCGATATACACATGCCGGTCGTGCTTCACCAGGTATTCGAACCGCCGGCGGATGCCTTTGAAGGAGGCTACCGCGCCGCGGATTTTTTCGTTCGGGATCCCGAGGATATGCGCCACGGCGATAGCGGCCACGGCGTTTTCGACGTTGTGCATGCCGCCGATGCGCAGTTGCACGTTGTCGATCATCCAATCCTGCTGCACCACGTCGAATTCATACCCGCCATCGTCCAGCCGGATGTTGGTGGCGTAGATATCGGCCGCGTCGTTTTGCAGGCTGTACGACAATTTGTTGTCGCCTTTCAGCTCCGATGCGCGGTGCAAGCCATGTTTCGCCAGCAGGGTGCCGTTCGGTTTGATGTTGGCGGAATACTGGATGAAGGCTTTCTCCACTTCTTCGGCGGTGCCGTATATGTCGAGATGGTCGGGGTCCATGGCGGTGAGCACGGCGATGTCCGGGCTCAGTTTCAGGAAAGAGCGGTCGTATTCGTCTGCTTCGATGACGGCTACGGGCCTTTCGCTCGACCAGAAATTTTTTCCGTAGTTGGCGCTTACGCCGCCGAGGAAGGCGTTGCAGCCGTAGCCGGCGTCGCGGAGCAGGTGGGCGATCATGGTGGAAACGGTCGTTTTGCCATGGGTGCCTGCCACGGTGATGGCGAACAGCGAGCGGGTGATCTCCTGGAGCACGTCGCTGCGCTTTACCACTTCGTACCCGTTTTCGCGGTAGAACACAAGCTCGGACATGGTAGCGGGGATCGCGGGTGTATACACCACGAGCTGCGCTTCGCGGTCGAGCAGTGAAACGTCGTCGGTATAATGAATGCGGATGCCTTCCGCTTCGAGTTGTTGCGTGAGTTGGGTGGAAGTACGGTCATATCCGCTCACGGCCACTCCTTTTTCGTTGAAGTAGCGTGCGATGGCCGACATACCGATGCCTCCGATGCCTACAAAATAGATCCTATGTAAGTTGTTCAAATCCATCCTGTTATTTTATCAGCCCGAGCACTGCGCGGGCGATGGTCATATCTGCGTTTTTGTTGCCCAGGGGGGCGATGTTCGTTTCAAGTTGCTGCATGAGCGCCTTGTTTTGCACGAGGCTCAGGGCTTCGTTGGCCAGTTTGGCGCCGGCTTCGGCGTCGGGGATGAGCAGTGCGGCGTTTTTATGCACGAGGCTCTCCGCGTTTTTGGTTTGGTGATCTTCCGCCGCAAACGGGTAGGGCACGAAGATCACGGGTTTCTGCGCTACGCAGAGCTCCGCGATGGCGAGGGCGCCTGCGCGGGAAATGACGGTGTCGGCCGCTTTGTACGCGAAGTCCATGACATTGATGAAGTCGAAGACTTTCACGTGGGTGGAAAACGGCGCGGCGGCGGATTTGGCGGTGTCGAAATACAGTTTCCCGGTTTGCCAGATGAGCTGTACGTCTTTATTCACGAAATCCGCGAGGCGGGGCAGGAGGGCGTCGTTGATGGACTTGGCTCCCAGGCTTCCGCCTACTGCAAATACCGTGGGCTTGCCCATCATGAGGCCGAAGTGGCGCATGGCTTCGTCTTTGGTGACGGCGCTTTGCGTGATGGACCCGCGCACGGGGTTGCCGGTATATAATATTTTATCGGCCGGGAAGAAGGATTCCATTCCTTCGTAGCCTACGCAGATGACGTTGGCTTTCCTGCCGAGGATTTTATTGCTTTTGCCCGCATAGGAATTCTGTTCCTGGATGAGGGTGGGGATGCCCATTTTCTGCGCTTTCCGCAGGATGGGGAACGATGCGTACCCGCCTACGCCAACCACGGCATCGGGTTGGAACCGTTGGAGGATGTTGCGTGCCTGGCGGAGGGATTTGAGCAGTTTGAACGGCAGCAGGATATTCTTGAAAATATTGCTGCGGTTGAAACCGGCGATCTCCAGCCCTTCGATGGGATACCCGGCCTGGGGTACCTTTTCCATTTCCATTTTGCCTTTGGCGCCCACAAACAGGATCTCCGCATCCGCTTCGATCTTGCGGATGGCGTTGGCGATGGCGATCGCGGGGAAGATGTGCCCCCCGGTCCCGCCGCCTGCTATGATGATCTTGTGTGCCAAATACAATTCGGTTTTATATGATTATGCGGCCACTGCCTGCGCAGCTACCGCCTGTTTGTTTTCTGCTTCCTCCACATGCCGCGATACGCTGAGGATGATGCCGATGGAAAGACTGGTAAATATTACCGACGATCCTCCCATACTCACCAGCGGCAACGTTAACCCCGTTACGGGTAACAGGTTCACGTTCACAGCCATATGCATCAGCGCCTGAATAACCAGCGTCACACTCAGGCCGAGGGCCAGGAATGCGCCGAAGGCGTACGGACAATTTTTAAAAATCCGGATACTTCTGAGGAGTAAAATGAGGTAAGCGGCCATCACCAAAAAGGCGCCAAAGATACCATACTCTTCAAGAATTATCGCAAAAATAAAATCGGAATACGGGTGCGGAAGAAAATTTCTTGCCGTACTGTTTCCGGGCCCTTTCCCGAGCAATCCGCCGTTTACGATCCCGATCTTCGCCTGCTGCACCTGGTAGGGCTCTTCATGCGTTTCCGCAGAAAAAAACTCTCGATGCGGCTCATCCATGTTTTGGTACGGCCTTCCATGCCCGTGAGTTTGGCGATCCCGAACATGAGCACCACCAGCACCAATCCCGCTGCGATCATGCCTGCGAGGTATTTCAACGGCACACGGCCGATGAAGCAGAGCAGCATGCAGCTCGCACCGAGCAACAGGGCGGTAGACATGTTCGCCGGCATGATAAGCCCGCAAATCACGACAACCGGCAGAATGATCGGAAGGAACCCCTTCTTGAAATCATCGATCACACCCTGCTTTTTCGACAGCTGCCGCGCCACGTACATGAACAATGCCAGCTTCGCGATGTCGGAAGTCTGGAACGTCAGGTTGATGACCGGAAGTTTGATCCATCGGCTCGCATCGTTCAGGTTGGAACCGAATGCGAGGGTATACATGAGCAGCGGGATCGATAAAAGGAACCCGATCTGCGCCACCCGCGAGTAAATCGTATAGTTCACCCTGTGGGCGAAGTAAATGATGAGGATCCCGAGGATGAGTACCGACAGCTGTTTAAACAGGTAGTATTCCGTATGCCCGCTGTAAACGCGGTATGCCAAAGAGCCTGTGGAACTGTACACTGCCAACAAGCTTACCGCAGACAGGAAGAACACGATCGTCCATATCACCTTGTCACCTTTCGTCTTTTGAAGCAAGTTGTTCACGTTGTTCCGTTTTTGTTGTTAGAGTTCCCTCACCGCATCCTTGAAGGCGCGGCCTCTTTCTTCATAATTCTTGAAGAGGTCGAAGCTTGCGCATGCAGGCGAGAGTAATACCACATCGCCTTTGCTGGCCAGGTTGAAGGCCTGGGCCACGGCGTCTTTCATGTTATCGGTGTTCACCATCACTTCCATGTCTTTGGACAGGGATTCGTGAATGGGGCGATTGTCGACCCCGAGGCAAACGATCGCTTTTACTTTTTCGCGGACCAGTTCGCGGATAGCGCTGTAATCGTTCCCCTTGTCCACACCGCCCATGATGAGGATCACGGGGCGTTCCATGCTTTCGAGGGCGAACCATACGCTATTGACGTTCGTGGCTTTACTGTCGTTGATAAAATCCACTCCGCGCACGGTAGTTACGTATTCCATCCTGTGCTCCAGGCTGGAGAACGTGCTGAGGCTTTCCCGGATCTTTTCTTTCCGGATATCCATCGTGCGGCCTGCAATCCCTGCTGCCATTGAATTATACAAATTATGCTTACCTTTTAATGCCAGATCGTACATCGACATAATTACCGGTTCGTCTTCTTTCACCTGAATGTTCAGCTGGTCGTTCGCTATGAATCCACCTTCTTTCAATTGTTCCATAATGCTAAAAGGTATTGTTGTAGAATAAATGGGTTTCTTGGCTAAATGTTCCCGGATCACCGGGTCGTCTATACAATAAATAAAAAAATCTTCCTTTGTCTGGTTCATGGCGATGCGGAATTTGCTTTCCACGTAATTCTCCATTTTGTACTCGTACCGGTCGAGGTGATCGGGCGTGATATTGAGGAGAATGGCCACGTTCGGTTTGAAGTCCACGATATCGTCCAGCTGAAAGCTGCTCACTTCCACCACATAATAATCGGCCGGTTCGGTTGCTACCTGTTTAGCGTAGCTCACCCCGATGTTCCCTACCAGCGCGGCGTTGAGGCCCGCTGTCCTGAATATCCAGTGGGTGAGGGCCGTGGTGGTGCTTTTGCCGTTGCTGCCGGTGATGGCGATCACTTTGCTCGTATCCTTGCTGTGCCGCCAGGCGAATTCGATCTCGGAGATCACGGAAACCCCGCGCTCGCGGACCTTCTTCATCAGCTCCGACTTCTCAGGGATGCCTGGCGATTTCACGATCTCGTCGGCGCCCAGGATCACGTCCCACGAATGATGACCTTCTTCGAACGGAATACTGTTCACCGCCAGTTCCTGTTTGTACAGGTCTTTGATGGCGCCACCGTCAGACACGAATACCTCGTATCCCTGCTTTTTACCCAGCAGGGCCGCACCAATGCCGCTTTCTCCGGCTCCGAGTATGACGAGTTTTTTCATTGTCAATTATCTCATTTTCAGTGTGGCGATGGCGAATACGACGCACATGATCGTCACGATCCAGAAACGCACGGCGATCTTGCTTTCATGATATCCGAGCTTCTGGTAGTGATGGTGGAGCGGGCTCATGAGGAACACGCGTCTTCCTTCACCGTATTTCTTCTTCGTATACTTGAAATATGCCACCTGGATCATCACGCTGAGGCTTTCCACGAAGAAAACGCCGCAGATGATGGGCAGCAGCAATTCTTTCCTGACGATAATGGCCAGCGAAGCGATGATGCCCCCCAGCGCCAGGCTCCCCGTGTCGCCCATGAAAACCTGGGCGGGGTAAGCGTTGTACCAGAGGAACCCGACACAGGCCCCCACGAACGCGGCGATGAAGATCGACAGCTCGCCGAGGTGCGGGATGTACATGATATTCAGGTATTCCGCGAACTGGATGTTGCCGCTCACATAGGCGAATATGCCGAAGCAGACCCCGATCACGGCCGAAACGCCCGTCGCCAGGCCGTCTAGCCCGTCCGTCAGGTTCGCCCCGTTGGAAACGGCGGTGATGATGAGGATCACGATGAGGATGTAGATCACGAAAGTGAATTTCTCCGCACCGGGGATCCAGGAAATCAGTTTGCTGTAGTTGAACTCGTGGTTTTTTACGAAGGGGATGGTGGTGATGGGGGTTTTTACGTCCACGAAGCGGTGCCCGTCGGGCGTTACGCGTTCGTTGCTCACCACTTTTTCGTAAGGTGCCAGTTTCTTGCCGTCCATGATCTCGCGGCTCATCACCACGTTTTCATTGAAGTACAGGGTGGTGCCTACGATGATGCCGAGGCCTACCTGGCCGAGGATCTTGAATCTTCCCGCGAGCCCTTCCTTATTTTTCTTGAATACTTTAATGTAATCGTCGATAAACCCGATGAGCCCCAGCCAAACGGTGCAGAGCAGGATCAGGAGGATGTATACGTTCATCACCCTTGCAAACAGCAGGGTGGGGATCACCATGGCCGAAAGGATGATGAGGCCGCCCATGGTGGGAGTGCCTTTTTTGGTCTGTTCGCCTGCCAGGCCCAGGTCGCGGATGGTTTCCCCGATCTGCTTGCGCTGCAGGTATTTCACGATGCGCTTGCCGAGCAGCAGCGAGATCACGAGCGAGAGCAACAACGCCATGGTGATACGGAACGTGATGAACTGCCACATCCCGGTACCGGTGTAGTTGAACTCGTTTTTAAGATAAGTGAACAGATAGTATAACATATAATTGGTCGTGATCTTCTATTTGTCAAACATTTCCAGGATCTCGCGCAGCACCTGCTTATCGTCGAACGGGTGCTTTACGCCCTGGATCTCCTGGTATTTTTCGTGCCCTTTGCCCGCGATAAGGATGATATCTTCCGGTTTCGCGAGGCTGACGGCGGTTTTGATGGCTTCGTGGCGGTCGGTGATCGACAGCGTTTTCTTCCGCTGGGTCACGTTCACGCCGGCTTCCATTTCTTTAATAATGGCCGCGGGGTCTTCCGACCGCGGGTTGTCTGAAGTGAAAATGGCTTTGTCCGAATGTTCGGCGGCCACTTCTCCCATGATGGGCCGTTTCGTGGTATCGCGGTCGCCGCCGCAGCCTACCACGGTAATGATCTGCTCATGGCCCTGGCGGAGGTTTTTGATGGTGGCGAGCACGTTGATGAGCGCGTCCGGCGTATGAGCATAGTCCACAATGCCGATGATGCGCTCGTTTTTGGATACGATGTAATCGAACCGTCCTTCCGCACCGTTCAGGTTGCTGAGCGCGGCCAGCACGGTGTCTTTATCGTCTCCCAGCAGCACGGCTGCGCCGAACACGGCCAGGAGGTTGTAGGCGTTGAATTCGCCGATCAGCCGGAAGTGCACGTCTTTCGCGCCAACCTGCATCACCAGCCCGGTGAGGTTGTTTTCGAGGATCTTTCCCTTGAACTCGGCCATGGTGCGCAGGCTGTACGTGGCTTTGCGGGCCTTTGTGTTCTGCAGCATCACGTTGCCCCGCTTGTCGTCCAGGTTCGTGAGGGCGAAAGCGGAGGCGGGAAGGTTGTCGAAAAACGATTTCTTCACCCGGATATATTCGTCGAACGTCTTGTGGTAATCAAGATGGTCGTGCGTGATGTTCGTAAAGATGCCGCCCGCGAATTGCAGCCCCGCGATGCGTTGCTGATGAATGGCGTGGGAGCTTACTTCCATGAAGGCGTAATCGCATCCCTCGTTCACCATGTCTGCCAGCAGGGCGTTCAGATTGATGGGGTCGGGCGTGGTATGCGTGGCCGGAACGATGCGCTCGCCGATCTGGTTCTGCACGGTCGACAGCAAACCGCAATGATGCCCCATGGCCGTGTACAAACGGAACAGGAGCGTGGCCACGGTGGTTTTGCCGTTGGTGCCCGTAACGCCGACGAGCCGCAGCTTGCGCGACGGGTTGTCGTAAAAGTTGCCGGCTATGATCCCTGCCGCCTGGTGGCTGTTGCTCACGCGCACGTAACAAACGTTGGCGGCGGTCACTTCGGGCATTTCCTCACAGATCACGGCAGCGGCGCCCTGCGCCACGGCTTTCGGGATGTAGGCATGGCCGTCGGCCGCCACTCCGCGGATGGCGATGAACACGTCTCCCGGTTTCACCTGGCGGGAGTCGATATGCAGCGCCTGCACGGCAATGTCATTATTGCCCTGCACGTCCAGGATCTGCACCTGGTATAATATGTCCCGCAACGTCTTCATCTGTATCAGCTCAGTTCTATAATGATCGTTTGTTCTTTTCCTATGTTGGCGCCTCCGGGGAGCGACTGGCTGGTCACTTTTCCCGCGCCGCGGATCACAACGCGCAGCCCTGCATTTTCCAGCAGGTACAGTGCGTCTTTCAGGCCCATTCCCTTAACATCGGGAACGGTGCCGCTTTGTTGTTTCACCGGCTCGAAGGCCAGTTTGTTCCCTTTCACGTCTGCCGTCACCCAGTTGCTGCTGGAGAGGCTGCCGGCGTAAGGGAGGCCCAGCGTGGCGGCTACGCTTTTCCATTCACTGCCTTTCCCGGCTTTCATGGCCATCATGGAATCCAGCCCGCCGTTGCCCGCGAGGTAACGCGGTTTCTTCACGGCCAGGGCGTAGAGCTTGTCGGCCACTTCGCGGAAAACCGGTCCAGCCACGGTGCCGCCATAGAATTTGGCGGCATGGGGCTTGTTCCGGATCACTACCACGCAGGTGTATTGCGGATCGTCTGCCGGGAAATATCCCGCGAAAGACGATTGGTAAATCTTGTCGGCATAGCCCCGCTTGCCGTCCGCGATGAGTGCGGTGCCGGTTTTGCCGGCGAAGCGGTAGTAGGGCGTTTGCAGTTTGGCGGCGGTACCGTTCAGTACTACGCCTTCGAGCATATCGTGCAGCGCGTTCAGCGTTTTGGCCGAACAGATGCTGTCTGCCACGATCACCGGCTCGAAGTTTTTCACCGGTTGCCCGTATTCCTGGATGCTGTTCACCAGGTAGGGCTTCATCATTCTACCGCCGTTGGCTACCGCGTTGTACAGCATGGCGGTATGCATGGGCGTTTGCGTCACTTCATAACCGAACGCCATCCACGGAAGGGTGGTGGCGCTCCAGCTTTTGTTGGCCGTGGTCTTGATCATCGGCTTGCCTTCGCCGAGAAGGTCGATGCCGGTGAGCTCGTCCAGATGCAGTTTGCGGAGGCGGGCCGAGAATTCGTTAGGCTTCTTCGCATAATATTGATACACCAGCTTGGCCATCCCTACGTTCGAGCTGCGCTCGAATGCGCGTTTGACGGTTACGTTGGTGAGGTGATGCGGTTCGGAATCGTATACGATGCGGCGGTTGATGGGCCAGCGACCATAATTTAGGTCTACCATCGTGTTCGGCGTGATGTATCCGTCTTCCAGCAGGGCGATCATGGTGGCCAGTTTGAAGGTGGAACCGGGTTCCCCTTTCTGGATGGCGTGGTTCATATCTTCCCAGTAGGTGCCGTCGGGTTGGCGGCCGAGGTTGGCGATGGCCTTGATCTTGCCGGTTTTCACTTCCATGAGGATGGCGGTGCCGTGCACGCATTCGTTCTGGACCATCATCCGCATGAGCGCCGTTTCCACGATGTCCTGCATGTTCACGTCGAGGGTGGTGATGACGTCTTTCCCGTTTTCCGGCTCGATGTCGTACCCTTCTACCGGCATATACGTGCCGCCGGCGATCCTGCGCATGAGGCGCTTCCCGGTCACGCCGCTGAGAAATGCGTCGTAAGTATTTTCCAGGCCTACGTTCTGCGAGTTGGTGCGGGCCAGGCCGATGGTGCGGTTGGCGAGCAGCTTGAAGGGGTTGATCCGTTTGTTCTTGGTCTCAACGATGAGGCCGCCCTTGTTGCGCCCGAGGCGGAACATGGGGAAGGTGCGGAGCTGCTGGTATTGGTCGAAACGGATATCGCGCTTGAGGAGGAAGTAACGGTCCTTTTCTTTATAGCCTTCCTGCAATATCTTTTTATAATCGGCCGCGGAGCGGTCCATGAACAGGTTGGCAAGTGCGCGGGAAAGGGAATCGATGTTATCCTTGAATACCGTTTTCTTTTTATCCTGCAGGCCGTCGGCTTTGAAGTCGATGCGGATATCGAAGTAGGGGATGGAGGTAGACAGCATGCGGCCCTCTTCGGAGTAGATGGTGCCGCGGTCGGCGTCGAGGTCCATATAAGCGGTGTGGAGACTGTCGGACATGTTGCGCCAGTAGTTGCCTTCCACCTGTTGGAGGAAAACTACCCGTCCGACGATGGCGACCGCGAAGATGCCCATGCCGATGAGGCACAGATACGACCGCCATAATATGTCTTTTTTAATCTCCATTTGCCGGGTTAGAATCAGTATCGGTGTGAATTTCCTATTGCTCGTTGTCGGTTTTCGCCTTCGGTTCGATCCGTTGGGGCGGGGTGCTGAGTTCTTTCAGGCCGAGGGGTTCCACGGCTTTGCTCACTTCGCTCAGTTTGCTTCTGAACATCAGTTCACTTTTCACGCTCAGGTATTCCCATTTCAGTTCCTTGATCTCGCGGCTGAGCCGGTTGATCCGGATGACCTTCTTCTCGGCGAGGTGATTATTGGCGATGTATACCAATGCCACTACGGCGAGGAAGAGGATGAAGGGGAGGTTGTCCGTGATCATCCGGTAGTTGATCCGCAGCCGCCATTCCCGCCGCGGCGTTGCCGGGGTGCTCTCCTGCGGTATTTCCGCTGATATGTCTTTTACTTCTTCCTGCAAACCTTTACGTGTTTAGCGATTGATGATGCTGACAGTATATTCGGTAAAAGGGGATGATAGGATGGAAGTAACAACTTTAGCGTTTCTCCGCGACCCGCAGCTTTGCGCTCCGGCTTCTGGGGTTCTCTTTCAACTCGGTGGCGCCGGCCGTGACCGGCTTCTTCGTGACCAGGCTGAACACTTTCGGCGGGGTTTCGAAGCTGTAGGGATTATCCTCCACCGTTTCGAAACTGCCGTTCTTCATAAAGTTCTTCACCAGCCGGTCTTCCAGCGAATGGAAGGTGATGATCGACAGCCGGCCGCCGGGTTTGAGCACGGCGGTAGACTGGGTGAGAAGGTCTTTCAATGCCCCCAGCTCGTCGTTCACCTCGATCCGCAGCGCCTGGAATACCTGTGCGAGGTATTTGGCCGGATTGCCTTTCACGATGGGCTGGATGAGCGATTTGAACTCCCCGATGGTCCGCAGCGGATGTGCTTTCCGGAGCGTCACGATCGTTTTGGCCAGCGTGCGTGAATTGGTCACTTCGCCGTAATCCTGGAACAGCTGGTGCAGGTGATGCTCGGAATAAGTGGTGAGCACGTCTGCGGCGGTCAGCTTCGCGCGGTTGTCCATCCGCATGTCCAGCGCCCCGTCGAACCGCGTGGAGAACCCTCTCTCCGCCGTATCGAACTGGTAGCTGGAAACGCCAAGGTCGGCGAGGATGCCATCGGCTCCCAGGGCTTTATGCAGCTTGCAGAAACGCTCCAGGTGCCGGAAATTCTCGCGGACAAATGTGACCCGCTCGTCCGGGATGCGGTTGCGGTAAGCGTCTTCGTCCTGGTCGAACACCACCAGCCGGCCCTGCGGCCCCAGGTGCGAAAGGATCGCGCGGGAATGGCCGCCGCCGCCGAAAGTGGCGTCGATATACAGGCCGTCTGGCCGGATCTGCATATGCTCGATCACTTCCTGGAGAAGGACGGGCTGATGATAGAAACCTGCTTCCATACGTACCGTTTTTACAACCCGGGGATATTGCTACCGTCGGGCGACATGACCTGTTGGGCCAGATTGCTGAAGGCTTCCGGTGAAAAATTATCAAAGAACTCCTGGTATTTGGCCTTGTCCCAGATCTCGATCTTGTTGTTGGCTGCGGCCAGGACGATGTCTTTGTCCAGCCCCGCATGTACAGCAAGGTTCTTCGGGATGTTGAGGCGGCCTGCACTGTCCAGCTCCACAATGGTTGCACCATTCAGAAAATAGCGGCGGAATTCCCTAACTTTCGGATCAAAATCGTTCAACTTGGCAATTTTCTCCTGGATAGGCGTCCACTCACTCATCGGGTACAAAGTCAGGCACTTCTCGAAGCCACGGTTCAGCACAAACTGGGCCCCTGCGTCTTCCGGCAGCTGCCGTTTAAACCCGGCAGGGAGCAGGAAACGCCCTTTTGCGTCCAGCGTAGATTCATATTCTCCTAAAAAGCCCGTCATGCTTCGTTTTAGTACCTGATTTCCATTTTCTAACACAAAATAACACTTTTTCCCACTTTTAACCGAAAAAATGTATTCTATATTTTTTCCACACGAGGATCGTGCCTGCAGGCACAGGTTTGAGGTATGTGGGGAAGGGTGGGTTGTGGATAAAGCTGGAGATGTGTGGAAAAAATGTTTATAACCGGGGTTTTGGTGTTGAAAACGCGCTGCGGGACGAAAATCCGCTTTTTGGCAAATTTTTAACGGCCCTCCATTATGTCAAGTCCGGATTTTGCTTTTAATTCGTACCTTTGCGATTCTTTTTTATGAGGAAAATTTTCTTACTAGTTGGCCTTGTGGCCCTTACGCTCGCTGCTGCTTCCTGTAACCGGGAACTCAGGCGCATTGAAAAAAGCAATGACCTGGACAAGAAGTTAGCGTACGCCGATAAAATGTACGAGAAGAAGAAGTACCAGATGGCACAGACCTTATATGAGGAAATGATCCCCGTATTCAAAGGCACTGACAAATTCGAGCCGCTGTATTATAAATACGCCTACTGTTCTTTCTACCTGAAAGATTACACCCAGGCCGCCTTCCACTTCAAGAATTACCTGGACGCCCTGCCGTCCAGCCCCCGCGCCATGGAGATCGACTATCAGCAAGCCTATTGCTATTATAAACTCTCCCCCAAGGTAGCGCTGGACCAGACCAATACCATGAAGGCGATCGCAGCCATGCAGACCTTCATCAACACCTATCCCCAGTCCGACAAATCCACCGAGGCCTCCGTCGTGATCGACCTCCTCCGCCGGAAACTGGAACAGAAAGATTTCAACGCCGCCGAACTGTATTACAACCTCGGCCACTTTAAAGCGTCGGGCGTGGCCTTCAAAAGCCTCATGCGCGCTTACCCGGACTCCGAGCGGAGCGACAGCTATAAGTATATGGCTATCAAGGCATATTATAACTATGCCAAGAACAGCGTACACTTCCGCCAGAAAGAGCGTTTCGAGACCGTCGTAAACGAATATCTCGAGTTCAATGACCGCTATCCCTCCAGCAAATTGCGCGGGGATGCCGAAAAATACTTTACCTTAGCAAAAAATAACATTAAAACGCTGGAAAATGAGCAAAATAAAACGGAGTCTGTCCAGTAGCCTGAACCCCTGGGTTGAGACTAAAAACACGACCGATATCAAAAACAGAACCGGTAATCTGTACGAATCCATTGCCATTATTGCCAAAAGGGCAAACCAGATCAATATTACCGTGAAGGAAGAGCTCCACTCCAAACTGGAAGAGTTCGCCTCCCACACGGATAACCTGGAAGAAGTGCACGAGAACAAAGAGCAGATCGAAATCTCCCGTTTCTACGAAAGAATGGCGAATTCCGCGATTCAGGCTACCCAGGAATTCCTGGACAATAAGATCTATTTCCGCAAAAACGACGACGATCTGTATTCCTGATCCTTCGTTGTATTTGTGAAAAATACTAATTTCATAGCGGCAGAATATCGTTGTTCTGCCGCTTTTATTTTGCCAGATGTTACAAGGTAAGAAGATCCTACTGGGCGTTTCCGGCAGCATCGCCGCCTACAAGGCCGCCCTGCTCGTGCGCCTCCTCGTCAAGGAAGGCGCCCAGGTGAAGGTGCTCATGACCCCCTCCGCCTGCGATTTCATCACGCCCCTCACGCTCGCCACCCTATCGAAACAGGAAGTCGGCGTCCACATCTCCGAACACGGCAGCTGGAGCAACCATGTGATGCTCGGCCGCTGGGCAGACGTTATGCTCATCGCCCCCGCATCCGCCAACACCATCGCCAAAATGGCAAACGGCATTTGCGATAACCTCCTGCTCGCCGTATACCTTTCCGCCACCTGCCCCGTCCTTTTCGCACCCGCCATGGACGAAGATATGTGGCTCCATCCCGCCACCAAAGCCAATGTCGGCAAACTGCTCGCCTATGGCCACCGCCAGCTCCCCGTTCACCGCGGCGAACTGGCCAGCGGCCTCTTCGGCGAAGGCCGCATGGCAGAGCCCGAAGCCATCGTTTCCTACCTCTACAACTTCTTTTCCGGCAGGTCAGACGGCCAGCCCCTCAAAGGCAAAACCGCCCTCGTATCCGCCGGGCCCACCCAGGAGCCCATAGACCCGGTACGCTTCATTAGCAACCATTCCAGCGGTAAAATGGGCATCGCCATCGCCGAAGCCCTCGCAGAAGCCGGCGCTTCCGTCCATCTCGTGCTCGGCCCCACCCCCCGCGAAACCCACCACGCCGGGGTCACCACCGAAAAAGTGACGACCGCCGCACAGATGTTCGACGCCTGCACCACATTCGCGCCGAAAGCCGACATCCTCGTCATGGCCGCCGCCGTGGCAGATTATCGCCCGCGCGACGTCGCCGATAAAAAAATCAAGAAGAAAGACGACGAAATGAACCTCGAGCTCGAAAAAACCGCGGACATCGCCCGGGCACTCGGCGCTTCGAAGAAAGACGGTCAAACCCTCGTCGGATTTTCCCTCGAAACCAATAACGAACGCGAATACGCGTTGAAGAAACTGAACGACAAGCGCCTGGACATGGTGGTCCTCAATTCCCTGAACGACCCCGGCGCCGGGTTCAACTACGATACCAATAAAATCACCCTCCTCCGCGCCGACGGCCAGGAGCGCCAGCTTCCCCTGCAATCCAAGCAGGACGCTGCCAGGGAAATCGTTTCGGCTATAATCGACATGCAACATGGGTAAACAACTTCTCGCTTTCTGCCTTTGTTTGATGGCATCCCTTGCCGCCGGCGCCCAGGAATTCCGCGCCAACGTTTCCGTTCAGGCCGCCCAACTGGGCACCAACGTGGAAAAACGCATCTTCACCACCCTCCAGACCGCCCTCAACGAGTTCATCAACGGCCGGCGGTGGACAGACGACGCGTTCACCACTTCCGAACGCATCGAATGCAATTTCCTCCTCAACGTTACCCAGGACCTCGGGAACAATACCTACCGCGCGAGCCTCACCGTGCAGGCGGGCCGGCCCGTCTTCAACACGAGCTACACCTCCAGCATTTTCAACACGCAGGATAACAACCTGGTTTTCCGGTACGTCGAGTTCCAGCCCATGGAATTCAACGAACAGCGCATTTCCGGGAACGACCCCCTGGCATCCAACCTCACCGCCGTTATCGCCTATTACTGCTACATCATTTTAGGGCTGGATTACGACTCGTTTTCCCCCGCGGCGGCGACAATTATTTTAAAAAAGCCCTTAATATTGTGAATAACGCCCCCGACGGAAAAGACGTTTCCGGGTGGAAAGCTTTCGAAGGCAACCGTAACCGTTACTGGCTGCAGGACAACCTGCTGAACGTCAAGTTTGCGCGGTTCCACGACGTGATGTATACCTATCACCGCCTGGGGCTCGACCAGATGTACGAAGACATGAACAAGGGCCGCGCCGCCATCATGAATTGCCTGAACATGTTGATGGGCATCCAGGAAGACCAGCCCAACTCGATGGTGGTGCAAAGCTTTTTTGCCGCCAAGAACGAAGAGCTGATGAAACTCTTTTCCAAAGCGCCGCCGCAGGAAAAAATGCGGGCCATCCAGATGCTGTCCGTCCTCGACGTGCCGAATGCCAACAAGTACCAGCAAATGAAGTAATATAAGACTATGAAGAATTGGAGAAAGATAGCGGGTGTCCTCTTCATCGCAGCCCTCATGGCTGCCTGCGGCGAAGCGGACCGTACACCGAAAGGCGTATTGGGGAAAAACGAGATGCGCGATATTTTGCTGGACATGAACTATGCAGACGTGTTTGCGCGGGAGCAGATGATGGAAGGCCGCAGTTCGGTAGACATCACGGAAGCCATGCGCGATTCGGCGAGTAAAACCCTGTACGCACAGATATTGCTGCTCCATAAAACCGACCGCGAAACGTTCACTGAAAAGCTGGCAATTTTACGAATCGCATCCAGACAGGCTGGAGGCGATATATAAAGATATGGGCGACATCGTGCGCCGCAAACGCGAAGCCATCGATTCCACAGACCGGGCGCGCAACGAAAGGGAACAGCGCAAATTGGGCCGCACCCGTATGGATTCCCTGTTCTGGCCCAGTCCGGACAGTTTGAAACTGAATATATTCTGACGTTATACACACCAAAACATGAAACGCCCGTAGAGGCGTTCCATCTTTCGGTTACAAACAAAAACTGAGAAGATGAACAAGATCGTTGCAAACGCCGACGAGGCCATCGCCGATATCCCCAACGGCGCCACCCTCATGCTCGGAGGATTTGGCCTGTGCGGCATTCCGGAAAACTGTATCGCAGCCCTCGTGCGCAAGGGCGTCAGCAACCTGACGTGTATCTCCAATAATGCGGGGGTAGACGATTTCGGGTTGGGATTGCTGCTGAAGACAAGACAGATCAAGAAAATGATGTCGAGCTACGTGGGCGAGAACGCCGAGTTCGAACGGCAATTGTTGTCGGGCGAGCTGGAGGTGGACCTCATTCCTCAGGGTACCCTGGCCACGCGCATCGCCATGGCGGGAATGGGCATTCCTGCCTTTTTCACGCCCGCGGGTTTCGGGACGGAAATTGCGGAAGGGAAGGAGACGCGGCGTTTCGGGGAGAAGGATTATCTCATGGAACTGGCGCTGCCGGCCGATTTCGCCATCGTGAAAGCCTGGAAGGGCGACAGGATGGGGAACCTCGTTTTCCGCAAAACCACCCGCAACTTCAGTTCTTCCATGGCGCGGGCGGGCAATGTGACCATCGCGGAAGTGGAGGAACTGGTGGAGCCCGGTCAGCTGGACCCGGACGAGGTCCACGTTCCCGGGATATATGTGCACCGCATCTTCCAGGGACATGATTATGAAAAACGCATCGAAAGAAAAACCGTCAAAATCTGATTTTCGCTATGGCTCTTGATAAATACGGCATCGCCAAACGCATCGCGCAGGAATTGCGCGACGGGATGTATGTGAACCTGGGGATCGGGATCCCCACACTCGTGTCCAACTTCGTTCCGCAAGGCATTTCCATCATGCTGCAATCCGAAAACGGGATGCTGGGCATGGGGCCTTACCCGACCGAAGAAGGCATCGACCCCGATCTCATCAACGCCGGGAAGGAAACGGTAACCATCCTGCCGGGGGGCGCCTTCTTCGACTCCGCCGAAAGCTTCGGCATGATCCGCGCCGGGAAGGTAGACCTCACCGTGCTCGGCGCCATGGAAGTCTCCGACTCGGGCGATATCGCCAACTGGAAAATCCCAGGGAAAATGGTGAAAGGTATGGGCGGCGCGATGGACCTCGTGGCTTCGGCCAAAAACATCATCGTTGCCATGATGCACACCAATCCCAAAGGCGAAAGCAAATTACTGCCCCAATGCACCCTGCCGCTCACCGGCGTGCGCTGCGTCAGGAAAATCGTCACCGAAATAGCCGTGCTCGATGTTACGCCCGAAGGCTTCCGGCTGCTGGAACGCGCACCAGGCGTGACCGTAGACGAAATCAAAGCCAAAACGGCCGGCCGGCTGGTCATTGACGGCGATGTTCCCGAAATGATTTTATAATCGTAACTTACGGTATGCAATTGTGTTATAACGGAAGATTCATGGCGGCCGACAAACCGTTGCTCACCGTAGATAACCGCAGTTTCCGGTATGGCGACGGGTGCTTCGAAACCATGAAAGTGTACCAGGGGCAACTGTTATTGGCCGACCTGCATTTCGAACGGCTGGTCGCCAGTTTGCATATCCTGCATTTTCACATACCGCCGCATTTTACGAAAGATTATTTCATCGACCTTATTCAACAACTCTGCCGCACCAACGGCGTGAGCGATCTCGCGCGTGTGCGCCTCACCGTATGGCGCGCGGGAACGGGGCTGTACGACCCGGTCGATCATACGCCGCATTTCCTCATCCAGTCCTGGGAATTGCCGGAACATATTTTCGAACTGAACAGTACGGGGCTTTCGCTGGACGTATTCCCCGATGCCGTGAAAACCGGTGACAAGCTGAGCAACGTCAAATCCAACAACTGTCTGCCATACGTGCTGGCCGCCATGTACGCCCGCCAGCACCAGGTGGCCGAAGCCGTTTTGCTCAATCAATACGGTCGCGTGGCGGATACAACCGTTGCGAACGTGTTCATCGTGAAAGACGGCGATGTTTTCACGCCGCCGTTGACGGAAGGGTGCGTGTGCGGCGTGATGCGCAAGCACATCCTCACCACCGAATTCCCGTTCCACATCCAGGAACGGGTGCTGACCGTGCGCGATCTGCAAACGGCCGACGAGATTTTCCTCACCAACGCCATCTACGGCATCCGATGGGTGGGCGAATTCGGCGATACCAGTTACGGCAACGCCACGTCCGCCATCCTGCACGACCTGCTGTACGAATCCATGTTGTAAGTTCGCCGTATCTTCGATTTTCCATCTGACATTGAACTTTTCCGCCCGGGGAGCCGCATCGCCTGTAAAAAACTGCGCATGAAAATTGTTATCTGCTGGCTCCGCCGCGACCTTCGCCTGCACGACCAGGCTGCATTATACCACGCCCTTCGCAGCGGCTGCCCCGTTGTGCCCGTGTTCGTTTTCGACACCGATATCCTCGACGACCTGGAAGACCGGGCCGATCGCAGGCTGCAATTCATCCACGATGCGCTCGCCGGCCTGCAGCAGCAACTGCTGAAGATGGGGAGCACTTTGCATGTGTATCACGGTACCCCTGCCGCCGCGTTCCGTCATTTCACGGAGGTGTACGACGTAGCCGGGGTTTTCGCCAATCATGATTACGAGCCCTACGCCCGCGGGCGCGACGAAGCCATCGGCGCGTATCTCCGGGAAAGGAACATCCCGTTCAAAACCTTCAAAGACCAGGTGATTTTCGAAAAGGGGGAAGTGTTGAAGGATAACGGGGAACCTTATACGGTGTTCACACCTTACAGCCGTAAATGGCTGGCCGCGATGGAACCGTTTTTCGTCAAATCCTATTCGATGGAAAAATATTTCGGCAATTTCCATCTGCAGGACGAGCGCCCTATCCCTTCGTTGGGCGACATCGGCTTCGTGCCCACGCAACGCGATTTCCCGGCGCCTGATCCCGAAGACGCCATAATTAAACATTACGACCAAACCCGCGACTATCCTGCCATTCCGGGCACGAGCCGCCTGAGCGTGCATCTGCGCTTCGGGACGGTGAGCATCCGCGAACTGGTGCGCCGCGCCACGAAACTGAACGATACATTCCTGAAAGAGCTGATCTGGCGCGAATTTTACCAGATGATTTTGTGGCATTTTCCGGATGTGGTGCATGCGTCTTTCAAAAAGGAATACGACAATATTGCCTGGCGGAACAATGAGCGGGAATTCCGCGCCTGGTGCGAGGGACAGACCGGTTACCCTATCGTGGACGCGGGGATGCGCGAGCTGAACGAAACCGGTTACATGCACAACCGCGTGCGGATGGTGACGGCGAGTTTTCTCACGAAGCACCTGCTGATCGACTGGCGCTGGGGCGAAGCGTATTTCGCCAAAAAGCTCCTGGATTACGACCTGGCGGCCAACAACGGCGGCTGGCAATGGGCGGCGGGCTCCGGTTGCGACGCGGCGCCGTATTTCCGGGTGTTTAATCCTACGCTGCAGGCGCAGAAATTCGATAAGGAAGGAAAGTACATCCGGAAATGGGTGCCGGAGATCGATGGGCTTACGTATGTTCAGCCGGTCGTTAACCACGAAATGGCGCGGAAACGGGCGCTGGAAGTGTACGGGAAGGCGTTGAAACCATGAAAACAAAAAGCGTACGCCATGCATACGCTTTTTGTGAAAATAGTATCGTCGTTTTGATGATGGCGACTGTGGTGTAGCCCGCGTTATACAGGGATACAGTAGAGATATAGTAGGGATGTAGTACGGATACAGTACTGTAACCGTAGCAATAGTAATCCGGAAGCCGGTTCCTGGTGACCGCGACCGATACTGAATTCGCTATCTGCCTGCTAATACGGCTTTTTCCTTCAGCACTTCGATCGCTTTGTGCCCCTGTTCGCCCAAATCCAGGCTGAAGTCGTTGACATACAATTCGATATGCTGCCGCATCACTTGCTCGTCCATCTCCTGCGCGTGTTCCTTGACATAAGGGGCGAGGGTGGGGTAGTTGGCGAAGGAAAACTGCAGGCTTTTCGCGATGAGGGCGTCTACCTGCCGGGCCGTGGCTTCGGGAATGTCTTTCCGGATGAAAATGCCGCCCAGGGGGATCGGGTGCCCCGTTTTTTCTTCCCAGAAAGCGCCGAGGTCGGTGATTTTCACGAGGCCTTTTTGTTGGTAGGTGAAGCGGTTTTCGTGGATGATGACGCCGGCGTCTGCCCTGCCGGAAATTACCGCCTGTTCGATGTCGGAAAAGACCATGATCTCCTTGTTTTTCGCGTGTGGGTAAGCGATGGAAAAGAGGAGGTTGGCCGTGGTATTTTCTCCGGGGATGGCGATTTTAAGTTGTGAGATCTGTTCGGGGGAAAGGGGCTCCCGGGCAATGAGGAGCGGGCCGCAACCCCGGCCCAGCGCGCTTCCGCTGTTGAGGAGGCGGTATTTGTCTGCCACGCGGAGACCGGCGGCGAAACTCAGTTTCGTGATGTCCAGTTTACCCTGGAGGGCCCATTTGTTGAGGGTTTCCACATCCTCCAGCCGGGTGTCGAATTGCAAACCCTCCGTATCTATCTTTCCATTCACCAATGCGTCGAAAATAAAAGTATCGTTCGGGCAGGGCGAAAATCCTAAGCTCAGTTGCATATATCGTTCTTTTTATCGTTCGTTATTCCATTCGTTGATCGTATCGCGGAGCAGTGTGTTGAGGCGGATCACCGCCGATTTGATGTCCCACTTCGATTTATCGCGCTGTTCCACGTAATTGGATACGGTGCGCAGCTGGAGAAAGGGGACGTTTTCCATGAGGCAGGCATAGTGCAGCGCCGCGCCTTCCATGCTTTCGAGCGTGGGGGCGTACTGTTGTTCCAGTTGCGCGATGGTGGCGGCTTCGCCGGATACTGTATTGACGGAAACCGCGGATGCCCGGGGCAACTGCGCCAGGGATGGCGGTACCCTGTCAAACGGATTCAATAAATAATTATTCGTAAACGGGTGCATATCATGCTTCCAGAGCCCTATGCTGAAGAGGTCCCGAAAAACGCCGTTGTCTTCCGCTCCCAGGTCGCCGAAATATTCCTTCTCCACCAGCAGCGCATCGCCCAGCTTCACGTTCCGGTCGAAAGTGCCCGCGATGCCGGCCTGGAGCACCAGTGCGGGCCGATCCCCCGCTGCCAGGCGCTTCCCCAGCGCAAAAGCCGCGCTGAACAGGCCGATGCCCGTGATGATCGTTTCTACGTCCGTTCTTCCGGATTCCTTCAGCCAGGCGATCGTGGGTTGGATTTCCGCCTCCGTAGCGGCGGCAACGAGCAGTTTCATCCCATAAAGGTACGTTTTCGACGAATTGCTTTAACTTTGCAGAAATTTATCAAGGAACAAATGATCTATTTGACGCGCGTCGAGCATTTTAATGCTGCGCACAAGTTGTACAATCCACAGTGGAGTAAGGAGCAAAACCACGAAGTTTTCGGCAAATGCGCCAACGACAACTGGCATGGGCACAACTATGAACTGCACGTAACGGTAAAAGGCGTACCTGATCCTGAAACCGGTTTTGTATTCAACGCCAAAACGTTAGGTGTCCTGATCAACGATGTGGTGGTGGAAAAGCTCGACCATAAAAACCTGAACCTCGACGTGGATTTCATGAAAGACAAATTCACTTCCGCGGAAAACGTGGCCATCGCCATTTGGGAACAACTCGAAAAACATCTGCCGGGGACCGTTCAGCTCCATTGCATCAAGCTGCACGAAACTTCCAAGATCTACGTGGAATACTACGGCGGTAAATAACCAGTAAAAACACAGCAGCACATGGCTTACCATAAAGAAGAGCAGTACGACGAATCAGTGACGAACGGGTTGAAGGAGTTTTACCGCAATAGCATCGCCCTGCTGGGCGAAGACCCCGAGCGCGAAGGGCTGGTAAAAACCCCGGAACGGATGGCCAAGGCCATGCAGTTCCTCACGCAGGGTTACCAGCAAGACGCGAAGGAAGTGCTGAACGGCGCCAAATTCACGGAAGCGTACAGTGAAATGGTGATCGTGAAAGACATCGAACTGTATTCCATGTGCGAGCACCATATGTTGCCCTTCTTCGGAAAGGCGCATGTGGCCTACATTCCCAATGGTTATATCACCGGGCTCAGCAAGATCGCCCGGGTGGTGGACATTTTCAGCCGCCGCCTCCAGGTGCAGGAGCGCCTCACCCACCAGATCCTGGACGCCATCCAGGATACGCTGCAGCCCCAGGGCGTAGCCGTGGTGATCGAAGCGCAACACCTCTGCATGATGATGCGCGGCGTGCAGAAACAGAACTCTGTAACCACCACGTCCGCCTTCAGCGGCCAGTTCGAAGACGGGACCACCCGCGCCGAATTCATGAAACTCATCAGTTCCGACCTCATGGGCCGGCGCTAATCAGCCGTTATCATATTGGTCCAAAACACATATGGTTTGACCCGGACACTTTCCGTGCTGGATTAAACCATAATTTTTTATATATATTTGCCATCTGATAATTAATCATATCAATGAAGCACGCATTCGTTTTTCCCGGTCAGGGAGCACAATTTACCGGTATGGGCAAGGCTTTTTACGAACAAAGTCCCAAAGCCCGCGATCTCTTCGAGCAAGCCAACGAACTGCTCGGATTCCGGATCTCCGATGTGATGTTTGAAGGCTCGGAAGCGGACCTCAAACAAACCAAAGTAACCCAGCCGGCGGTATTCCTCCATTCGGTGATCGGGTTCCTCTGCCTGGAAAACGCCCGTCCCGACATGACGGCCGGCCACTCCCTCGGCGAATTCTCCGCCCTCGTGGCCAACGGCGCCCTCGGCTTCGCCGACGCGCTCAAACTCGTGTCTATCCGCGCCAACGCCATGCAGAAAGCCTGCGAGATCACCCCGTCTACCATGGCGGTAGTGCTCGGGCTCGACGATGCCAAAGTAGAAGAAATCTGCGCCACCATCACGGACGACACCGTGGTGCCCGCCAACTATAACTGTCCCGGCCAGCTGGTGATCTCCGGCACCAAAACCGGTATCGCCAAAGCGATGGAACTGCTCAAGGCCGCCGGCGCCAAGCGCGTTATGGAGCTCGCGGTAGGAGGGGCCTTCCACTCGCCGCTCATGGCGCCCGCCCAGGCAGAATTACAGGCCGCCATCGAGTCTATCGCGTTCAACACGCCGAACTGCCCCGTTTACCAGAACGTGGTAGCCAAAGCCGTGACCAACCCCGTAGAAATCAAACAGAACCTCATCACCCAGCTCACCGGCGCCGTAAAATGGACACAGTGCGTACAGGCCATGGTGGCCGATGGCGCCACCCGCTTCACCGAAGTAGGGCCCGGTAAAGTGTTGCAGGGGCTCATCGCGAAAATCGATAAAAACGTAGCGACCGACGGCGTGAGCGATACGCTCGTGCTGGCGTAATCCTTCGCTGAACGATATAAAAAAAGCGTCCCGGTTCCTCAGAGCCGGGACGCTTCGTTTTTTATGCCGTCCAAATCACAGATCGATACTGACGTTCAGCCATTCCGGATCGAATTTGGCGTTGTATTTTTTGTAGAAATTAATAGCAGGCTCATTCCATTCCAGCACCTGCCACATCATGCCGCTGAACCCTTTTGCCCGCGCTTCTTCGAGCAGGCGGTCGAACAGCAGTTTGCCGAGCCCTTTGCCACGGTGGTTTTCAGACACCACGATGTCTTCCAGCCACATCCGGGTGCCTTTCCAGGTGGAATAGCGGATATAATACAGGGCCATCCCGGCGATAACGCCGTCTTCCTCCGCTACAAACGCCCACCATACCGGGTTCGGGCCAAAGCCGGATTCTGCGAAATGTTCCAAAGTCACCGTCACCTGCTCGGGTGCTTTTTCATATAATGCCAGTTCCCGCACCAGTTCCATCATGCGGGCGCAATCTTTTTCTTTCAGCGCTGCGGATCGTAATCATGCTGCAAATATAGTCGTTTAGGCGAGGGCCTGGTCGAGATCGGTGAGGATATCCGTCACGGATTCGATGCCGGTGCTCATGCGGATGAGCCCGTCGGTGATGTCGTATTTCTCGCGCAATTCTTTCGGTACGCTGTAATGGGTCATGGAAGCCGGGTGGCAGATGAGCGTGTCGGTGGTGCCGAGGCTCACGGCGCGGAGGCACATTTTCAGCTTGTCGATAAATCGTTTGCCCGCGTCCAGTCCGCCTTTCAGCTCAAAGCTCAACATGGCGCCGGCGTGTTTCATCTGTCGGGATGCGATCATGAAATCGGGGTGATCGGCGAGGCCGAGATAATTCACGGTGGCGATGGCGGGGTGCCCGTCGAGGAAGCCCGCCACTTCCATCGCGTTGTGGCAATGCCGTTCCATGCGCACTTCCAGCGTTTTGATGCCCTGCGTGAGCATGAATGCGTCGAACGGGTTGGAGTTGGCGCCGAGGAGGCGATGCACCTTTTCCACCGGGCCGTTCATGAGCTCCACATCGCGCCCGATCAGCACGCCGCCGATCGCGGTGCCATGACCGTTGAGGAATTTGGTGGTGGAATGGAAAACGTAATCGACGCCATAGGCGAAGGGCTGCTGGAGGTACGGCGTGGCGAAGGTATTATCTACCGCCGTGATGACGTTTTTCGCTTTCGCCAGGCCGGTCAAAGCTTCGAGGTCTACGCAGCGAAGTGTGGGATTGGCGGGCGTTTCGAGGTACATCATTTTGATGGCGGGGTCCTTTTTCAGGATGTCTTCCGCGGCGTTCAGGTCGCGGAGGTCCATGATGATGGCTTCGATGCCCAGCGGCGGGAGGATCTTGCGGAACAGCTCGTCGGTGCCGCCGTAGAGCGAATAGTGCGACAATATTTTATCGCCCGATTTGAGATGGGCGAGGAAGAGCGTGGAAAGGGCGCCCATGCCGGAGGCGTGCAGTTTCGCCTTGAGAACGAGCGGGTTGCCGTCTGGCCCCGTGAGCCCGAAAGCTTCGAGCGCGGCGATCTTGGCTTCCGCTTCCCGGAAATTGGGAGAATCCCAGCGGGAATAGATGAATCCGTCTTCCTGCCCGCTGAAACGGCGCATGCCTTGTTCGGCGGAGTCGTACACGTAGGTGGAGGAAGCGTAGATCGGCGTGAGATGGGCGTACCTGGGGTCCTGCTCGTGGCCGGCGTGGATGCAGACGGAACTGAAGCCCGTAAGTGGTGAAGGGTTCATATCGTTTGAATTATTTTTTGGTAATGATTATCTTGTTAAGGTAAACAACGGAACGTAAAAATAAGATATTAATGAAGGATCTCCTGGTACAACTGGCCGGGCATAACGCCTGGGCCAACGGCCGGCTGATGAAGGTGATGGCGGCATTGCCCGACGAGCAGCTGGACCGCGACATGGGCAGCAGTTTCCCGACATTGCGGAAAACGGTGTTGCATGTCTGGAATGCGGAAAGCGTCTGGTACCAGCGGTTGCTGCTGGCGAGCCCGGTAGTGCCTCCGGCTGCGGGTTTCAGCGGCGGGATGGAGGAGCTGGCCGGGTTGTTCGTAAGGCAGAGCGAGGCGCTGCATGCGTTCGTGTCGGGCGCATCCGACGCGAAGCTGGCCCATACGGTGGAATTCAACAGTCCGGCGAAAGGCGTTTGCAAGACGCCGGTGACGCGGATATTGATGCAGGCGTTCACGCACAGCGCGTTCCATCGCGGGCAGCTGGTGACGATGTTGCGCCAGCAGGGGGTACCGCGGATACCGTCCACCGATTTCATCGAATATACAGGATGGAAAAAATAATTCCCCTTATTTTACAGCCATAATCGGAGCTAATGAGCCTTGCATCGTTTTACGCCAATGCGCCGCGCCACCTGGTGGCGGTGGATTGTATCATTTTCGGGTTTGAAGACGGGAAACTGAAACTGTTGATCATCCAGCGGAAAGTGGACCCGCTCGCCGGGGCGTTTTCGCTGGTGGGGGGCTTCGTCCAGGAAAATGAAAGTACGGACCATGCGGCCATTCGCGTGTTGCGGCAAACGACCGGCATCCGCGACATCTTCATGGACCAGCTCCGCGCCTACGGCGATGCCGGCCGCGATGCCGGCGCCCGCGTGATCTCGCTCGCCTATTACGCCCTCATCCGCATCAGCGAGCACGATAAGCTCCTGGCGCAGCAGCATGGTGCGCATTGGCTCAGCCTTCATCAAATCCCCGAACTTATTTTCGACCATAACGAAATGCTCCGCGATGCCCTGGAGCGCCTGCGCGACCGGGCCAAATTCCACCCCCTCGGCTTCGAGCTGCTTCCGGAGAAATTTTCCCTGCCCCAATTGAGAAATTTGTACGAAGAAATTTATCAACGGCCGTTAGATAAACGTAACTTTAGGAAGAAAATCCTGGCGATGGACATTCTTGAAAAACTGGACGAGAAAGACAAAAGCACTTCCAAGAAAGGGGCGCATCTGTACCGGTTCGACAGGAAAAAGTACGATGCGTTGACCCAGCATGGATTCGTGTTCGAGATTTAGCTTTTGTTCCAGCCCTGGCATTTACCGATTTAGTTACATCCTTATTCCAAAACCCAAGCAAATGTGTTTGTTTATCCGCATCTTCCCTTGCGCCATGGCGCCTGTATTTGATGGACATGATGAAATGAAGCATGCTCCATAAGTTGTCGCAATCTACCCTTCAAAACCATTTTTTACACCTGACTATGAAAACAGCGCCTATGTATCGTCAATATTGTTGTGCCAGATTTGGCATTAGACATGAGGTATCGCGCGAGGACGGGATGAATTTGCGCGTGGTGAAGCGGCATCCCGACGAGCGGCCAGACGGCCGGCATGTTTACCGTTTTTACGTAACGCCCGGTTACAGTGTGGGGCAGGAGGTGAAGCGGTTGAACATCCGGTATTGTCCGTTTTGTGGTACTGATTTATATGCTTTTTACCGGTCTGACCGGTTCGTGAACGAGGAACCGGGAAATTTGTAACATAAAAAAAGGCATCCGGAGTGGATGCCTTTTTCGATATAATATGTTGGTTATTAAGCTTTTTTGCCATCGTACGCCCATTTCACGTAGCTGGCGCCCCAGGTGAACCCGCCGCCGAAAGCTGCGAGGATGAGGTTGTCGCCTTTTTTGAGTTGGGGTTCCCATTCCCAGAGGCAGAGGGGGATGGTGCCGGCGGTGGTGTTGCCGAAGCGGTGGATGTTGATCATGGTTTTCTCCTTGGGGAGGCCCATATGGTCTGCCGTTGCGGAGATGATGCGCAGGTTGGCCTGGTGGGGAACGAGCCATGCTACATCGGCTGCGGTGAGCTGGTTACGGTCCATTACGGTGCGGGCGGCGTCTGCCATGTTGGCCACGGCGTATTTGAAGACGGTTTTGCCTTCCTGGAATACGTAGTGCTGGCGGTTGGCCACGGTTTCGGCGGAGGCGGGGTAATTGGAGCCGCCGGCCTTCATGTTGAGGAATTCGCGGCCATGCCCGTCTGATTTGAGGACGGAGTCGACCAGTCCGAAACCTTCGGTGTTGGGCTCGAGGAGCACGCCACCGGCGCCGTCTCCGAAGATGATGCAGGTGGTGCGGTCGGTATAATCGATGATGGAGGACATTTTATCTGCCCCGATGACCATTACTTTTTTGTATTTACCGCTTTCGATGAATTTGGCGCCGGTGTCGAGCGCATAAAGGAAGCCCGAGCAGGCGGCGCTGATGTCGAAACCGAAAGCGTTTTTGGCGCCGATCTTATCCGTAACAACGTTGGCAGTGGCGGGGAACACCATGTCCGGCGTAACGGTGGCTACGATGAGCAGGTCGATGTCTTCCGGGGTGATGCCTCTTTTCTTGCAGATTTCGAGCGCAACAGGCACGCAGAGTTCCGAGGTGCCTTTTCCTTCCCCCTTCAGTATCCTCCGTTCCTTAATGCCGGTACGGGTCATGATCCATTCGTCTGTCGTTTCAACGAGTTTTTCCAACTCCTGGTTAGTCAGTACATAGTCGGGAACATACCCACCCACCGCCGTGATGGCGGCTGTTATTTTACTCATATTGTTAGGATAAGTTATAAAATGGGCGTAAAAATACGACTTAAACGAATAATCTTATTAATGAATTAAATTCGCCGGAAGATAAAATCCTATATGATAGCATACCTGAACGGCAAACTTGCCTTCAAATCTCCTGCCATGGTGCATTTGGACGTAAATGGAGTAGGTTACGAGGTCCAGATCAGCCTCCATACCTGGACCCAGATCACGGGAATGGAATCCTGTAAACTCCTCACTTACGTACATATCAAGGAGGATGCCCACACGATGTACGGATTTTTTTCCGACGTGGAAAGGACAGTTTTCCTCCAACTTATCAGTGTTTCCGGCGTGGGAGCCGGCACGGCGAGGATGATGTTGAGTTCGTTGACCCCGGAAGACGTGCAGCGGGCCATTGTGATGGAAAACGAGAAGATGCTGGAGGGCGTGAAAGGCATCGGGAACAAGACCGCTAAACGCATTATCCTGGAACTCAAAGACAAAATGAAAAAACACAGGGAGGAAACCGTATATTTATCTGCCCAAACCCACAATACGATTGAGGATGACGCGTTAAATGCTCTGGTAACGCTGGGAATTGCCAGAAACATGGCTGAGCAGGCAGTACGGAAAGTACTGAAAGCTGAGCCACAATTGCATGAATTGGAGGTACTTATAAAGAAATCCCTCAAAAATTTATAAATTTATAATCCTTGACCTCTATAAAACCTAAGATCGCTTGGCAAGAAAGAATTACCTTGGAGTACTTGCAGTAATCGGTGTTGTATCTTTAGTCATTGTTGAATCAGCCGCCAGAAACACGAACAGTTCGGGATATACTTTCAAAAAAAATATTGAGCACGCGGGGATTTGGAACTTAATAGATGTGACACGCCCTGATACGGTAGCGAAACCGGATACGCTGAAATATCCTATCCGGGACCGGAGGGGTACGGCCGTGACGGATCCCGTCCGCAACGCCATCGACCTGAAAGACCCCGCGAATATCCAGAAGAATGTAGAATACGACCCCGTTTCCAAGGAATACATCGTTACAGAAAAAGTAGGCGGCCGCAATTACCGGCAGCCCACCGTCATGACTTTTGGCGAATTCTACCGCATGCAGGCCGCTCAAAGCGAACAGGCCTACTGGCAAAAGCGCGCCGGCACCATCGGCAACCTTAACCAGCGCAGCGGAGCGCCCCAGCTGTATTACGGCGATAAACTCTTCGACCGCGTGTTCGGCGGCACCAAGGTAGACATCAAGCCGCAGGGGAGCCTGGGGCTTACTTTCGGTTACCAGGGCCAGAACGTGAAAAATCCCGTGCTCGTGGAAAGGGCCCGCAAAAACGGGGGCTTCGATTTCGATATCGATATCAATATGAACGTGACCGGCAAGATCGGGGAGAAGCTCAAACTCATCACCAACTATAACACCCAGAGCACCTTCGACTTCGAAAACCAGGTCAAACTCGAATATACCGGCTACCAGGACGAGATCATCAAAAAGATCGAAGCGGGCAACGTGAGCTTCCCGCTCAGCAGCTCCCTCATCCCCGGCGTGCAAAGCCTCTTCGGGGTAAAGACCCAACTCCAGTTCGGCCGCCTCACCGTCACCAGCGTACTCTCCAACCAGAAATCCCAGAAGCAGAACATGGTACTTCGTGGGGGCAACAGCGTGAGCGACTTCGTGCGCCGGGCAGACGAGTATGAAGATAACCGCCACTTTCTGCTGGCGCAATTCTTCCGCGACACCTTCAATTACGCCATGAGCAACCTGCCCGTTATACGGTCGCAGGTATATATCAACCGCATCGAGGTTTGGGTCACCAACAAATCCGGCGCCACCACCGAAACGCGCGACATCGTGGCACTGGCCGACCTGGCGGAGCAAAAGCCCTCCAACCCCGTCATCCAGCCGCTGACGTCGAACAAACTGCCCGACCGGAATACGAACGATCTCTACCGCAACCTCGTCAGCGACCCGGCCGCCCGGTTTACCGGGACGGTCGTTTCCCGATTGCTGGGCCTGCAACTGGAGCCCGTGCAGGATTTCGAGAAAACCTTCGCCCGGAAGCTCGATTCCACCGAATTCACCCTCAACCGCCAGATCGGCTTCATCTCGCTGCAGCAACAATTGCAGCCAGACGAAGTGCTGGCCGTAGCTTACCAATACACCTACAACGGCCGCGTGTACCAGGTCGGTGAATTTTCGCAGGACGTGCCCCCCGACCCGAAGAACTCGGCCAACCAACAAATACTTTTCCTCAAGATGCTGAAAGCCACCTCGGCCAGGCCCGCCCTGCCGATCTGGGACCTCATGATGAAAAATATCTACTCCACCGATGCCTACCAGGTAAACCGCGCCGACTTCAAGCTCGACGTATTGTACAAGGATCCCGGCACCGAAACCCGCGCCCCGAGCGAAAAACGCTATCTGCCCGACGCTTCGGGCCAATGGCAGGGAGCGCCCATCATCACCATCCTGAACCTCGACCGCCTCAATAACCAGAACGACCCCCAGCCCGACGGCGTGTTCGACTATGTGGAAGGGTACACGATCTTCCCCATGAACGGGAAAATCATGTTCCCCGTGCTGGAGCCCTTCGGCGAAGGGGTTAAAAAAGCCTTCAACGGAGACGCGACGCTCGAGAAACAATACATGTACACCATGCTGTACGACTCCATCAAGGTGATCGCGCAGCAGTTCCCCAACCTCAACCGCTATATCATGCGCGGGTCGTACAAATCGGCCAACGCTTCCGAGATATCCCTCAACGCCTACAACATTCCCCGTGGATCCGTGACCGTTACCGCCGGCGGGCAAATGCTCCGCGAAGACATCGATTACCTCATCGATTACAACATGGGGCGGATCAAGATCATCAACGGCGGGGTACTGAGCGCCGGCGTGCCCATCAACGTGCAGTTCGAGAACAACGCGCTGTTCGGGCAGCAGGTCCGCAACTATATGGGCACCAGGCTGGATTATTACGTGAACGACAAGCTGAACCTCGGTGGTACCGTGGTGCGGATGAGCGAGCGGCCCTATTACCAGAAAGTGAATTACGGCGACGATCCCATCAAGAACACCGTGGTGGGGCTCGACGGTAACTATATTTCCGAGTGGCGCGGCCTCACCCGCCTGCTCGACCGCCTGCCCAACTTCCAGACCTCGCGCCCGGCGGGGATCAACTTCACGGGCGAGGTGGCGCGGCTCTTCCCCGGCCATAGCAAGCTCGTGAATGCACCGGGCTCGAAGCAGGGGCAGGTGATGATCGACGATTTTGAAGGAACACGCAGCGGGTACGACCTGAAGTTCCCGTCTACCGCCTGGAGCCTCGCTTCCACGCCGCGGGACGCCACCAATGCCGCAGGCGCCATCCTTTTCCCCGAAGCCGAACTGAACGATACGCTGGCTTATGGCAAGAACAGGGCGCTGCTGGCCTGGTACATCATCGAGCCGACGTTGCAGATTCCCCGGTCCAGCAACCTGCCGCCGGGCGTGAACGAGGCTTCGCAGACCGATCCGCGCACGCGGCTTATTTATCAGAAAGACGTATTCCCGAACCGTTCCACCGACTTCGGCCAGAGCCAGTTGAGCACCCTCGACCTGGCGTACTACCCGGAAGAGAAAGGTCCTTATAATATGGAGGCATCGACCCTCGAGCTCCAGGCCAACGGCCGCCTCCGCAATCCGAAACAGCGTTGGGGCGGTATCATGCGCGCCATCGACAACTCCGATTTCGAAACCTCCAACATCGAGTTCATCGAATTCTGGATCCCCGATCCTTTCTTCGACAAACCCGCATCCGCCGGCGGCTCGCTGTACTTCAACCTCGGGAACGTGTCGGAAGACGTGCTGAAAGATTCCCGAAAATCTTTCGAAAACGGATTGCCGGACCCGAACCGCGACCGCAATAAACTCGATTCCACCCACTGGGGCCGCATCCCCAAATTCCAACAGCAGATCACGCAGGCGTTCGACAACGACCCCGCCATCCGCCGTTACCAGGACGTGGGCTTCGACGGTCTCGAAAACGGCGATGAGAAAAACTTCCACGCGCCCTACCTCCAGCAACTGGCCTCCAACTTCGGCACCGGCTCCGACGCTTTCAGGAACGTAGCGAACGACCCCTCGAACGACGACTATAAATGGTATCGCGATAAAGCGTATGACGATGCGAAAACCGACATCCTCGGCCGTTACAAAAAAATCAACGGTCCGGACGGCAACTCGCCCGTTTCCAACGACAACTCGCAGTTCTCCAACGCGGCCACCAACTATCCCGAGTCGGAAGACCTCAACCGCGACAATACCATGAACGAAACGGAGGAATATTTCCAGTACCGTGTAGACCTGCGCCCCGATATGCAAGTGGGCAGCAACTACGTGGTAGACCGGTTCGTGACCAAGGTGCAGTTGCCCAACGGACAGATGGCCGACCAGGTTTGGTACCAGTTCAAGGTGCCGGTGAACCAGTACGACCGGAAGGTGGGCAATATCCCCGACTTCAAATCCATCCGGTTCATGCGTATGTTCATGACAGGCTTCGAGGATTCGGTGGTGCTGCGCTTCGCGAAGCTCGACCTCGTGCGCAACCAGTGGCGCCGTTATTTATATGAACTGAAGCCCGGGGATCCCATCCCGGTAGATCAGCAGACCACCTTCAACGTGTCTGCCGTGAACATCGAGGAAAACGCCAAGCGCCGTCCTGTTCCGTATGTTTTGCCTCCGGGCATTTTGCGCCAGAATACGCTGAGCACCAACAATACCAACATCCTGTTGAACGAACAGGCCATTTCCGCGCAGATCTGTGATTTGAAAGACGGGGAAACGCGGGCGATGTATAAAAATATCCAGCTCGACCTCCGGCAGTACAACCGCCTGCAGATGTTCATCCACGCGGAAGCCGTGAGCGATCCCAACTCGTTGAAAGACGACCAGTTGCAGGCGATCGTTCGGGTGGGCAGCGACTTCACCGAAAACTATTACGAGTACCGCATTCCCATGAAGCTGACGCCCTGGGGCTCGGCGCGGGATACGGAAATCTGGCCGGAAGCCAATAACCTCGACCTCGATCTCGACCGCTTCGCGAAGTTGAAGATGGCACGTAATAATAATGGAGCGTCGCCGCTGATACCGTACGAAGAGCGCGACGGCAACGCCATCGTAGCGGTGGTGGGTAACCCCAGCCTGGGCGATGTGCGTAACGTGATGATCGGGGTGACCAACCCGAAAGACGACGGTTTGCCGAAATGTACCGAAGTATGGTTCAACGAAATGCGTTTGACAGGGTTGGACGAGAAAGGCGGTTATGCGGCGCTGGCGCGGATGGACATCGACCTGGCCGACCTGGGTACCGTGACGTTCAGCGGTAACATGCACACGGCGGGCTTCGGCGGGATCGACCAGCGCGTGAACGACCGTTTCCGCGACAACTTCCTCCAGTACGACATCGCTACCAACCTCGATTTCGGGAAACTGCTCCCGAAACGTGCGGGCATCACCATTCCCGTGTATGCCGGATATTCCAAAACGACCAGCAACCCGGAATACGATCCATACGACCTCGACATCAAGCTGAAAGATAAACTCGCCATGGCCCGGAACCGCGAGCACCGCGATTCCATCCGCCGCAACGCGCAGGATTTCACCTCCATCAAGAGCCTGAACCTCACCAACGTCCGCAAGCTGTCGGTAGGCCGAACCAAAAACCGCCTGTGGGATATCGAGAACTTCGACATCAGCTATTCCTTCAGCCAGATCACCCGCCACAACCCCGTGATCCAGAGCGATGTGCTCACCCGCCACCGCGGCGGCCTGGGCTATACTTTCAACGGTACCCAGAAGTTCCTGGAGCCGTTCAAGTTCATCAAGAACAAATCTCCCTGGCTGGCGCTCCTCCGCGACTTCAACGTCAATTACGTGCCCACGCTCATGAGCTTCCGGGCCGATATTACCCGCCAGTTCGGCGCCACCCGCATGCGCAACATCGGCGGCGGACAGTTCCAACTGCCGGAAACGTACGACAAGTTCTTCCGCTTCGACCGGTATTATTCCCTGAAATGGGATTTCTCCCGCAACCTTTCGCTCGACTTCAACGCCGTGAACAACGCGCGCATCGACGAGCCGGACGGGCGCATCAATACCAGCATCAAGAAAGATTCCGTGAGAGGCAACTTCTTCAAGGGCGGCCGTACCACCAACTATTTCCACAATGCCAACCTGACCTATACTTTGCCCACCGCCAAATTCCCGGCCCTGAGCTGGACGAGCGTGGCGCTGAGCTATGGAACGGAATACCGTTGGATCGGCGCATCGCGGCTGGCGATGTACCTGGGCAACGCCATCGAGAACTCCAACCAGAAAACCGTGGCAGCGGAATTCAAGTTCAACGATCTGTATAATAAGAGCAAATGGCTGCGGAAGATGAACATCTCCAGCGCCGGCGGCTCCGATTACGTTCCGCCTTTAATGAACAACGCGCCGCAGAAAGACGGGCAGGAAACCAAGAAGGCCGACGACGGGCAACCGTCCGGCGTGGCGAAGACGCTCATGCGGATCGTGATGGCGCTCAAGCGTGTGAACGTGAACTATAGCGAGAATTCCGGGACCCGCATGCCGGGGTACCTCGACAGCACCAAGCTGCTGGGGATGAACTGGCAGTCGATGTCGCCCGGGATCGGATTCGTGCTCGGAAAACAACCCGACAAGGCCTGGATGGACAATTTCGCGAAGAAAGGCCTCCTCAGCCCGGATACCCTGTTCAACATCCAGTTCCAGCAGCAGTTCACCCAGCGGCTCGACATCCAGGCGCAACTGGAGCCCGTCCGCGACCTGCGCATCGACCTGAACCTTACCCGTTCCTTCTCCAAAACGCACACCGAGTTGTTCAAGGATACCATCGGCAACGGGGTGTTCAATCACCTGAACCCCTACGACGCGGGCGGCTTCGAGATCACCTTCATCGCCATCAAGACGATGTGGGGCAAGATCAATACGGAAGACGGCGTGTCTACCACCTTCCGCGATTTCGAAAATTTCCGCTCGGCCATTTCAGAGCGCCTCGGCAAACTGAACCCTTACAACAACAGCGGTTCCGTTCCGAAATACGATCCGAAAGACCCGCAATACCGTTACGGTTACGGCCGGTATGCGCAAGACGTGCTGGTGCCGGCATTCCTCGCCGCCTACACCGGAACGAGCCCGGAAAACGCACCGCTGCTCAAGCATACCAATGCCAACGTACGGTCTAATCCGTTCAAAAACATCCTGCCGCGGCCGAACTGGCGGATCACTTATAACGGGCTGAGCCGCATCAAACCGTTTACCGACTTCCTGACCAATTTTACCCTCACGCACGCTTACACCGGCCTGCTGAGCATGAACTCCTATAATACGGCGCTCATGTATTACGACCCGCTGATCCTCGGTTACCCGGCCTTCCGCGACACCGTTTCGGGCAACTACGTGCCGTATTTCCTCGTGCCGAACCTTACCATTACCGAGCAGTTCGTACCGCTCCTGGAGGCCGACCTCACGTTCACCAACTCGCTGAACATCCGCGTAGGCTTCCGGAAAAGCCGGACCCTCAGCCTCAGCCTCATCGACTACCAGCTGAGCGAAATGCGCTCGAGCGAGATCACCATCGGCGGCGGATACCGCGTGAGAGGATTGCCCCTGCCCATCCGTATCGGGAAAGACGGCGGGAAACGGCTGGAAAACGACCTCAACTTCCGGATGGACCTGAGCTTCCGCGACGATAAAACGGTCAACAACCGGCTGGATGCCGACATCGTGATCCCGACCAGCGGTCAGAAAGTGGTCAGCATCGCGCCATCTATCGACTATGTGGTCAATAATAGATTGAATATCAAATTCTTCTACGACCGCAGGCAAACCATCCCCGTGATTTCGACGGCTTACCCGATCACGAACACACGAGGGGGCGTAACCTTGCGGTTCATGCTGGCGCAATAGCGGCCGGCAGGCGAAAAGAATCCTGGTGACGGGGAGACCGATGACAACGGTCTCCCCGTTTTTATTGCGGGATTGACGTAAATCATTCCACCGTATCCGTTCTGCGCGTATTTTTGTGGCGTTCATGAAACAGATTTTCGTCATAGTCATTCTCGGTGGACTGTTGCTGCAGACGTTCAGCAAAGGTCTCGTGCTGGCGGAATTTTCGCTGAACAAGGAGTATATCTCCCGGGTGCTTTGCATCAACAGGTCGAAACCAAAATTGCATTGCGACGGTCATTGCGTGCTCATGAAAAAGATGCAGGAGCAGCAGAAGAAAGACCATAGCGGTAATTCGGTCACCGAGAAGTTCGAAATCCTCATTGCCCAAACCGCCTCGCAACTGCTGTTGCGTCCCGAAAAGGCGGTGCGCATCCGCCCGGCATATTTGTCGGATGTGCCAACCAGACCCCTCCACGCCGTGTTCCACCCCCACGGGCGTAAACGCTTCCCATTTATCTTTTTTCAGACGAATTGCATTACCGTCCTCCTGAAGGACCGGTTTCCATTTACCCGTATACGCTCCCGTTGCCGGACATTCCGCGCGCATTTTTGCGTGCGCCTGGCAACAGGTATGCGCCCGCATACGTATACGTCAATAGCTATCCAACATGCACCGCATTTTATACATAACGCTTTGCCTCGTGCTGGCCGGGATTTCGGCCAACGCGCAGGAAAAGGTAAAGGGTAGGGTGATAGACGCCCTTACCCGGCAAGCCCTTCCCAACGTAACCGTCCAGGCCGGCGGAACGGGCTGCCAGACAGACGCTTCGGGCCGATTTACCCTGCATTGCCCGCCCGGGGCCGATTCCATGAAAGCTTCCTGCATCGGTTATGCCGCCTGCTGTGTGAAGGTTTCGGGGGAGACGAGCACGTTTTCGTCATGGAGCCCCTCGCCGGCAAGCTCGGCGAAATCATCGTGTCTGCCGGCCGGCAGCGCCAGTACCGCTCCGATGCGCCCATCGCCATCAGCACGCTCAACGCCCAAACCCTCCGCGAAACAAAAGCCACTTCGCTGGAACAGGTACTGAACAAAGTGAGCGGCGTGTATATGGCAGACCTGGGGAACGAACAGCACACCATGGCCATCCGCCAGCCGATCGGGTATAAAAGCCTGTTTTTATATATGGAAGACGGATTGCCCATCCGCACCGTCGGCGATTTCAACCACAACGCCCTCATCGAGATCAACATGGCGGCGCTGCAAAGGATCGAAGTGATCAGGGGGCCGGCTTCGTCGCTGTACGGCAGCGAAGCCGTGGGCGGGGCCGTCAATTTTCTGACCGCGCAACCCACGCCCGTTACTACCGGGAAAATCCAGGCGGAAATGAGCGACGGCGGATACAAACGCACCGATTTTAATCTGTCGGGCACAAAAGGCAAGCTGGGCGTGTGGGTTGGCGGATATTACGCCGACCAGCGCAACGGCCGCATCGAGCACAGTGATTTCCACAAGCTGGCGCTCACCCTCAAAACGCAGTACAAATTCGATGAGCGCACCACCTGGACGAACGCCGCTACCTTCGTGGATTATAAGACCGACCAGACCGGCGGTGTAGACAGCGCCAACTTCTTCTCCCGCAACTACAAAAGTATGCACACGTTCTCGTACCGGCTGGTGAAGGCTTTCCGGTTCAGGAGCACGCTGGAGAAACAGTGGAACGATGCCGACCAGACGAGTTTCTCCGTTTTCTATCGCCACAACGAGATCGGCCAGAATCCTTTTTACGCCATCAAAACTACCAACAATCCCCTCAAAGCCAGGGGCGAAATCAACAGCGACGCGTTCCAGAGCGGGGGCCTGCTCGTGCAGCACAGGAAACGTTTTGGATGGAAGGGCGCTTCTTTGACCGGGGGCTTCAGCGCCGATTACAGCCCGGCTACGTATTACGCTCAGTTCATCGACGTGGACCGCGACGGCAGGGGTTACTTCACCGGCTATACGAAAACGGATTCCGTGCTCACTGATTACAAGGTAGACCTCGTGAATACGGCGCTGTATGTGCAGGGCGAAATGAACCCGTTCGCCAATATGAAACTGATCGCGGCGCTGCGGTACGACCGGATGGATTGCCGCTTCGATAACCACCTGCCGCCGTCTGCCTTTACCGGTTCCCCCGACGAGCGGAACCACTACGAAGCCTGGACGCCTAAGTTGGGCCTTACGTACGACTTTGGCCATAACCGCGGCCTGTACGCCAATTACAGCGTGGGTTTTGCACCGCCGAACATTTCGGAACTGTATCGTGGTGTGAAGGTGCCTACGCTCCGGCCCGCCAGTTACCGCAACTTCGAGATCGGCGGCTGGATGGGTTTTGCGAAAGGAAAGGGACATGCGGAAATGAGCCTGTACCGGATGGATGGCGAAAACGAGATCATCAGTGTTCGTCTGGCCGACAATTCCACCGAAAACCGCAACGCCGGTAAAACGAAGCACGCAGGTATAGAATGGAGTGCGCGCTATGCGTTGCTGCCTTCGCTGGAAATCCGTACCAGCGGCACTTTCGCGCGGCATGACTTTGTAACGTTCGAGGATAAGGGAAAAAAATACGACGGCAACCGGATGAACACCGCACCCGAATGGATCACCAATTCCGAAGCCACCTGGAAGCCCGTCCGGCACCTTCGCCTGGGCATGGAGTGGCAGCATGTGGGCAGCTATTTCATGGACCCCGCCAACACGGCGCGCTACGGCGGTTACGATCTCTTCAACGCCCGTGCCGGTTACCAGTTCGGGCCGGTGGAGTGCTGGGTGAACTGCCGTAACCTGTTCGATGCAACTTACGCCACCACCGCCGAAAAGAGCGCATTTGGCGACAGCTATCGCCCGGGGCCGGTGCGCACGTTCAACTTCGGCGTCGCTTATACATTTACCGCCAAACAAAAATCCTGATGCAACGATACTTTATTTTCTTATTCATCACCGCTATGGCAGCTGGTTGCGGGCAGCAGCAGGGATTCCGGGCGGGAGGGGAGCACATCCTTTCCGACACGAACAAACTCGCTTCCTGCACGCATATTTCGCACGACGCGGCCGGCCGGCTCATCGTGAGCTGGGTGGAACAGGAACCCGGTAGCGACGAAGGCTCGCTCTGGTACGCAGTTTCGGAAGACGGGGGCGAACATTTCGGTCAAGCCGTTCCCGTAACTACCGCTACCGGCATTTCGCCGCAACCTGAAAATATGCCGAAGATCGTGTTCCGGAAAAACAGGGAAGCGATCGCGATGTTCGGCACCCGTAACCCCGATCCGCGCAACAAATACGCCGGCAAAGTATGGTACGTCCGCTCTTCCGACGGCGGTAAAAATTGGCAACCAGCCGTGCCTTTGGTGACGGATACGGCGGGGTACGATCAGCGGTATTTCGACATGTCGCCATTACCAGACGGGAATGTGGCGTGCGTTTGGCTGGATAACCGGAAAGACCATCCCCTCGAAGGTTCCACATTGTTCATCGCAACTTCCGGGCAACAGGGCTTCGAGCGGCCGCGCCCCCTCGTGCAAACGGTTTGCCAATGCTGCCGCACATCCCTCTACACCGATCCGCAGGGCGGCCTTCACGTCGCGTTCCGCGACATCATCCACGACACCATCCGCGATATGGTGCATATGTATTCCAAAGACGGCGGCGCAACATTTACCCAACCAGTGCGGATCAGTGCAGACAATTGGGCGGTGAACGGTTGTCCGCACACCGGTCCTACGATGACCAGCAACCGCAGCGGACTGCATTTCGCGTGGTTTACGATGGGCGGCGGACAGGGCGTTTTCTACGGAAAATCCATCAACAACGGGATCAGTTTTTCCAGCCGCGAAAGCATCAGCGCCAAACCAACGGCCAAACATCCGCAACTCGTATCCGCATCCAACGGCGATCTGCTATTGGCCTGGGACGAACCTTCCGATACCACGACGAACCGCATTGGCTTCGTGCATAAATCCCCCGAAGGCAAAACCCTGTCAACGGGCTACCTTACCGGCGAAGGCGAGCAATCCGTATTCCCCGTCATGAAACCGGTGGCGGAAAAAACGGTGGCGGTGGCGTACCGGAAAAGGGTCAGGGGGAAGGAAATGATTTGTGTGAGAAGGGTGGATTGGGATTGACGATCAGTATATAACGGGAATAAAAAAAGAGGGCGCTTTGCGGCGTCCTCTTTTTTAATACGGTAGTTTGAGAGTCAGTTGTAGCCCCACGACCATTGCTTCTCGGCCTTCCAGCTCTGACGCATGGCCCAGCGGCCGTAATTGTTTCTTCGGGAACTATCAAAATACGCTCCCAGAAACTCCTTACATCTCGGATAGTACAACCTGATGATGTACATAGTAACAAATGTTAGCATAGGGATATGGTTATAGGATTATCAATAGGCTCATCGTTGGGCATCTCACCCTTTTGGTGGGATGGTACTTTCTGTGTCGCTCGTCTGTAAGTGGTATTTATAAGGCAAACCCGTGCTGGGGCGCTTGTCAATCCCTACGGCTCTCCCAATTTATAGGGATTTCAAATATAATAGATAATTATAAAATGTATAATAACACTAATGTGTAGTTTTTTATTTGAAGGTATAATAAGCGTTCGCCTGCGCCGTTGCGGTCACCACGAGGTCGTTGATGCAGACATGCGCCGGCAGGGAAGCGCAATACCAAACCACATCCGCCACATCTTCCGCTTTAAGCGGTTGAAAACCAGTGTAAACGTCTTTGGCGCGACTTTCATCGCCTTTGAAGCGCACGAGCGAGAACTCGGTTTCCGCGGCTCCGGGGTGCACCGCCGTCACCTTGATCCCGTAAGGCAGCAGATCGATCCGCATGCCCTGCGACAGCGCGTCAACGGCCGCTTTGGTGGCACAATACACATTCCCTTTGGCATAAACGATCTTGGCGGCGGTAGAACCGATGTTGATGATGTGCCCGCTTTTCCGTGCTTTCATCCAGGGGATCACGGTGCGGCTCACGTATAAAAGCCCCTTCACGTTCGTGTCGATCATCGTTTCCCAATCGTCCACATTCCCTTCGTCGATGGTGGAAAGGTCGAGCGCAAGGCCGGCATTGTTCACCAGCACATCGATCTGCCGCCAGTTGTCTGGCAGGCTTTCCAGCGCGGCGGTAACGGCCTCCCGGGACCGGACGTCGAATTCCAGTGGCATTACTTCCGCCCCGAAACCTTCTTCCAGCTTCTGTTGCAGGGCGGCCAGCCTTTCCTTTCTTCTGCCGGTAACGATCAGGCGATATCCTTCCCGCGCGAACCTTTCTGCGCAGGCTTCTCCGAACCCGGCGGTAGCGCCGGTAATGAGTGCGGTTTTTCCAGTCTTCATGTTATGAACGTTTAGCGAAGCAAAGTTACGGTCCCTTTTTTGGAAATCTTGACCCCGTTCAGGTCCAGGCCTTCCAAAATCCAGAGATACGTGTCGATCGCGGCTGGCTTGCCTTTGTAGGTACCGTCCCATCCCTTCCGGAATTCGAGCGAATTATAGACGAGCTCGCCCCACCGGTTGAAGATCCGGAAATAGTAATATTCCTTGATCCCCACGGGAATGAACCGGAAGAAATCGTTGTTGCCATCGCCGTTCGGCGAAAAAGCGTTGGGAATATAGAATTCCGGGCCGGTGTAATATTTGACATTGATATCGTCGAACCCGACGCAGCCCTGCGGATTACTGACGCGCAGCCGGAACGTGATTTCCTCGTTCCAGTTCAGCATCGGATCGGCCACGTCCGGATTGTCGAGCCCCGTTCCGGGAGACCACCGGTAAATTTCCCCACCCTGTCCGTTCAGCCGCAAAGGCTGTCCCCTGGCGAGGATGGTATCGTTCCCCGCAAATGGTCTCACTTCATACAACCGGAAGTTTTTCGTGACGGTGGCGTCGCACCCGCGGTTGGTCTGGATGTGCAGTCTTATCGTATATACGTCACCGTTAGCGTACCGGTACAGCGGTGCCGTGAGGCTCGATGTGTCGTTGTCTGTTCCGGGCACCCCGAAATCCCACTGCCGGCGGGTGATCACGCCATTCCGGTAAGTCGAAGTATCCGTAAAAAAGACGGGGTTTTCGCGGCAGACGCCCTGCACGGTGAATCCCGTGCGCAGCCCCGGGTAGTTGAAGATGCGGCCGGTAGTGCTGTCTGTACACGGGAGCCCGGGGTTCACGACCAGTTTCACGGTATATACACCGGTGTCGGCGAAGGTTTTGAAGAAGATGTTCCGCGAGTCGGTAATGGTGTCGGTCCCGTCGCTGAAATACCAGAGGAAGCGCGAAGTATATCCCGCCACGCTGTTGTTGGTGATGGGGACGCGCATGCCGAGGGAGTCGTTGCAATGGTACAGCGTCGATGGGGTGGATGCGGTGATGCGGGTGGCGCAATTATAAACGGTGATGAGAATATCTTTTTGATGCGTCCCCAGCAATCGTTTCGTGCGCCGGTCCCATTCCGAAACGCAGACGGAGACCACGAATTTGCCCGACCGGTTGGGCGTGCCGGTGATGAGGCCGTTGTTGTCGATACTGAGCTGCGGATTGCCGCCCATGGGGTTGGCGCCGGTATATGGTGGAATGTAACTGACGTAGGAATTGTAGGGTGGAGGTGAGGCGGCCGTTTCGTTGGCGCGGGTGCTGCCTCCGGTGAGGGCGTTGCAGAGGGAATAGGTGAGACTGTCGCCGTCGGGGTCGGTAGCGCGGTAGTTATATCTCAGGGGAAGGCCGGCGCAGATGACGGGTGCTTCTTCGATGTCGAAAAAGGCGCTGTTGTTTTCCGGGCGGCTTCCCAGGCCGGGGATCCAGGTGTAGAAATTGGAACCTTCGCGTTCGGAGTTGTAGATATTGGTGAGTGCTTCGCCCCGGCAACACCGTTGGTACGTGACGTAATATCCGCCGTCGATTTCCGGGAGCTCGATGACCTCGCTTTCGTAAAAGGCGACTTCGAGGTATATCGTTTGCGGGGCAAGACAGGGGTTTTTAAGGGTGTCGCGGATGGAAGCGGTGTGGGCGATGGTGAGCAGCCGCGGAACGCCCAACCGCCTGCCGGTGGCTGTAAAGATGGAAAAGGGGACCGGGTTCTCGAAATAATCCAGGCAGCCTTGCCGGGTGCCGCACACGAAATCCCCGTCCCGGTACAGCTTCATGATGATCCGGTAGCGGTGCGCCCCGTTGTTGGGGTTGATGCCGAGATGACGATAAAATATTTCCCCACCGATAATGTGGTACGCGTTCACAGTGCAGCTCAGGAAACAGGCCAGAAAGATGAGGAGCGATACAAATTTGCCCATGGGGAGAGGCTTTACTTGTAACCATAATTTACGGAAAATCGCGGGGTTGCTGAAATTTAAGTGGCAGGCGGCTACATAAAAATCGCCGTCAAGTGTAAGGTGCTGTAGGATAGAGGGAATGAATTCCGGCGGTTTTTCGTTTATCCGAAAAGTTTATGCCGGGATATTTTTATTCGCCGTGTTGGCAAAAAGTAATGAATTGATGCAGCAGCAAACTGCTTTCTTCGAACACTTCCAGCATACCCATATGCCCGACGTGGTCGAAAATCTGGATGCTGGCGGTGGATGGAAGTACCACCTGGCTCATGCTGTTTTCCAGGGGAACGGCCTGGTCTTCCTTCCCGACGAAGAAAAATACCGGTTTCCGGATGGATGACAGTACGGCGGTCCTGTCTGGCCGGGCGATCATGGCTTCGTAATACCCGATCATGGTGGCCAAGGGTATTTTGACGGCCTGGTCCATGTAATTCTCTACCCTGGCGGCCTGCGAGTTCCGGAAGCCCGCGGCGAACATATTGGGAAGCAATTGTTTCACGAAAGATTCGACGCCGTATTGTTGCATGATCCGGATAGACTTGCGGCGGCCTTCCCGTTTTTCTTCGGTATCCGGCCGGGCGGTGGAGCTGAAGAGCCCGAGGCCTTCCACCGCATCGGGATAGGCTTCGGCGAATGCGAGGGCTACGTATCCGCCCATGGAATGCCCGATCACGACGGCACTGCCGAGCCCTTCGGCCTGCAATACCCGCCACGCGAACGTGGCCATGCTTTCCATGCTGAGCGGCGATGTGATGTTGGAGCGCCCTGTGCCGGGGAGGTCCGGGACGATCACCCGGTAATGCGCGCGGAGATAGGCGGTCTGATGCTCCCAAACGGAATGGTCTTCCGCGAAACCGTGCAACAAAAGCACCGCGTCGCCCTGGCCTTCCGTCCAATACGCGCCTTCCTGTCCTCCGTTATCGAATGTTTTCCACATTTTTCTTCCTGGTTACCCGTAAAACAATCGTGTATAACAATAGCAAGATACAAAAGATCACCGGTGCGAATGCGATGTAACCGCAATTTTTCACGTAGAAGGTCTGCTCGGCCGAGCAGCTCACCATCCCTGCGATCACGCCTGGTTCCCAGTACGGCAGCGATTCCGTGATCTGCCCCTGCGGCGAGATCAGTGCGGAAATGCCCGTATTGGCGCTGCGGGCTACCCATCTCCGCGTTTCGATGGCGCGAAGGCGGGCATAATGCAGGTGCTGCCGGTGCCCGGCGGTATTGCCCCACCATCCGTCGTTCGTCACTACAACCAACAATTGCGCGCCTTCCCGCACTTTTTCCGCCACAAAGCTGCCGTAGACGGATTCGTAGCAAATGGCGGTGTAAACATTGCAGTCAGGATTGGTGAACAGCGGCACCCCGGGCGTCAGTCCATAACTACCTGAAATGCCGCCCATATCGAGCGCGAGCTTTTTCATGAAAGGGAGATACCGCATGTAGGGCGTCAGTTCCACACCGGGTACCAGCCGGGCTTTATGATATACCTGTACGTTGGCCGAGGTATCGATCTGGATGCTGGAATTGAACGCGTCGTACCAGTAGTTGCCTTCTGAAGCGTGGCGCGCGGTGGAAGGGATTTCGTCCGTCACCGTGTATTGCCGGTAAGTAGCCGCGCCGGAAATGAGGCTGGCTTTGGGGAAACGCCGGAGAAAATCGCGGATGGCCAATACTTCCGGCTGAACGTTCAGGTCATGCTCCCAGGCGCCGGACGGGAAAAGCGCCGTTTCCGGCCAGATGATGAAGCGGGTCGACGAATCGGTTTTTTGCGCGGTGAGGCCGATCAGTTTGCGGAGCTGTTCTTCCGCCGCGCCACGCGCGAATTTCTCGTCGTACGGGTCGATGTTCGGCTGCACGACAACGATCTTCGTATCGGCGGGCACATTTTTATCCCCCGAAACAAGGAAAGAAGCGACGGTGGGTATAAGGATGGCGAGCGCCGGGGCAAGGATCGCGCTGAATTTGAACGTGCTGCGGTATTGGAGGATGGCGCGGTACGCCAGGATGTTGACGATGAGGATCCACCACGATCCGCCTTCCGTTCCCAGGTATTCGTACCATTCCACCCATTGCGGGTACATGGCGAATGCGTTGCCGAGGGTGAGCCAGGGCCAGCTGAGCTCCCAGTGCTGGTGAATATATTCGAACGTCATCCAGTAAACCGCCAGTGCGAAATACCCTGTGGCACGGCCTGCGCGGAGGCGGGTGGTGCGGTAGCACATCCAGGGGATGGTCATGAGCAGGGCGTTGAACGCATTGGCGAAAATGCCGCTGGCGGGAACGGTGGTGTTGCCGACCCACCAGGTGGTGGCGGTGTTCCAGATCCAGAACGCGAGGAAAAGGAGGCCGAAGTAGGCGGCGGGGCGCTCGGTCATACGGTCGCTCATGGCCAGCAGGGGAACGAACGCGATGAAGATCAGGAAGGTAAGGGAGGAAGTGGGCCAGGCCGCCCATAGCAGGAGGCCGGAAAGGATACTGAGCAGCAGGGCACTGCGTTTTTGCAGGATTGCATTCATTTTTCAAATATAAACAGGGAACGCAAGAAAAAGGGCCTGCGCTTGCAGGCCCTTTGAAATATCACGGGAAAATGATGTTAGCGGCTGTAATTGGGCGCTTCTTTGGTGATCACTACGTCGTGCGGGTGGTTTTCCTTTACGGTAGCGGAAGTGATCTTCACGAACTGCGCGTCTTGCAGGGCCTTGATGTCTTTGGCGCCTACGTAACCCATACCTGCGCGGAGGCCGCCTACGAATTGCTGTACCACTTCGGAAAGGGTGCCTTTGTAGGGAACGCGGCCCACGATGCCTTCGGGAACGAGTTTTTTGATATCCGCTTCCACATCCTGGAAGTAGCGGTCTTTGGAACCTTCCGCCATGGCCTCGATGGAGCCCATGCCGCGGTAGGATTTGAATTTACGGCCTTCGTAGATGATGGTTTCTCCGGGGCTTTCTTCCACACCGGCGAAGATGGAGCCGGCCATGATGGTGGAAGCGCCTGCGGCGAGGGCTTTCACCATGTCGCCGGTGTAACGGATACCGCCGTCTGCGATCACCGGGATGCCGGCTTTCTTGAGGGCCTGGGCGGCGTTCATCACAGCGGAAAGCTGCGGGAAGCCGGCGCCGGTCACTACGCGGGTGGTGCAAATGGAACCGGGGCCAACGCCTACTTTCACGGCGTCTGCACCGGCAGCTGCCAGGGCGAGGGCGCCTTCGGCCGTTGCTACGTTACCGCCGATCACCTGCAGTTTCGGGAATGCCTTTTTCAGTTTCTTCAGGGCTTCGAGCACGTAGATGGAGTGGCCATGCGCACTGTCGAGCGTAACCACGTCCACACCTTCATGGAGCAATGCGGCTGCACGGTCTTGCAGGTCGGGCGTGATGCCGAGGGCGGCGCCTACGAGCAGGCGGCCGTAGTTATCTTTGGCCGAAGCGGGAAAGCTTTGCAGCTGGAGGATGTCGCGGTAAGTGATGAGCCCTACCAGTTTACCCTGTTTATTGACTACGGGGAGTTTTTCGATGCGGTGCTGCTGGAGGATTTTTTCGGCTTTCTTCATGTCCGTTCCTTCGGGAGCGGTCACGAGGTTGTCTTTCGTCATCACCTCGCTGATGAGGCGTTTGGTATTATGTTTTTCGAAGCGGAGATCGCGGTTGGTGAGGATCCCGATGAGTTTTTTATCGCCGTCTACGATGGGGATGCCGCTGATGCCGTTATCCCGCATGAGGCGCAATGCCTGGCCAATGGTGGAGTCTGCGCTGAGGGTAACCGGGTCGAGGATGAGGCCGCTCTCGCTGCGTTTCACTTTTCTTACCAGTTCCGCCTGTTTCTCGATGCTCATGTTCTTGTGCAGGATGCCGATACCGCCTTCCCGAGCCAAAGCGATGGCGAGGGTGGCTTCCGTTACGGTATCCATGGCGGCAGAGACCATGGGGATGTTGATACGAAGGTTCTTGGTGAGTTGAGTGGAGATGTTCACTTCTCTGGGCAGCACTTCTGAGTAGGCAGGCACCAGTAAAACATCATCGAAGGTGAGACCGTCAGCTACAAATTTCTCTTTGGATTTTCCCGCAGGCATATTGCAATTATTTTGGTAAGGTTTCTAAATAATTGCACGCAAATGTACGACTATTTTATGGAATCCGCGCAAACCGTTTTTCATGTACCGATTTAATAACATGTGTGATCAGCGGGCCATCTGCTGGAATGTGTAGCCCGGCAAGGCCCGTACTACGCCCATCATTTCCAGCGCCAGCATGCCTTCTGTTACCTGAGACCGCGGAATGCCGCTCCTGTATTGGATTTCATCGAGACTGAGGCGTGTTGCGCCCAGGGTTTCGAGGATCAGCCGCTGTTCGGCCGTGAGGTCGTGGAAAAGGGCGGATTGGACGGCCGGCGGGGCGGATACGGCGGGATCCCGCCAGTTCAGGGCCTCGGCGATGTCTGCGGCAGAAGTGATCAGTGCCGCCCGGTTCTGGCGGATGAGGGCGAGGCAGCCTTCGGATGCGGTGTCGCCGATGCGGCCGGGAACGGCCAGTACATCGCGGTTGTAATCATTGGCGAGGCCGGCCGTGATGAGCGAGCCGCCGGAGATGCCGCTTTCCGCGACGAGGATGCCGTCGCAGCAACCCGCCACGATGCGGTTGCGGCGGGGGAAGTGCATCCGGTTGAGGGCCGTTCCGCTGGGGAAATCGGTGAGTAAACCGCCCTGTTCCTCCATCTGCCGTGCGATGCGGGCGTGGCGGGATGGATAGATACGGTCGAGCCCGTGGGCCAGCACGCCGATGGTGGGCAAACCGGCTTCGATGGCAGCCTGGTGGGCGGCCACGTCTATCCCATAGGCGAGCCCGCTGACGATGGTGACCTGGAGGGGAGCGAGGCCCGCGATGAGCGACCTGCAGCATTCGATGCCGTAAGGCGTGGGCCGGCGGGTGCCTACTACGCCCAATATGCGGGGGGCTTGCAGGTCGGGCCGGCCGCGGGTGTAGAGAAGAACGGGCGCGTCCCAGCAATGGCGGAGGCGGGCGGGGTAATCGGGGTCTGTCCAGAATACGGGGCGGACGCCCTGGCGCTCGAGGAAGCGGATTTCCAGATCGGTGCGGGAGAAGTCTTTAAATTGCCGGATGGCGTCCGCGCGGGACGGCCCTACGGTGGCGATGCGTTCGAGCTCGCGGCGGGGCGCGGAGAAGATGGAGGCGGCGTCGCCGAAATGTTCGACGAGGTGGCGGGCCACAACGTCACCGACCTGTGGAATGAAGCTAAGCGCGATGCGGCATTGGGTTTCGGTTGGCATGGATGAAAGAATTTGGGCACCGAAGCTAGGGGAATTCTGCGGAAACCAGCACTGAGAATTTCTCCGATTTCCGGAGATATTCTCGCCCTTTTTTTCAGGCACCGAATATATTTTTCCCGATTTTTGTCCCGTTAACTTCCTGCTTCACATCAAAAGATTTCGTGTATGCGATACCTTGGTTTTTTACTGTTGATATTTTTTGCGGCGTGCAAAACGGCGGGCCCGGTTGCTTCAGGTGCGCAGGGGCAGGTGGGGCCATGGGTTTCGGGCCCGGCCTGGGCGGCCTTGTGGCAGCAGCGGTCGGGGGAATACCGGGCATTGTGCCTGCAGGCGTACCGTGCGGCGGGCGACAGGGTGGAAGTGATGCGGCATCAGCAAACGCTTCGTCCGCGTGCGATCGTGACGGATATCGACGAAACGGTGCTGGACAACAGTCCGTATTCCGCGGCCGTGGCGTTGGCGGGCAGGAGTTGGTCGCAGGCCTCGTGGGAGGAGTGGACGAAGAAGGCGGCGGCGGAGCCGGTGCCGGGATCGGTGGAATTTTTCAGGTTCGCGGCGGAGAGCGGGTTTACGATCTATTATATTACGAACAGGCTGGAAAGTGAGCGTGCGGCGACGTTGAAGAATTTGCAGCGGTGCGGGTTCCCGCAGGCGGATAATGAACATTTGCTCATGTCGTCGGGGAATTCGGATAAGGAGCCGCGGCGGCAGGAAGTGGCGCGCAAGTATGAAATTGCGATGTTGGTGGGAGATAATCTGAATGATTTCTCGGATGTTTTCTACCGCCAGCCTTCGGATGCCCGAAACGCGAAAGTGGATGAGGTGCGCCAGGAATTGGGGAGTCGTTACATTATGATCCCGAACGCGATGTACGGCGATTGGCTGAGTGCTTTGGTACCGAAAGGTGCGCGGGCAGACAGTGCACTGCGTAGTGCATTGCGGGTGGAGTAATTTTGAGGTATAAAAACTTTACAGGAGATACGTACGGTTGATTGTTAACCTGGTTTGTTGACCTGGGTACGTATTCGAAATTGAACTGATATCCAGCACGAAGGTTGATGATTGGAAGTGCATGCACATGGTGGTTTCGAATAATGATGGATCGCGGAAAAGCGGCATCATTGGAGGCCCATGGGCAGGTTATGTTCTTTCAGCCATCCCGATTTTTCAGAAGTACATGGTCTCGAACTTGCTTGTAAGTGGTTTCGCATGATGGTGAATCGCGGTTTCGCGTCATCATCTGAGGCTCTTTGCAGTTCGGAATCGAATGCTTCATCTATTATGGGTGCAAGTCAGCTGTATACCGGTGTTTTTGGCGCTGGATGGGCATCTAGCTGGGATGTATTGCGTCAGGGAATTGCTGAATGAGGTTGCTGTTGATGCTGAATTGCGGTTTCGCATTATCATCGTAGGCTCATAGCAGTTCGGCATCGAATGCTTCATCTATTTTAGATGCAAATAAGATGTAAACCGGTGTTTTTGGCGCTGGATGGACGTCCTGTAGGGATGCATTACGTCAGGGAATTGTTGCATGTGGTTGCTGTTGATGGTGAATTGCGGTTTCGCATTATCATCGTAGGCTCATTGCAGTTCGGCATCGAATGCTTTAATTATTCTAGATGCAAGTCAGATGTAAACCGGTGTTTATGGCGCTGGATGGACGTCCTGTAGGGATGCATTACGTCAGGGAATTGTTGCATGTGGTTGCTGTTGATGATGAATCGCGGGCCTAGCTTTGTCCATGGAGGCTCATTGCAGTTCGGTTGCGAATGTTGCATCAAGTTTCGGTGGTATGTTCGTTGTAAGCCAATGTGTTTCGAGCTGGATGGAAATCTTCAGGAAACGGAATGCATCAAACTGGTCATATCGACGCAGGCCTGCTCATTCGATGACTTTGTTTGATATGGGTATTGGAAAGATCCGTCTTTTGGAATTGGATGAGGGTAGCTTTTGAATACAGCGATGCTCACAGGGTTCCAATGATTCGGGTGTCATTCCATATCAGATGCAGCCAAACAAAAAAAAGCGGCTCCTTGGGAGCCGCCGATTAAAAGTATCATTCGTCCAGCAAACCGAATTGGGTGAAGTGGTGCCGGAAGTGTTTCTGATGGAAACGCAGCCAATCCTCATACCCGATCGGTCCGAAGAAAACATGGATCGCCTGGTGAGAAGGGTTCTCCGAATAATGCCGAAAAAATTCCTGCAATGATGCCAGCAGGTGGTTTGTGGCGGTCAATAAATCCGGATGCAGCAATGGCCCTTCGTTAGCTACAGGGCTGCTTATTCCGCGCGACAGCGGTTTGTCTGTCCGCAGCCATTGCAGTAAATGCGGCAGTTTTTCTTCGGGTGTAATGACGGGGGCGGGTTTATCGCTGACGGAAAACTGTAAGATTCCGTCGAGATGTTCTATCATTCGCTGAGCGTTCATGTTTCCCCAGCGCGGTTGCGTATCGGGAGCGAGTCGTTCCAGCAGGGGGAGGAGCACATCGGCTTGTGCGAGCGGGAAAAGTATTTCCATGAAATAATTACTGTAAGCTGATGATTTTGAGTTCCGTTCTTCTGTTTTGCGCGCGTCCGGCATCGGAATCGTTGCTTTCCAACGGCTTCGTTTCGCCATAACCTTTGGCTTTCAGCCTGGTGGCGGCTATGCCATGTTGCGCCAGGTAGTCGACCACCGATTTTGCGCGATTTTGGGAAAGCAGCAGGTTATCGGCATCGCTGCCGACATTATCGGTGTGCCCGCTGATTTCGACCTGCAAGGTCGCGTTTTCGCGGAGGAAATCGACGAGTTTGTCCAGTTCGGTGGCAGAAGCGGGTTCCAGCACGAACTGGTTCGTGGGGAAAAAGATGTTTCTCAGTACGAGCGTAGCATTCGCTTCGATCGGCGTCAGGGGAATATTTTTTTCGAAAGGCTTACCGTCCAGGTTGCCGGTCAGTGAGAAATTGTCGGAATAGAAGAGGTATCCTTTCCGGTTGACGTTAAAGGCGTAATCTTTCCCGGTCGGAAGGGGAACGAGGTAATCGCCGTTTTGATTGCTTTGGATGGTGGCTACAGGTTGGCGGTTCGACAGGTCGATAAGGTCCAGTTCCGCTGGGAGGCGTGCCTGGGTCTTGGCATCGTATACGTATCCGCGAATATAAAGCGTCGGGAGCGGACGGGCCTCGGGATACAGTTCGAAGCTGTAGATGTCGAGCGCCCCGCGGGAGTCGCTGCGGTCGGAAGCAAAGTAAGCGGTGCGGCCATCGGCGGCGACCGTCAGGCTTCCTTCTTCTTCGATCGTGTTGATGGGATAGCCCAGGTTAACGGGTGTTCCCCAGGATCCGTCGGCCTGTTTCCGGCAGTAGAAAAGGTCTAGCCCCCGAATCCCGGATGCCCGTCAGACGCGAAGAAGAGCGTTTGGCCATCGGCATGCAGGTAAGGCGTGGTTTCGCGGCCTTTGGTGTTGATGTGAGGCCCCAGGCGCTCGGCGGGCGCCCAACGTCCGTCGGCATTGCGGGTGCTGACGAAGATATCGGAACCTGCGTCGGGTGTGGCACGGACGAAATAGAGCGTTTGCTTATCGGGCGAAAGGCAGGGCTGTGATTCCCAGGCTTCGGTGTTGATGGCGGGACCGATGTTTTTAGGTTGCGTCCAGCCTCCGTCTTCCGTGCGGAGGGAGAAGTAGATGTCGCAGGAGCCGCGGCCGGTGGGGAAGTCGCAGCCGGTATACACGAGCATTTCGCCGTCTTGTGAAATGTTTTGTGCGCCTTCGTTGAACGCGGTGTTCACGGGTTCGCCCATGTCGCGTGCGTGCGTCCATTGGAGGCTGTCGCGCCCAGCGATGAAGAAATCCTCGTTCCTTCCGCCAACACGGCGGGTGAAAACGAGCGTTTTTCCATCGATCGTGGGTGAGGGGAAGTATTCCGGATCGGCGGTGTTCACGGATTCGCCGAGGTTTTGTGGTTTGAAGGGGACGGGTTTTGTCGTAACGGCGAATTCCATGTCCTTTTTCAGTTGCCGGGTGCGGGGGGATATGTTTTTGGCGGTGGTTTCGTACCGGTTGAGGAGGGCCAGGGCTTCGGTGAATTTGCCGTTCCCGGCCATGGCTTTGGCGTAGGAAGGTGAAACGGAGCGCAGGCCGGAGGAGTCCAGTTCGCCCAGTTTTAGAAACGCCTGTTCCGCATCGGAATATTGTTTCATGGCAAGGTAGGTGAGGGCCATTTGTCCGTAAGCGTCAGGGAAAGTAGGTTTTGCCCGGATAGCTTCCTGCAGGTAGCGGATGGCTTCCGGGTATTGGTAAGACCGCATGGCAGTCATGGAAGATTCGAGCAATTCCATGGCTTTCCTGGTGGCCTTGTCCGTTTGTTGTGCGAACGCTTGCATGCTCACAAGGCAGCAGCAGAACAGGAGTTTTTTCATAGTCGACCACTAAATAACGAAAAAAATGAAGGTTTATGATGGATAAGGCGGCAATAATACAGATTAGGCCCTTGATTTGTGAATTTATATGTATGGGTGTGAATTCAAATATGATAGAGTTGTGGCATCACCATGCCGTTCGGTAGCATACAATTTTCAAGCGGCGTATAGATGCATGTTGATGAAAGAAAAGATGCTGCGCTTGAAACCGCTATGCCGGATTGAATAGCAGGGCAAGAGTTTGAAATGGACTCTGCTGCAAAATCTTTTGGAAATTTTTTCGATGTTGATAAAACTACAGGACTTATTCCAATTCTACTGCCGATTAAATATGATAGGATTGCGGCATCACCATGCCGTTCGGCAGCATACAATTTTTAAGCGGCGTATTGAAGCATGTTGAAGAAAGGAAAGACACTGCGCTTGGAACCGCTATACCGGATTGAATTGATTTGCAAGTGTTTGATATCAACACGGCAGCAAATCCTTTTGGAGATTTTTTTGATGTTGATAAATCGACAGGAGTCATTCCAATTCAACTGCCGATTAAATATGATAGGGTTATGGCATCACTATACCGTTCGGCAGCATACAATTTTCAAGCGATGTACTGATTCATGTTGAAGAAAGTAAAGACACTGCGCTTGAAACCGCTATGCCGGATTGAATGGATTTGCAAGTATTTGGTATGGACACGGCAACAAATCCTTTTGGAGATTTTTGTGATATTGATAAATCTATTGGAGTTATTCCATTTCGACTGCCGTTGCAATATCAATATATGCGATCCGAGGGTCGGTTCTGTTGTATAAAACTTTGTATGTCAATCCATTTCCAAAGAATTTCTTTGTGCAAAGGACCTGGTGGCTACGATGGTAAACAACACCGGAAACGTCATATGAAAAGGAAATCAATTCGCTGCCTTTCTCAAGTTTTTCGTGACAGGGAAGTGAAATCGTTTGATCGAAAGCTGGCGTATCAATAACCGGATGCAACAAATCGATCATGGAACGATGTGGATTACTGCTGTCATAGTAGACGATATATTTTTCCCCGGGATAGAGGTAGCGATGGCCTCGGACACCCATCGATCCGAAATGTTGCCAGCCGTTTACTTTGTATTTCCAGCGAAAACTGTCACCATGGGTCGACAGGGTGCCGACGGTCGTTTGGCCGACATCGAAAATTCTCGCGTTGTTCCAATATAGAAAACCGATGCAAGCCATAAAGGCAACAAACAGTCCCGTGGCAATGATAGTTTTCCGTTTTTTGGACATTTCCTTGGAAGGGTAGAATTGGTAACGCAGGGATATTGTTATGGGATGTACAGTGTTAATTATGAAGGTGGCGTGAAGTAGCCCTTATGGAACGTTGAGATATTTGTGGATCTGCAGCGAAATCTGCCACTGCGGGTTGGCCTTCACATAATCGATGATCAACGGCGTCATCTGGTTGGCTTTGCTCCATTCCGGCTGCAGGTATAGTTTGCAGTTGGGCCCCGCCAGAGCTGCGTATTGCTCGGCCCAGGCGAAGTCGGATTTATTGTAGATCACGATCTTCAACTCGTGGGCTACGGCGCAGATTTCGGGAAGGGGGGCTTTGAATTTCTTGGGGGAAAGGGTGATCCAGTCCCATTGTCCGCTTAAGGGCGAGGAGCCGGACGTTTCCATATGAGTGCGGAACCCCTCGGCCTGCAGTGCACTGGTTAAGGCCTGGAGATCATGCATCAGGGGCTCGCCGCCGGTAATCACGGCGATCCGGCCGGGATGAGCGGCGGCTTCGGCTACGATCTCATCGATGGGGCGCTTCGGGTGCTTATCAGCATCCCAGCTTTCCTTGACATCGCACCAAACGCAACCCACATCACATCCGCCGAGCCGGATGAAGTAGGCCGCTTTCCCTTGGTGAAATCCTTCCCCCTGGATGGTGTAGAAAGATTCCATCACGGGCAATACGGTTGTTGTATGGAGCGTCGCTGTTGTCATGGTGCAAAGGTACGTCAATCTGCGTTGTCGCGGCCTCACTGGCCCGGATGGCCGTTCGGTGCCGCATTTGTGGATCGGTTGTTAAAGATTCAGCCCATGGACCCGCTGTTCGCAGGGCATGGGCTGATAGTATGGTTGCATCCGTCTGGAAGGGGATTGCAGGATTAGTTTTGGTTGCCTTTCTGGCCGATGGCTGCCTGGTAGGTGTTTTTCAGCAGGGCAGCGATCGTCATGGGGCCTACGCCTCCGGGAACCGGGGTGATGAAGCTCGCTTTGGGCGCCACTTCGTCGAATTTCACGTCGCCAACGAGCCGGAAACCGCTTTTCTTGGTTTCGTCCGGGAGGCGATGGATGCCCACATCCACGATTACGGCGCCTTCTTTCACCATGTCGCCCGTCACGAAATGGGGGCGACCTACCGCTGCAACGATAATATCTGCCTGCAGGCAAATTTCACGGAGGTTTTTGGTGTGGGAATGGCAAAGCGTAACGGTGCAGTTGCCGGGATTGCTGTTGCGGCTGAGCAGGATGCTGACCGGCGTTCCTACGATGTGGCTGCGGCCGATCACTACGGCATGTTTGCCTTTCGTCTCGATGTTATAATGTTCCAGCATCAGCATGATCCCATAAGGGGTTGCAGGCAGGAAAGCGGGAAGGCCGCTTACCATTTTGCCCACGTTCATGGGATGGAACCCGTCCACATCCTTGCTGGGATCGATGGTGTTGATCACCAGTTCTTCATTGATGTGTTTGGGAAGGGGGAGCTGTACGAGGATCCCGTCGATGTCGGGGTTTTCGTTCAGCATGATAATATGATCGAGCAGGTGCTTTTCGGAGATGGTGTCTTCAAAGCGGAGGAGGGTGGAGTTGTACCCGATTTCCGCGCAGGATTTCACTTTGGAGGCCACGTAGGTTTCGCTGGCGCCGTCGTTCCCGACGAGGATGGCCGCGAGGTGAGGCGCTTTTTTGCCAAGGGTCTTCAATGCGGTCGTTTGTTCGGCCAGCTGGTCCTTAATTGCCTGGGAGGTGAGTTTACCGTCTAAAATTTGCATGCGCAAAGGTACGGAAAATGGCGGATAAACGAAAGGGGCTGCCTAGCCTGGCAGCCCCTCAACCAAATTGATAAATGAACGTAGGAATCTATAATTATAAAGGCAAAACGGTGGATCAGCGGGTTGTCGGCGCGGCGGCGAGGATCTCGGGATCGGCCTTCGCGGCGTATTTTTCAAAGTTTTTCACAAATTGGGCGGCCAGATCGGCAGCCTTGGCGTCATACGCAGCGGGGTCGGCCCAGGTGTTGCGCGGTTCGAGCAACTCGTCCGGAACGCCGGGAACGGATTCCGGGATCGCCAGCTTGAACTCGCCGTAGGTCTTGTAAGCGACCTTGTCGAGCATCCCGTTCAGGGCGGCGGTGATCATGGCGCGGGTGTACGACAGCTTGATGCGGTTTCCCGTGCCGTAAGGCCCGCCGGTCCAGCCGGTGTTGATCATCCAGACGTTCACGTCGTGCTCGCGCATCTTTTCGCCCAGCATCTGCGCGTAACGGGCAGGGTGCAGGGGGAGGAAGGGCGCGCCGAAACATGCGCTGAAAGTGGATTTAGGTTCCGTGATGCCTGCTTCCGTGCCTGCAACTTTGGCGGTGTACCCGGAAATGAACTGGTACATGGCCTGGCCGGGCGTCAGCCGCGAAATGGGCGGCAATACGCCGTATGCGTCGCAGGTGAGGAAGAAAATATTCTTCGGAATGCCCCCGATGGAGGGTTCCTTCGCATTGGCAATGTAAGAGAGGGGATAGCTCACACGGGTGTTTTCCGTGATATGCCCGTCTGCATAATTCACCTCGTTGGTGCCGGGGAAGAACGAAATGTTCTCCAGCAAGGCGCCTTCGCGGATCGCATGGAAGATGGCCGGCTCTTTTTCCGCACTCAGGTCAATGGTTTTGGCATAACATCCCCCTTCGAAGTTGAAAACGCCACTGTCCGTCCAGCCATGTTCATCGTCGCCGATGAGCTTGCGTTGCGGATCTGCGCTGAGGGTGGTTTTGCCGGTACCGCTGAGCCCGAAGAAAACAGCCGTATCGCCGCCGCTGCCCTGGTTGGCGGAGCAGTGCATGCTCAGTACTTTTCGGGCATGGGGGAGCAGGTAGTTCAGGATGGTGAACACGCCTTTCTTGATTTCGCCGGTATAAGCCGAACCGCCGATGAGGATCATTTTGCGGCTGAAGCTCACGACGGAGAAGTTATGCTGGCGCGTCCCGTCCGTAGCCGGATCGGCATGCAGCCCCGGGGCCTGGATAACCGTCCAGTCCGGTTCGATGTGTTCCAGTTCCTCTTCCGAAGGGCGCAGGAACATATTGTAAGCGAAAAGACTGCTCCACGGCGATTCCGTGATGACGCGGATGTTCAGGCGGTACGCCGGGTCGGCGCAGGCCATGCAATCGCGCACCCAAACGGGTTTGCCAGTGAAATAGCGGGTGATCTTCCGGTACAGTTTCTCAAAGTTGTCAGCAGAAAATGGCTGGTTAAAGTCGTTCCAGTTGACGGTGTCGGCAGTTAACTCGTCTTTCACGATGAACTTGTCCTTCGGAGAACGGCCTGTGAACTCGCCTGTGTTGACGACTAACGCCCCGGTACTGCTCAGGCAGCCTTCGGAACGCTGCAACGTCTGCGACGTCAGCTCCTCCGGGGAGAGTTGGTAATGTACATCGGCGACGTTCTCTATGCCCAGTTCCCGCAATTCTCTGAGTGTATCCCTTACACTGCTGATTTGCATAAAGAAAGATTGTTTTGGTGTAATGGCAAAACTATGGATTTTTTGATAACGTTAAATTTGATGGGTGTTGCAACGAATATTTTTATTAAAAAATCTACTTTTTGAGGCCTGTTTTTAGAAAATATTCATTTCTACCGATTTCAATTTGCCCGAAAATCAAATTAGCCGCATAATAAATTCAAGGTGAATAATCTACCAGTTTAGGGGAATACCGTACCGGTCTGTATTGGGCTGTTTTGCGGGTAACTGATTTTCCGGTAAGTTTGGCGTCCAAAGCAAGCTAAGCAGTAAAAAGACTCATCAAATGAAATATTTGCCACTGGATCCTCAGATCTTCATTAAGAACCGCAACCGTTTTACGGCAAAAATGCAACCCGGCTCCATTGCCATCTTTAATTCGAACGACGAACTGCCTTCCAACGGCGACGCCCTTCATCCCTTCAAGCAAAACGCAGACCTGTACTGGCTTACAGGGATTGACCAGGAAGACACCATGCTGGTGCTTTTCCCCGACAACCCGGACCCCAAACACCGCGAAGTGCTCGTGCTGGTGCGCCCGAACGAGCTGAAGGAGAAATGGGACGGCCATCGCCTCCGCCGCGAAGAAGCCACCGCCATTTCCGGCATCAAAACCATCGTCTGGCTCGACGCCCTCGACGGCCTCCTCCAGCCCTGGATCCACGATGCCATCAATATTTACCTCAATTCCAACGAAAACAACCGTAAAGCCAACCTGGTGCCCGTTCGCGATTACCGCTACGCCCAGGAGCTCCGGACCCGCTATCCCCTTCATAACTTCCTCCGCGCCGCGCCCCTGCTGAAGGAGCTGCGTTCGGTAAAAACCGAGGAGGAGATCGGGGTGATCCAGACGGCGATCGATATCACGGAAAAGACGTTCCGCCGCCTGCTCGGGTTCATCCGGCCGGGTGTGTTCGAACATGAGATCCACGCTGAAATCTGGCACGAATTCCTGCGCAACCGCGCCACGGGAGAGGCTTACGGGTCTATCATCGCTTCGGGCGACCGTGCCCGCACGCTGCACTACGTTTCCAACAACCAGGAATGTAAAGACGGCGAAGTGATCCTTATGGACTTCGGCGCGGCTTATGGCGGCTACAATGCCGACCTGACGCGTACCGTGCCGGTGAACGGTAAATTCACCCCGCGCCAGCGCGAGGTGTATGACGCCTGCCTGCACCTGCACAATTTCGCGAAAGGCCTGCTCAAACCGGGCATTACCATCGCAGATTATCATCAGCAGGTGGGTGTGGAAGCAGGCAAACAGTTCGTGAAACTGGGGCTGCTGACGGAATCCGACATTAAAAACGAGGACCCCGAAACGCCGGCGTACCGCAAATACTTGTACCATGGCATTTCGCACCACCTGGGCGTGGACGTGCACGACCTCGGGCCGTCCTTCCACCAGCCGATCCCCGACGGGGCGGTGCTGACGGTGGAACCGGGTATCTACATCGAGGAAGAAAAGATGGGCATCCGTATCGAGAATAACATCTGGGTGAAATCTTCCGGGAATGTGGACCTCATGAAAAATATCCCCATCACGGCCGACGAGATCGAGGCGCTGATGAAAAAATAACGGTGATCTTCGCCATGAAGCCCGTTCCGCTGAAACCGGGACGGGCTTTTCTTTTGCTGTTCATTTTGTTCATTTAGACCACAGCAGGTGTTAATACCATTTCCCGCAATGAATAAAATGCTTTTGGTTTATATTCTTCAATTTTTAATATTTTTCCACCGGGAAACCGGGCACTTGTCCGAAAACCTTCCCGCTCACGGGCGCAACCGCCCACAACCGGTAACATGAAACAGATTCCCAACATCCTGACGCTTTCCAATTTATTCTGCGGCGCGCTGGCCATAATTTTCATCCTGCATGCGCCGGAGTACATCGCCGAGTTCAACGGTACGGAGTATACGATCACCAACCCGGAACCGATCTACTGGGCGAGCGGTCTGGTAGTACTGGCCGGTATCATCGATTTTTTCGACGGGTTCGTGGCGCGGCTGCTGAAAGTGTCGAGCGCAATGGGGAAGGAGCTGGATTCGCTGGCCGACGTAGTGTCTTTCGGAGTTGTGCCGGGCATGATGCTGTTCCGCCTCCTGCAAAGCGCTTATATGCAAATGCCCGATGTGTACGACGTTTCGGTCTTCAACCTGGCCCCGGCCTTGCTGGTGCCCTGTTTCGCAGCGTATCGCCTGGCGGTTTTCAACCTCGACACGCGGCAGACGGAACATTTCATCGGGGTGCCTACGCCGGCGGCGGGGTTCCTGGTGGCGTCTTTCCCCATGATCATGCTGTATAATCCGTTCGGGCTGGCGCAGTGGCTGGGAAATATCTGGGTGCTGTACGCGATCATCGCGGTATTGTGTTACCTGATGGTGAGCTCCCATCCCATGATCAGCCTGAAATTCAAAAACCTGTCGGTAAAGGACAACTGGCCGCGGTTTTTGCTGGCATTGCTCACGGTGGTGAGCATCCCGGTGCTGGGGTATGCAACGGTGCCTTTCGTGTTCGCAGCGTATGTGGTGCTGTCGCTCATCGTACCCCCAAAGAGCCAGCAAGGCTGATTTCACAATTCCTTCCGGGGAATTTGATAACTAATTGCTAGTTTTGCGTCTAAATTTTTCGAACAAATGACATTTACTGCGCATATCAACGTGATGCCGTTGAAAGAACTGCTGGACCCCCAAGGCAAGGCTGTACTGGGCGGATTGAAGAACCTGGGCCTGGGAAATGTACACGACGTACGGGTAGGCAAACATATTACGCTCCAGATCGACGCGGCTTCCAAGGAAGAAGCGCAACAGATCGCCGAGAACGCCTGCCAGAAACTGCTGGCTAACCAGGTAATGGAATTTTACGAAGTAAACATTCAATAAGCATTGGCCAGGCTCTACCTCATTCCTTCGCCTATCGGCAACCTGGGCGACATTACGTACCGGGCCGTAAAGGTTTTGGAGACGGTGGAGTTGGTACTTGCCGAAGATACCCGGACTTCCGGGGTGCTTCTCAAACATTACGGTATCAGCAAGCCTGTAACACCTTATCATCAGCATAATGAACATAAGGTGTTACAGCACCTGGTACAACAGTTGCGCGAAGGGCGCTCCATGGCACTGGTGACCGATGCCGGCACACCGGGCGTCAGCGATCCGGGGTTCCTGCTCGTGCGCGAATGCATCCGCGAAGGGATCGATGTGGAATGCCTCCCCGGCGCCACGGCTTTCGTTCCCGCCCTCGTCAATAGCGGCATCCCCATGAACCGCTTTGCTTTCGAAGGCTTCCTTCCTCCCAAAAAAGGCCGTCACACCTTGCTCACGCAGCTCTCCACCGAGCCTCGCACCATGGTGTTCTACGAATCTCCCCACCGCCTCGTCAAAACCCTGGAAGATTTTATGCAATATTTCGGTGAAGCCCGCCAATGCTGCGTTTCCCGCGAGCTCACCAAGATGTTCGAAGAAAACAAACGAGGCTCCCTCGTTGAAGTGCGCGACCATTTCCAGACCAAAGGTGTGAAAGGGGAGATCGTAATTATCGTGGAAGGTGCGCCGGAAAAAGCAAATTCCCGAATTAACAGGGAATCGCGCCAGGATGAAGAGGAAGAGGAGTAGCAGTCAATCGTCGATAAGCTCGCGATTTCCCGATGCCAGATGTTGAAAAAAATTGCAGGGAGCCCAAACCCGGCAATCAACCAACCTTCCGACCACTGTGCCATTTTGATTTTCTCTGTCGTAAAAGCTTGGCTGTGACATGTTTTTGCCAAGGCCTTCGACTTCCGAAGTGAATTTTAATTTTCCATCATCGATTTCTATACCGTTTTGGTTAAGATAAATGCATTCCTCGGCAGACTACATTTCTTTCAAAACGAATTCAACTTTCCCATCAATACGTATCTCCGGCATTCAGGTTTGGATAGTTGCATTAACAAACTGATTTATTTTCATCCACAAAATTCAGAACGCTCTCGTCAAATTGGTTTTCGGGAAAATCAGGTTTGATGCGGGTATTTTAGTACTGGCTTTCCTGCCGATCCGTAAATAATTTCTACTTTTCAGATAATTCGATTTTCCTGCCGTCGTAATCCTGTACAACCGCAGTGTAACCCCAATCCGAGTGTGCCGGAAACGAAACGATCGTAACTCCATCGGCCTGCAGGTTACGGATTAATTCGTCCAGCGAATGAACCTGGAATCCGAGCCGCGTCGTATTATCGGCCGCAGCAACGCTCTTTGGTAACGGATATATTTCCAGCACTACAGGACTTCCAACACTGGCAAAATGAAATGGGCCATTCCCGTGATTGTGATAATCGAACTTGAATCCAAGCCTGGAATAGAAATCCGCTTGCTTTTCAAGTTGGTTTGTTTTTATTACAATCAATGAAATATTGATCATGCCTTATATTTATATGTTGTTGTAATGATCCTAAAAATAAGAAAGTGATCGCTTATTCTCCGCCAGTTATCATTCACATCCCGCCGGTTATCGTCTTTTTTTTGCAGTATGATTTTTATTACCTAATATTACATCAATAGAAAAACCTTGGAATAGTAGCACAGCCCCAAACTCAATACAGCACTATAAGTGAAGAGAAGTTAAACCCCGGTTTCCAGTAATTGTATAGCGCAAACCCCGAAATCCTTCATCGATGATCGATCAGGTTTTGAGCGCGATCGTAAGTAAGTTGAACACATATATCGGTACGTTAGACCCGGAAGTCATCCTCGGCAACATTTCGTTCGCGGACGCTTTCCAGGAAACGCCTTCGCAGAATCTGAGCGACAAGATCGTTGTATCCGTCGTCAATATTCAGCAGGAGGAAACTTTGCGCAACCTGCCTTTCCGGCGCACCGTGTATAACAACGGTATCCCGGAAGTCGTAGAGCGCCAACCCGAGATCCATCTCAATGTGTTCATCCTGGTCAGCGCAAACAAGAACACCTACAGCACGGCCCTGCAGCGCATTTCGCAGGTGATCGCGTTTTTTCAGCGGCAGTTCGTTTTCACGCCGGCAGACACGCCCGTGCTGGGAACGCTGCAATTGAACCGCGTCATCTTCGATTTATATTCCACCCGGTTCGAGGAATTGAACCAGTTGTGGAGCGTGATGGGAGGGAAGTACATCCCGTCTGTCATCTATAAAATGCGCATGGCCGTGATCCAGGACGCACCGCAATCCGGCTCCGGCATCGTTTCGGAGATCAACCTGCAAACGCAGGTGCTGGGCGCCCAGCAATAAAAAAAGCGCAATCGAAAAACCCGTTACTGATAAACCCCATTGATTCAAGCCATGGAAAAACTGGTTTGGCGTTACACCCCGGAATTCAGGATACGCATCCGTATCAACAACGCAGACCCCGGCGAGGGCGTCCGCCTGGAAATGGCGCCGCTCAGTGCCGCTACTGCGGCCAGTTTCGGTCTGCTCATCCGTTCCTCCCCCGGAGGGCTCACCGCCTTCTGCAAACAATATTTCAATGGCGTGACATGGGCTCCCGCCACCGCGCTCACGCAGCCGGTGCAGTTCACATTTTGGCTGATCATCGACAAATCCCGGGCAGCATTGCCCGATTTTTTCGAGCAGGGGTCCCAGCAACTGGGGCGCCGCATCTTCTACGCCTGCAATCTTACACCTGCCGGCGTCATCGATGCGAACCTCGCAGGAAACGTAGTAGCCCTCACCGCCGCCGCCAATGCAGGCAACAACGAAAACGGCGCCCTCAGCGGATACCTCCTGTCGCACAAAGTAACCCCCGGCGCCTTCAACCAGATCCGCGCCGGAAAAATCACCGCCGGAGCCCCCGTTTCCTTCACCCTCAACGAAACCGTGACACCCCTGCAAGACCGTACGGGCCTGGATTTGCGTCCACACCCGCGCGGAGCTTATGTGGTAAGGCTCGAAGGCGGAGCGCCCCTGCAGGAAAAAGTAGTGTTCGACCAATCTGCCGCCACGGCCGACGTCTGCGGTGTGATCGACATATTCAAACAAGCCTGGCACCTGGCTCCTCAGCCACGGGAATACAGCATAAATTTTCAAAGAACCTGATTAAAATGACCGATCATGTTAAACTTAGCAAACCTTAAAACACCCGGCGTTTACATCGACGAGGTACCCAAGTTCCCGCCGTCTGTAGCCCAGGTGGAAACCGCCATCCCGGCCTTCATCGGCTACACCCGGCTCACCACGCTCAATGGCAACACGCTGGTCAACAAGCCGGTACGGATTACTTCGCTCGTTGAGTACGAAGCCATCTTCGGCGCCAGGCTCGAAACTTTCACCGCTGCCGTCAACACCGTTAACGGAACACACGTCGTAGCCACGCCCCCCGCCGCTCCGGCGGCGCTTTTCAGAATGTACTATGCCATGCAGATGTACTTCTCCAACGGCGGCGGCCCCTGCTACATCGTGTCTATCGGGCCGGATACGGCCACCCCTCCGGCCGCCACCATCGGTAACTACACCGCCGGCCTCGCCGCCATCGCCAAAGAAGACGAGCCCACGCTGCTGGTGTTTCCGGACGGGCAAATCCTCCCCCAGGGCGATTTCTACAATCTCAACAGCCTCGCGCTCGCACAGTGCGCGGATTTGAAAGACCGGTTCGTGATCATGGACGTGTTCAACGGTCATCTCGATTACACCAATCCCGCCAATACCAACGTGATCGACGATAACGCCAATGGCTTCCGGATGCTCATCGGCAACAACAACCTGCTCTATGGAGCGGCTTACTATCCGCACCTGGAAACCTCGCTCACATTGAATTACAACGAAGAAGCCGTAACCATCACCGGTTCGCTGAACGGCAATCCCGTGCCGGGCGCCATGGTACTGCGGCTCTTCAATCCCACCCCGGCCACCGAACAGAATTCACTGTACCACGTCGCCAATAAACTGTACCACCAGATCAAAAATACGATCGCGGATATGCCGGTCGTAATGCCGCCGAGCAGCACCATCGCCGGTGTGTATTGCACGGTAGACGCTACCCGCGGCGTGTGGAAAGCCCCCGCCAACACGAGCCTCCGCTTCGTCCGTAAACCCATGGTGACGCTCAGCGACGATGCGCAGGAAAACCTGAACGTTCACACCACCGGCAAAAGCGTGAACGCCATACGGTCTTTCAGCGGAAAAGGCATCCTCGTATGGGGCGCGCGCACGCTGGCGGGCAACGATAACGAATGGCGCTATGTGAGCGTTCGCCGGTTTTTCAATATGGTGGAAGAATCGACCAAAAAAGCTTCGGAACCCTTCGTGTTCGAGCCGAATGACGCCAACACCTGGGTGAAGGTGCGCGCCATGATCGAGAACTTCCTCATCCTCCAGTGGCGCGCAGGCGCGCTGGCAGGCGCCAAACCGGAACACGCATTTTACGTGAAAGTGGGACTGGGACAGACGATGACCGCGCAAGACATCCTCGAAGGCCGCATGATCGTAGAGATTGGAATGGCCGTGGTGAGGCCGGCGGAATTCATCGTGTTGCGGTACAGCCACAAAATGCAGGAATCCTGATACTTTCATCTGTTAATCTGAACGGATATGGATTATAAAACCCCAGGCGTATTCGTCGAAGAACTTTCGCTGATACCGCCCTCCGTAGCGGCGGTGGCCACAGCCATCCCCGCATTCATCGGCCACACCGCCCTCACGGCCGATGCCGCGGGTAAAACCCTCATCAACCGGCCCATCCGCCTCACGTCGATGCTGGATTTTACATCGCTTTTCGGCGGCGCTTACACGCCCGCCACTTACACCGTAAAGCTGGACGCACAGAATAATATCGCGACGGTAACGCCGGTAAACGGACGGAAGTTTTTCCTGTTCGACGCCATGCAGCATTTCTTCGATAACGGTGGCGGCCCCTGCTACGTGGTTTCCGTTGGGAATTTCACGACAGATGTGACGCTCGGCAACGCCACTACAGGCCTGCTCGGCGGTTTGGCCGCCATTGCGCGGGAAGACGAGCCCACGCTCATTTGCGCGCCAGACACCGGTGCGCTGAAAGAAGGCGACGGCACGCCCGATTTCACGAACGCCGGAAACTTCCACCAGGCCGCCATCCAGCAATGCTCGAAATTGCAGGACCGCTTCGCGATCCTCGACATCCCCGGCGGACAACTTCCCCTGAATCACGCCGAAAACCCGATTGGGAATTTCCGCGACCGCGCCGGCAACCAGGAGCTGAAATATGCCGCGGCATATTATCCCTGGCTGCAATCGTCGTACCCGAAATCACTGCTTTTTACCCAGCTGGCATTCATCGACAATGGGAACGTGGCCATTCCTCCTGCTACGATCAATAACATCATTCCCGCGCTGAGCACGATGGTGCAAACGCTGCGCGACCGGCTTGTTGAAGAGGGGAGAGTATTCTCCAAGATCCCCGCGCCGGTGCTCAATCGCAGCAACTACAATCCTATTAGCGCACATCTCGAAACCCTCCGCCTGGGCGTCATGACGGCAACTACGGTGGCAAATGCCCGCACAGCCTTCGTTCCGCTGATAACTTTTGTCCGTAATGTGGCGCTGGCCATGCGGCGGTTGGAAATTGAAGGAGGGAACACGCCCGACATGACGATCGTGCTGAACAAACTGAAAGCCAACACCGATCTGCGTTTACAACTCGTCAATCTCGTTTCTTTCGAGAAAAACGCCGCTGTGCTCGGATCGTTCCCCGCACCGCCGCGCACCGAAGCCATGGTGCATACCGATTATACCGATATCAGCACAACCGACTGGATTGCCGGCGCCAACGTTACCACCATCCAGCCGGAAATGAATCCGTATTCAGGGCCCACGCCACTGGCAACCGTTCAGAACGTGGCCAACTCCGTTACCCTTCACAAGGCTTTCGAAAAAATAGCCGATGCCTTTATGGCCGTGTTGCAGGATGCGATCAATCGTACAGACAATGCCGAAACGCTCCTGTTCACCCAACACCCGTTTTTTAAAGCGGTGAACGACCGGGTGAAACTGGAGATGAGCTACCTGCCGCCTTCGGGCGCCGTGGCCGGCGTGTATGCCACTACAGACCGTACCCGCGGTGTGTGGAAAGCCCCTGCCAATATGAGCCTCCGCAGCGTAGTGGCGCCTGCCGTCAAACTGAACGACCTGGAGCAAAGCGGCCTGAACGTGAACGACAACGGAAAGAGCGTAAATGCTATCAGGGCGTTCACGGGCAAGGGCATCCTCGTCTGGGGCGCACGGACCATGGCCGGCAACGATAACGAATGGCGATATGTGAACGTCCGCCGGTTCTTCAATTATGTGGAAGAATCGACCAAAAAAGCATCGGAGCCTTTCGTATTCGAAAACAACGACGCCAACACCTGGGTGCGCATCCGCGCCATGATCGAAAACTTCCTGACGCTGCAATGGCGCCAGGGCGCATTGGCCGGTGCCACCACCAAACAGGCGTTTTACGTAAAAGTGGGCCTCGGTGAAACGATGACCGCGCAAGACATCCTCGAGGGCCGGCTGATCGTGGAGATCGGAATGGCTGCCGTTCGTCCTGCGGAATTCATCGTGCTCCGGTTCAGCCACAAAATGCAGGAATCCTGATTCAATCATCCATTCAATAAAAAAATGAGTTATGGCGAATTATCCGCTTCCCAAATTCCACTTCCAGGTTGAATGGGGTGGGGCAAACATCGGGTTCACAGAAGTATCCGGCCTCGACGTCCAGATAGACCCGATCGAGTACCGCGACGGTGCCAGCCCGGAATATGTCAAAACAAAAATGCCGGGCATGGTCAAATACAGCAACATCACCATGAAACGCGGCACTTTTAAAGGTGATAATCAGTTCTACGACTGGTGGAACACCGTGGCGCTCAACACCATCGAACGGCGCAACGTCACCATCAGCCTGCTGAACGAAAACCACGAGCCCGTGGTAGTATGGAAAGTCAAAAATGCATGGCCGATCAAGGTGCAAAGCTCAGACCTCAAATCTGACGGCAACGAAGTAGCCATAGAATCCATCGAACTGGCACATGAAGGCCTGGTGATCCAAAACGAATAGCATATGTCTGCCTTTGACACCCCACAGGTCGGTTTTCATTTCCTCGTCCTTTTCGAGATCATTCCGCAATTCCCGCAAGACGTGCGCTTCCAGGAAGTGTCTGGTCTTTCGGTGGACCTGGAGATGGAAACCGTAGCCGAAGGCGGCGAGCACCGCTTCGTGCACAACCTCCCCGTTCGCTCCAAATTTGGTGACGTAACGCTGAAACGCGGAAAAATGCTCGGCTCCGGCGTGCTACACTGGGCACGGCAAGGCCTGGAAGAATTCCGGTTCAAACCCAGCAACGTCCTCATTTCCCTGATGAACGCCGATCATGTACCGCTGTATAACTGGTACCTCATCAACGCCATCCCCAAAAAACTCGAAGTCAGCTCCTTCAACGCGGGCAACAACGAGATCGTCGTGGAAACGTTGACGCTTTCCTACCAGTATTTCAAGTACTACGACCCCATCAGCGTCGGGCTGGACCTGGCCGCAGGGCTCACTGCCTCGCTCGACGTCAATATCGGCATCTAAAAACCACCGCGTATGCCCATCGAAATCCGGGAACTCGTGATCCGCGCCAGGGTCGAAGAACCCCAATCAGGACAATCCGGCCCTGCGGGAACATCATCTGGCGGAGGCGCCACCTCCTCGTCCCAACCCGATATTCAGCAGATCGTGGCGGCATGCACCGAAGAGGTCATGCGATTATTGAAGAAACAAAAAGAACGTTAACATGCTCGAATCCGTATTTGGCGGCGGAAAGCTGGAGAAAATGATCATCCGCGCTTTCAAGCCCACAACGAAAGCCAAGGACACACCCGTTCTCAGCGATGCCGACGGCGACAAGTACATGGTGCAGGTAAACCCGGACAATTACGCGATCAATTACCGCGTCAATTACAACCGCCGCCCCGCACCCGGCAACTCCGGATCGGTAGCCCGGTACACACATACCTCGCCGCCCGGACTGGAATTCACGTTCCTGTTCGACGGAACGGGCGTGGTGCCGAAACCGGCCGGTCCGCTGGACAATGTGCCCATCGCCGGTGCCATTGCAGACCTCATCGCCGGCGGCGATGAATACGACGTGATGACCGAGTTGCAGAAATTCGCGAAAGTGGTGTATCTGTTCGAAGGAAAGGAGCACCGGCCGCGGCGTGTACAGCTGAATTGGGGAAAGCTCGTGTTCACGGGCGTTTTGAGCACGCTGTCCATCACCTACAAACTCTTCAAGCCCGACGGTACGCCGTTGCGCGCCGAAGCCCGCGCAGGTTTCGAAGGTTCGATCGAGGATATGTTGCGGGAGAAGAAGGAAGTGAAAAGCTCGCCAGACCTCACGCACGTTCGCCAGGTGATCGCCGGAGACAATATCCAGCTGCTGTGCCAGGACATTTACGGAACACCGGATACTTACATCGAAGTGGCGCGGGCGAACAAAATGTACAATTTCCGCAGGTTGAAGGAAGGTTCCGAAATATTCTTTCCGCCTGTTAAAAAAGATGGAAAATGAGTGACGAGACGTTACTGCCGATCGAACAGGAAACAAGCCTGGTAACGTTTACCGTAACGGTGAACGGCGAACTGGTGACGGGGGATATCCCTATCCTTTCCATCACGGTTTGGAACGAGGCGAACCGCATCGCCGGCGCAACTTTGGTTGTGTCTGACGGCGACGCGGCGTTGGCAGACTGGCCCGTCAGCGCCGGGGAACTCTTCCTTCCCGGCAACGAAATAGAAATTACGGCCGGCTACCACGGCCTGGAAGAGATCATTTTCACCGGCCTCGTGGCCTCGCATTCCCTGCGCCTGCGCCAGCACTCGTCTGAATTGCAGGTGGAATGCCGGCACAAAAGCTCTTTGCTTGCCATCGGCCGGAAATCGGCGCTGTTCAAAGACCAGAAAGACAGCGAGATCGCCGCCACCATCCTCGACGCGCAGGAACTGACCGGCCAGATCGAAGACACGCCCGTTACGCACGCCGAAATGGTGCAATACAACGCCACCGACTGGGATTTCCTCATCACCCGGCTCGATGCGCTGGGGTTTGTTGCAGTGGCCAATCTCGACAAGATAGACATTATCAAACCCGCCGTGGAAGCAGAAGGCGTCGCCACCTTACGTTTCGGCACCAATCTCCTGGAATTCGACGGCGAAATAGACGGTTACCTGCAATACGGCAGCGTGAAGGCCCAAAGCTGGGACCCCGCGCAGCAGGCCTTGCTGGAAGCCGAATCCACCGAACCGGAATGGACGACGCCCGGGGACCTCGCAGCTGCCGACATGGGCCTGCCGCTCGTGACGCTGCGCCAGCCGGCAGGACTGAAAGAAGAAGAAGTACAGCAATGGGCCGACGCCGCCGCGCTCCGCAGCCGGATGGCCTTCCTTTGCGGAAGGGCCCAGGTGCAGGGGTTTTCTTCCGCCATGCCCGGTATCACCGTAGCCCTCGAAGGTATGGGCTCCCGGATGAACGGAATGGCCTGGGTGAGCGGCGTCCGGCACGAAATCGCCGCGGGGAACTGGACCGTGGAGCTGCAATTGGGTATGCATCCCGAAAAGCACGCAGATAAATTCCCTGTTCAGGCAAAGCCCGCGGGCGCCCTGCTGCCCGGGATCAATGGCTTGCACACCGCCATCGTCAAAGCCCTGGAAGGCGACCCCGACGGCGAAGGCCGCATCCTGCTGCAAATCCCCTCCGTAGACACGGGCGACGACGGCGTCTGGGCCCGCGTTTGCACACTCGACGCCGGCAGCGACCGCGGCACCTGCTTCCTGCCCGAACTGGAAGATGAAGTGCTGGTGGGCTTCCTGGACGACGATCCCCGTTATCCCGTAGTGCTCGGCGGCCTGCACAGCAGCGCCAAAGCAGCACCGCTGGAACCTAAAGACGACAATCACGAAAAAGGATTGTTTACCCGCAGCGGTATGCGCATCCTTTTCAACGACGATAAAAAGACCCTCGTCATCGATACGCCCGGCGGGCACCTGGTGTCGCTCGACGAAGACGCTGGCGAGGTCACGATTAAAGACAAAAACGATAACAAAATCGTACTGTCCCAGGACGGGATCACGATCGAAAGCGCGAAAGACCTGGTGATGAAAGCTTCCGGCAGCATCAAGCTGGAAAGCTCCACAGGGTTTGAAGCCAAGGCTGGCACGCAGTTCAAGGCGGAAGGCTCGGCAGGGATGGAGATCAGCTCCAGCGCCAATACCGTGATCAAAGGGACGATGGTACAAATAAACTGACCGATTATGTCAATGGCCGCAAGAGTGGGCGATATGCACATTTGCCCCATGGTAACAGGAACGGTGCCGCATGTAGGCGGGCCCGCACTGCCTCCCGGTGGCGCTACCGTGATGATCGGCGGGATGCCGGCCCTGCGCGTGGGCGATATGTGCACGTGTACCGGTCCGCCGGATTCCGTGGTGAAAGGCTCCGCCACCGTGATGATCGGCGGGATGCCCGCGGCGCGGATGGGAGACAGCACGGCGCACGGCGGTTCCATCGCCATCGGATGCCCTACCGTCATGATCGGCGGTTAACGTTTAAAAAGATTTGTTATGCCCCAGGAAAACGCATTTCTCGGAAGAGGCTGGAGCTTCCCGCCCAGTTTCTCCAAACAGGACAAGTCGGTAAAAATGCTCGATGCCGAAGCCGACATCGAAAGCTGCATCTCGATCGTTCTTTCCACCGAATTGGGGGAACGGGTGATGCAACCCTCTTTCGGCTGGAAAAGGGACCGCTGGATCTTCGAATCCCTCGGCACCACCACGGCTACGGCCATCCAGTCGGAAATCGAAACCGCATTGATCGTGTATGAACCGCGCATCCAGCTCAATAAAGTAGTATTGCAGCAAGACCCCGCCGAAGCCGGGAAAGTGATCATCATCGTCGATTACACGATCAGAAGCACCAATGCGCGCCACAACCTTGTTTACCCGTTCTATCTAACCGAAAAATAACATGAGCGCATCCGCACATATCTTGCAGTACCTGCTGTCGGCCGACGGCCTGAATCAGCCCGGCCGCTCGCAGCCCGCCCTGGACCCCGCCGCGCTTCCGGTAGACGGCCGTACCCTGGGCGACCTCGCCGCGTTCATCCACAAAATGGCGGCACAGGTGCGGTATTACGACGAACAGCGGTATCCGCAGGGCGACTGGCAGGCGTTTTTCGAACAGATCAGCGGCGCCAGCGAATCCGAATTGCAGGCGATGCTCGCCGGCCCGGGGAACCTTTCGCCCCACCTGGCCTTGCTCATGGCTTATTTCAGGGCGTTCTCCATTGTTCGTGCAGACATCAACCAGCTCACCAAAAAACGACTCGATTATTACTACGAAGAAGTACTGCGCCTGCGCCGTACTTCCGCCCGGCCCGATAAAGTGCATGTATTGTTCGAACCGTCGAAATTTGCGAAGCCCCTCCTCCTGAAAGCCGGCACGGAACTGGACGGCGGCAAGGCACAGAACGGGAAACCCCTCCACTACGCGCTCGACAGCGACCTGGTGGTCACACAAGCGAAAATCGGCGGGCTACGCAACAGCTACCGCGATTTCAATACCAACGGCAAAAGCATCCTGTTCCGGTCGATGGACGCATCCACCGTGCGCATCGGCACGCGCACCGCATGGCGGCCGCTCGGTACCCGGCAGTTGCCCATCCCCGAAGACAGCGGGCGGATGGAAACCGCCACCATCGGATGGGCCGCAGCTTCGCCGAACCTCCTGCTTTCCGAAGGGCTGCGGACGGTTAAGATGACCGTTCGGATGAAAGCCCCCGTCATCACCACCGCCGTTATCATCACGCCACACCTGAAAGTGGCGCTGAGTACGGAAAAGGGATGGATGGAAGCAGACTTCGCTTACAACGCCATGCTCAAACCGAAAGGCGTACAGCAACTGAACGCAGACAATGAAGCTACGCTGGAAGTGACGGTGACCATTCCCGTGGAACTGCCTGCCATCACCGCGTATAAGGAAGCGGTGCACAAAGGCGCCTTCCGCACGCAATGGCCCGTCATGAAAGTGAGCCTCGAGCCCCAAAGCTTCCTCATCGAGCAACTGAGCGCCTATACTTTGATAGACGTGACGCTGGACGTGGGCGCGCAGGGGATGAAGAAACTCGTGCTCCAAAACGACCAGGCGCTGCAGGCGGCCGATAAACCCGTTTCGCCGTTTACCAGCCTGCCGCGCATCGGCTCGGCATTTTATGTGGGCAGCCAGGAAGCGTTCAGCAAAACTTTGACATCGATGAAGCTGACGCTGGAATGGCAGGACCCGCCGGCCGATTTCAGCGAATACTACGAAGGTTATGGAAACGATAATGTGCAGAACGGCGTGTTCCGGGCGGATGTTCACCTGCTGAACAACCGCAACTGGGACATCCGGCTGCTGAACAAGGCGCTGCTGTTCGTGGGCAACAACCCCCTCGCGCCCGCGCCTATCACCGTCATCGAAAGTACTTTCACGGCGCAGACCGCCGCCCAGCCCTATCGCCGCAATCCCTCGCTGGCCCTGGGCGACGGCTTCACCCACGATGTGAACCAGGGCTTCGTCCGCCTTTCGCTCGTAACACCGACTGCCGCCGAGCTGGACAATATGCCGGCGGAAGAACCATTCGAAGCATTTGGGCATAAAACTTACCCTGTCGTATATACGAAAACGGTCATCGCGATCAGTAAAATGACCAGCGGCACGCCTCCTCCGTTGCCCAAAACGCCCTACAATCCCGTGCTCAAAAGCGTGGCGATGGATTATACGGCGAAAGATACCTTCCTGCCCGACGCGCCCAACGGCATCGACCAGTTCTTTCTGCAAGACCTGTTCGGCCCGGCAGAACCCGCCGCCCATAAGTCTTCCGGCATATTGCCCGAGCATCCCGGCGGCGGCGCGCTGTACCTGGGGCTCGAAGGCGCCGAAGCGCCGCAGACAGTTTCGCTGCTCCTCCAGATCGAAGAAGGCAGCCTCGAAAGCGACACCCTGTTGCGCAGCGCCGATTTGCACTGGAGCTACCTTTCCGGCAGCGAGTGGCGGGCCATCACGGGGACCGATATTCTCGAAGAAAGCACCAACGGGCTGCAGCGCCCCGGCATCATCCGCCTCAACATCGGCGCGGATGCCAGCCTGGAACACAGCAGGATGCCTTCGGGCATGCGCTGGCTGCGGCTGCATGTAGACGATAATCCTGGCGGGGCCGCATCTGTGAAAGACATTTTCACGCAGGCCGCCACCGCCACCCTGCTGTTGCCGGAAACGGGCAGCGGCGGGTTCGAAACCCACCTGGCGGCGCCCCTGGCAGCGGGCTCCATCAGCAAATTGGTACGGAAAATACCGTCGCTGAAGAAAGTGACGCAGCCTTTCGCTTCGTTCGACGGGCAAAGCCAGGAATCGGACACTTCGTTCTACCGCCGTGTGAGCGAACGGTTGCGGCATAAGAACAGGGCCGTGTCTACCGAAGATTACGAACGGATGCTGCTGGAATATTTCCCCGGCATCTACAAAGTGAAATGCATTCCGCACAACACGCGCGACGGCTGGATGGAACCAGGACAAGTGCGGATGGTGGTGGTGCCGGACTGGAGGAAACGCCCGACCGGCGACCCCTTGCAGCCAAAAGCGAATTTGCATCAGCTGCGCGAAATGGGAGATTTTCTCACGGGGGCGTTCACTTCGCCGTTCGTCAACCTGCAAATCGACAACCCGACATACGAAACCCTGCTGATCGATTGCCAGGTCAGCTTCAACCCCGGATTCGATCCCGGATATTACGGCCAGGTGCTGGAAGAAGATCTGAAACGCTTCCTCAGCCCATGGGCGTACGACGAAGGGCAAGACATCGTTTTCGGCGGCAAACTGCACGCATCGGAGATACAGTCGTTCATCGAAGGGCGCGATTACGTGAATTATATCGTCGACTTCGCCCTTTACCACCGTCATGATACGGTACTGGGCGGAGGGATCGGCGATATGAAGATCGGGACGGATTTCATCGTGGGGATCACGCCCGAACCGGCGATCGCATCTTCGGAAGACAATACCATCGCAGGAAAGGCCATCGGCGTCGACTTCGTGATCGGGGAACCGGTAGACGTTGCTTCGGCCACCCGGCCGGACGCCATCCTGGTTTCCAACGGAAGCCACCGCATCATGGCGCTGCCCGACGGGGCCATTACCTGCAGCGGATTGCAGGACGGCATCGGGCAAATGGTCATCGGGCTCGATTTCATCATTTTTTCTTAATCCTAAAAAACTTGCATCATGGCAGAACGTAGCAAAGCCCATTTGAAACAGGAGTTCCGGGACGGTGAGCGCCCGACCGGTAAAGACTTCGAAGACCTGATCGACTCCTTCGTCTGCAAAACGGACGACGCGGTGACGGTAGATGCGCTCACCCACAACCTCAACATTCCCGGCGGCATCAACCTCGCAGACACGGCACAGGGCAAAGCCGGCACGCTGCGTTTCAACAGCGGCCAGGTGCAGGTGCACAACGGCGCAACCTGGGGCGCCATCAGCGGCGGGAACGAGGTGTTCCAACAGATCAACAACACCCCGAACGTCGGTTACAGCGCCGGTAATGTGGGCATTAACGTCGGCAACGTTGCGCCCACCGCGCGCCTCGAAGTGCGCTTCAACACCGTGGCCCCCACGGCCATCGATCTGGCCAAGTTCGGGAATGCGGCCGTAGCCAACGGCGCTTCCGGCTTTACGGATTTCGCGGTGTTCGGCCATGCTACACACGTTGTACAGGCCAACAACTACGCCCTCCGCCAGGGCCCGAACGGCGACGTGTCTATCAACGCGCCTTCCACCCAGAACATTTCCTTCACCCACAGCCGCCTTTCCAACCGGATGACGCTCCATACCAGCGGCGCGGTGCTCGTGAACACCAACGCATTGCTGCCCGGCTCCATCATGAACGATGTGAACGGCAACAACCACATGCTGCAGGTGTCCGGCCATGCCGCCAAAACCCGCGGTGGCGGCACCTGGGCCGATCTGTCGGACTTCCGAGCCAAGCAGGATATCCGCAACCTCGAAGATGGCCTGGAGAAACTGATGAAGGTACGCACCGTGCGTTACCGCTACAACGGCAAATACAATACTTCCACAGACCATGAAGAATTCGGCATCATCGGGCAGGAAATCCGCGAAATCTTCCCCTACATGGTTTCTACCGGCAAAGCGATCGATGAAGTGACGGGCAAGGAAGACGATGTAGTGATGTTCAATGCCAGCCCGCTGACATTCGTCATGGTAAACGCCATCCAGGAACTGACCAACCGCGTGCAGGAACTGGAAAAAAGATTAAGCGCGCTCGAAGGAAAATAATATATCATGGAACCGATCACGCAAATACCGGCCGGTGCGCCACCCATGAAAGGGCAGGATTTCAACCTGTTGCGCGCGGAAGGGCTGAAAGTGCTGCAGGCTGCGGCCGGCGCCAGCTGGACGAACCACAACCTCAGCGATCCCGGCATCACGCTGCTGGAGGCCTGCTGCTACGCCCTCACTGAAGTGGGGCTCAAAGCAGGCATTCCCATGCGCGACCTGCTGGTGAGCGATGCCGGCGGGAAGGGACAGGAAAGTCCCACCCCGGGCGTGGTATTGCCCATGGCGCCGCTCACCATCAACGATTTCCGCAAAACCCTCATCGATCATCCGCTGGTGCGGAACGCGTGGGTTTTTCCGGTGGATGCTACGCTGGGAGGATTGTTGAAAGTGCTCCTCGAATTCGAAGACAAGCAGCTCAACACCAATACCTTCAACGTGCAGCTGAACGTAGACGTGAGCACACCGCCCGATCCGCCGCAGATCGTGAATGTTTCGATAGACGTGGCGCTGCCGTTCTGGGACGAAGCGGCCGTTCGGCCGTTCAGCACCGACATCCAGCTGCAAACCGTCACCTTCCAGGATTTGGGCGGGGGCGCGAACTGGGCGCTGATCGAGAATTCCACTTCCTACCTCGCACGCATCAACGTCAATTACCAGCCGCCCGCCGCTTCGGTGACGGAACTGGTAGTGGTGGTGCAAATCAATACGCCGCTGGCCGACCCATTGCAACAGGTCCCGAAAGTGCTGCAGGCGCTGCAAACGCATATTTCCACGCTGGGCGACAATTCCCCGGCCGACCAATCGCTCCTCAAGCAGTACAACCGCTGGGTGATCGCCGCATCTACGGCCGTCCGCACCGTGGAAGTCTACATGCGCGGATACCGGAACCTTTGCGAGCGCTTCGCTACCTTCAAGCCCGTCCGGCTGCAGGAAGTGGCCATAGCGGCGGGGATCGAGATCAATGCAGGCGTAGCGCCGGAAGAACTGATCGCGTCCATCCTGTTCAATATCGACCAGCATATTACGCCGGTGGCGGTGATCAAGGGGATTTCGGAGATGGGTGCCGATGTTCCGGTAGACGAGCTGTTTGAAGGGCCGCCGCTGCACGGGGGATTTCTTCCCGATGCAACACTCGTAGCCACGAACCTCCCGGAACGCCTGTTCAGCTCCGACATCCTGCGCATCATCCTCCGCCACCGCAACGCGGGCAACGAAGACGTGAACGTCCGCGAAAACGTGAACGGACGGAGGATCGTGTCGGTGCTCAGCCTCGGCATGTCTTTGTACATAGACAACCGCATCGTCACCGAAACCGCCCGCGACACCCTGTGCCTCGCCAACAGCCAGCAACACATCCCGCATCTGAGCTATTCCAAATCACGCATTACCTTATTCCGGAACGGGATTCCCGTTCCGTACGACTGGGATCAGGTGCTGGCCCGCGTGGAACAATTGAAAGACGATTGGCTGAACGGCAGTCTGGGCACGGGCGACGACCTGGCGCTGCCTGCCGGTGAAAATATTCCCGTGAAGGATTATTATCCCATCCAGGAAGATCTGCCGCTGGTATATGGGGTGGGCTCCGCGGGGCTCCCCGATTCCGCGACTACGCTGCGAAAGGCACAGGCGCTGCAGTTGCAGGGCTACATGTTGTTTTTCGAACAGCTGACGGCGGGGTTGACCAGTCAGCTCGCCAACCTGAATTCTTTCTTCTCCGCCAGCCCCGACATCGACCGTACCATTTTCAACCAGGCGCTGCCGCAATTGCCGCAGGCGCAACTGATCCTGGGAGACGGTTATCAGAGCGCATTGCAAACGGCGGCGGAAACGCCCGTCCAGTTCCAGCAACGGCGGAACCGGGTGTTGAACCACCTGCTGGCTGCGTTCGGGGAGAATATGAACGATACGTCCAGCTTCGCGTTCCATGACGCCTTGCAGCCGGATGAAGCTACGCCTTTGTTGCTGGGAGATTTGCTGGCGCATCAGCAGGCGCAGATGGAAAAGGCGTCGTTGCAGCTCATCCGGGAAAAATCCGCATTTTATTACGCGTTGCCGGTGTTGAGCCGGCACAGGGCGCAATCTTTCGGGAACCCGGTCTGGATGCAGGATTCGCTGGTAGACATTACGTTGTCGGCCGGGCAATACAACTGGACGGTCCTCAACGCCGCCGGGCAACCGTTGCTGCGCGGGTATACCGCTGAAGAGGAGCCGAGCTCCGCCCACGCCCGTGAAACGGCGATGAAAGCCCTCATGCAGGCGGCCGCCGCGATGAGCCTGGCGCGCTACAGCGAAGGCTTTGCCCCCCGGCCCGGCGCCGCGCCGTTCCACCTGCAGTTGCGCGAACATCCCGATGCGCCGCCATACGGGCGTTCCGTGGCACAGTACCCCGACGTTCCTACGGCCAATGCAGACATCGCAGCCATTACCGCGGCCATCCGCGGCCACTGGCAACGGTACGCGCTTTCGCCGCTGGAAAGGAAACTGAGCCATTTGCTGGAAATCGTGGTGCAGGAGAAAAGGCCGCTGCTGGCGCCTTTCATGGATTACTTCGAAGTGTTCGACGAGCCGCCGCCCATTCAAAAGAAATTCCGGCTGTTTTCGGCAGCTGTTCACGCAGGAACGGTTTTGCTCGTGAGTGAAGGTGTATATACCGGCGCCAACGATCCCGCGGCGGTGGCCGCAGCGGAAGGCGGCATCCGGCTGGCATTGAAAAAGGGATTGAAGCTGGAAAACTACCGCATCGTTCCGGCGGGGAATGCGTTCAATGTACAATTGATGCAATCTGCCGATACGGTACTGGCGTCGTCTGGCACTGCCTTACCGACGATGGAAGCCGCAAAGGCGCGCCTGCGCGAGATTTGGACGATGCTGAACCGGCTGTTCAGCGGCGAAGGGCTATACCTGACGGAGCACCTGTTGCTCGCGCCGGGCGACGCGCCTGCGCCGGAACTGGTGATCCCCGATGCGGGAGATCCTTATTCTTTCCAGGTGAGCGTGGTATTTCCTTCTGGTTACGCCAACGATTTCAACGGCGGGCCTCTGCAGGAGATCATGCCGGCGAAATACCGCGATCCCGAATTCCGCCGGTTCGCGGAAAAGCAGGTGCGGACGGCTTGTCCGGCGCATGTGCTGCCGCGGATTTATTGGGTAGACCGTGAGCTGCCGGGCGCTCCGGTTGGCGCTCCGGGTTTCACGCGCTTCGAAACGGCCTGGCTGGCCTGGCAGAACGCGTGGCTGACCGATGAAACGGACATAGCACAGTTACAGGCGCCGCGCGATGCGCTGGTGGCTGTTTTGAATGATATAACCGCCGCTGCTGAAAATGAATGACCTCCGTCATATGATCCATCGCCAGCTGTTTGAGCTGACGGCCCGGACGGGGCATCCGGCCTGGGAATGGGACCGCACTACTGCGGATTTCCACCGCGATCTGCTGTTGCCTGTGCTGGAAGCGTGTTTCCGGGAGGCAGACAAAAGCGGGGAACACCTGGTGATCGACCGGCTGGAAATCGATTTGGGTGTTTTCGGTGGAAAGGAAGCTTTCAGGAAGGAAGCCGGCGACCGGCTGCGGGAGCGGCTGGTAGAGGGTTTGCGGGTGAAACGACAGGAGGCCTCCGCGCAGGGGGACCTTGTTTCCACCGGAAAATCTTCCACCCCGTCATCCGGAAATAGAAATCCCGATTCCGGGTTAAACCCTTCATCAAACGGAGAAAAACAATCCACAAATGATCCCCGCCGCGGATTACCCCCCGCATTGCTGGACGGGAAAGAAGCACCGCTCGCCGCGTTCCTCTTTTTCCTGGCGGAAGGCCGGTTGCCATGGTGGTACGCGGAAGATGGAAAAGATGCTTTCGGCAAATTGTTCCAGCAGCATGTAACGGGATCGGATATACGGAAAATCCGGCACGCGATTGAAAATGGAAAGGCGATGGAGAATGCAACTTCCATCCCCGGCAATATTTACATCTCCGCGGAATGCGTCCGCTGCATACAAACTTTGGAAGATCCGGTGCTGTTGAGGATAGCTGAAGAAATGGGATGGGATTTCAAGGAATTGCTGGCCGAATGGGAATTGCTGGGTACCGCCGCGCAAGGGTTTCCCGGATTTTTCCCTGCGTTCCGCCAACGATACTGGGCGCTCGTATTGCAGTCGCCCGCCACCTCCGGGATCACCCAAGGCCAATGGGAATGGATCTTCCCCCAACATCAAACCCCGGAAAGCCTGTGCAATCTCCTGTCAGATAAAGCCTGGGAAGTGAAACGCCCATCGCTGCAAGCTTTCCTCGCATCAACATGGTTTACAGACGAAAACGAAATTGCTCCGGAACGGCGCGCACCCATCCCCGGAGAAAAAACGGTGGATCCGGAGACTGACCCCAGGCCCCGAAAGTCACCGTCATCAAAAGAAATTACCAAACCGAATATAACACCCGATTCGGAAGGCCTTTACGTAGAAGCCGCCGGCCTGGTGCTGCTGCATCCTTTCCTGTCGGAACTCTTTGCCAGCACCGGTTGCCGCGAAGGTAAGGATTGGGCACCGGGCGGCCGGCAGACCGCCGTTCGCCTGCTCGGCTACCTTTCCGACAACGATGCCGACCTTCCCGAATACCGGCTGGTTTTCCATAAAATACTGGCAGGCATGGCGCCGGAGGAACCCCTCGAAGCCATCGCCCCCGCCACCACCGCCATGCTGGACGCCTGCAACGAATTGCTCGACGCCGTGCTCAGCCATTGGAGCGCCCTCAAAAACACGGGCCGCGACGGCTTGCGCGAAGGCTTCCTGCAGCGCCCCGGCATGCTGCGGACCACGTCTGACGGCTTGCAGCTTGAAATGGAAAAACGTGCGCAGGACGTGCTCATCAACCGGCTGCCGTGGAGTTGCTCGATGGTGCGGCTGTCGTGGATGGAGCAGCTGCTGGCCGTAAACTGGATATGAAAATTTTTTAAAACACACATATCATGAAGACTCCCAATTACATTGTTTGGAAGCGTGGCAGAAAACTTCTCGGTTTTTTGCTGATGCTCATTTTCCCCAGCCTGGTTTTCAGCCAGTACACCGTCAACATCGGGTCGTCGCAGACGATCAATTTGCCGGCGGTGAAAGTCGGCGATCCCATTCCGCCCATGTCTATCACCATCGGTGTGGGCGGCGCGTTGGGCCAGGTGCAATGGACGATTCAGGACCCTGCGCCTCCGGGCCTTTCCGGTCCTGATCCCGGGGAATTCGGTTTCAAGAAAGACGGCTGGAAAGGCAAGTTTCCGGCGGATGAAGGTGCCTCTACGCCTGCGACCGGCGTTATGTCGGTAGAAGGAACGCCGCTGGTGGCAGGTGCCTGGGAAATCAATATCCGCGTGCGCGATGTCGACAATCCTTCTGCGGACATCGCCGTCAATTCCGCGCAGATCAAAGTGGTTTTCGAAGCCGTGTATCCGCTCGATCTCGTGCTCGTGCTCGACCGTTCCGGTAGTATGACTTCGAGAACGAGTGGTGAGCCCACTTCGCCCTCGCGCTGGCAGGCGTTGAAGGATGCCGTGTCCAACTTTTCCAATATGTACAAGGAGCACGCCATTCCCGGGAGCCGCCTGGGGATCGTGTATTTCCATACCGATGTATCGCCGGTTTCTCCCTGCTGTGCCGTCCTGAAAAACGTGGACGGAACGCTCCCCGCTATCGTGACTGGTGAGCTTGCGACCGTGAACCCCGCCGATATGACGGCGATAGGCCTGGGTATGAAGGAAGCCGTAGGAAAGCTTAATACGCCTCAACGTGCCCGCGGTATTTTGCTGTTTACTGACGGGGAGCAGAACATCCATCCGTATGTGTTGACGGAAGGGAACGGTATTGAAGGCCAGCCGCCGTTCCCAGGTGGGGCGGGCGGCATCAAGATCGCCACGATCGGTATCGGCAGTCCCGCCGGCGAATACCACACCGTACTCATGAACCTGGCGAATAATAACCGCGGGAAGTATAATACCACCCTGAATGGTATGGATTATACACCGCAGCCCGGCGGCGACGACGATGGCTCCCTCAGCATGGGCAGCGGCTTCACGCAGCAGTTTATCAACATGCTGTCCGAATTCAGTCCACAGCTGGTGACCTCCTCCGTGAATTTCGTGTCCAGCGCCGGGCGTACCGAACTGGCGAAATTCTCGCTGAACAAGGATGTACCCAAACTGGTGCTGGAATTCACCGGGAACATGCAATTCTCTTCCACCCAGCTGCCTTATCTCCGCCAGTTGATCGAAGTAAAGAAAAATGGTTTGAACATCGCGCAGAAAGCCCGGCTGAGCTATGTGGGCAATTCCACCCGCAACTTCCTGCTCGTGTTCGATTTCGGCGCGAATGAAGATACGCTGACATCCGGCGGGGATTGGGAAGTAGCTTATTTCGAACCGGTGATCGGCGTGGCCGCTACCCATGTTGCGGCCAACGTTCCGAAATCCCTTCGCCTGGGCCTCAATGTAGTGGCAGACGACCATTATGTGGATATTACCAGTTCCTTCGCTCCCAAAGCCCCCCGCGTGAAGAACCAGCTGAAGCTGACCGTAAACCTCACACGCCTGCAGATTCCGCTGACCGGCGCCATCGTTAAAGCAGCGGTGATCGGGCCAGGAAAAGACGTGGGAGACGTACTGGCGCGCAATGCGCTCATCATCAAACCCAACGCGGCTGATTCCACTTCGCCCGGCGTGCAGAAATGGGAAGAGCTGATGAAGGATTCCGCCTTCCGCGCCCAGTTCAAAGGCAACAGCAATATCGTAACCCTCAGCCACGTGGCCGATGGTAAATATGAAGGCACTTTCGACAGCCTGAATGTTTCCGGCGTGTACCAGATCGTGTATTTCGTTACGGCGGAAACACCTGCCATGGGCAAACTGGAGCGCACGTTCACCGAAGCGGTGTATGTGGCTTTCGGGGATGTTGACATGGCAGCGTCCAACGTGGTGACGCAAATCGTAAATGGTACGCTGGTGATGACTTTCCGACCGATCACGAGCTACGGAATGTATCTGGGCCCGGCCATGGGAAGCGCTTTCTCCGTATCCAATCCCAACATTACCATTCAAAGTGTGGTAGACCATCAGGACGGTAGTTATACGATCACCTTCGGTGGAAAGATCGAAGAGGAAACGAAACTCGTTGTGGCGGGCCACGAAATCTATACCGGCAAGCTCGAAAACGCGGGCAAGGAGCCGGGATCGGTGATGGGGCTGCCGCAGTGGCTGATCTGGCTGCTGTTGTTGCTGATCATCATCATTCTGTTCCTGCTGCTGCGCAGAAAGAAAAAATAGGAGGGAAGGCTGGCGGATATGCCGGCGCCCTTTTATCACAGGAGGACTCATGAAGCCGCGCGCCCATGTGGCGTGCGGCTTTTGACGAAACTTAAAATGCATCCGGATGAAAAAGGAAAGAAGCGCGACCCCGGCGGCCGCTCATGCCGCCGCTCCGCGCGGGATGCCGTTCTTCCAGGCCAAGCTCGCCGTCAACGAGCCGGGAGACGCACATGAGAAAGAGGCAGACGCGATGGCCGACCATGTGATGCGGATGCCCGCGCCCCAGGCCACTTTCGGCGGAGCCGGCGTTTCCGTGCAGCGGAAATGCGCCGCCTGTGAGCAGGAAGACGAAAAGTTGCACCGCATGCCCCTGGCCGACCGGATCACGCCGGTGACGGTGCCCGCTGCGCAACGCAAATGCGCGGCCTGCGAAGGGGAAGAAGAGGCCCACCGTTCCGGAGACACGCCGGCGCCCGCCGTGGGCGCGGGAACGGAAAGCGCCATCAATGGCATGCGCGGCGGCGGACAGCCCATGCCCGCCGAAACGCGCGGGTTCATGGAAAACCGCTTCGGCAGCGATTTCGGGAATGTGCGCGTGCATGCCGGCGGAGACGCCGGCCAGCTCAGCAGGAACCTCAGCGCCAGGGCCTTCACCACCGGCAACGATATTTTCTTCAACGATGGGGAATACGCGCCCCACAGCCATGCCGGCCGCCAATTGCTGGCGCACGAGCTCACGCATGTGGTACAGCAGCGCGGTACGCTGGCACGTAAAAAAATCCAACGCTACCAATGGCCGTTCCGCCTGCGGCAATCGCGCGAGGTGTCTGAAGCCCGGACGGAAACCATTTCCGGTGCACCTGCCGCTTACGCCGCCTGGAACGGTACTTTCAACTGGACATCGAGATTCAACATTGTGCTGGACGCGCTGCGCGGACGGGCCAATCTCATCATGCGCCTCCATTCCACGGCCACGCCTGCTGTACAAAGAGCCTGGGCCGCGGCGATCGAGAGCAGGTGGAGCAACCATATGTACCTGCGGATACAGCCCGTGCAACCAAGGCTCGGCCCCTGCAAAATGCCCATCCATGTGGATATTCAATGGCAGCGGAGAGCAGCCGACGCGCATTATTCCATCAACCCGCAAGGCGCCGGCGGCACTACCGGCGGGCGGGCCGGCGTAGGCGGAACGTCGAGCATGACGGATTGGGGAACGGCAGACAGGACAGACATCACCCACGAATTCGGTCATATGATCGGCAACGCCGAAGAATATTTTACCACCAACGGTACGAACTACGCCACCGGCGGCCGCAGAGGCTTCCGCGACGTAGGGGGCGGCATCATGAACAATCCCGCGGAAGCGGCGCGCCTGCGGCATTTCAATTTATTCCGCGAACAGGTGGCCATCATGCTGCGCATCCCCCAATCCAACGTATCCGTTATTTACGACGACCCGGGCATCGAGCTTTGCAAGGTGGAACTGGGTGATTTCCCCACACCGCAGCGAGAGCCGGGCGATTTCCCGGAACGGCCCGCAAACCCATCAGAAGACGGAGGAACCGCATATGCTTAAAACATCCAACATAAAACCCCCGCGCGCTTCCGGCAATGGCCTGCAGGAACCCTTCCTCGTTCATACCCTCGAATTCCTCAAAGCCTTTACCCTCGCGCGGCTGGAAAACCACTTCCGCCAAACCCCCTTCACCCGTCCCGATGCGCCCGTGCCCGCGGAAAGCGACGACAGCTCATTTGCACGGTACGTCCGCCATGCGGAGCTCGCCTCCGAAGAACTGCTGCTGCTCGCCTGTGCCCTGGCGCCCGGCGTGGTAGCGGGTTTCTTCGATAACATCGTGCAATCGTACCTCCCGCAGGGCGGCGAATTCCCGGAATTCGGCGGCATGAAAGGCAATCATCACCGCGGTACTTTACCGACCGGAGAAACGGCCATGTTCCTCCTCGCCGGCAACGACGCCGGGCTAAGGCTCAGGCTGCTGCCGCTTTTCGGGGATGGCAGCTATCTGTTCAGGAGCCGGATATTGTCGCTGGAGCCCGTCCGCGCCGGGGAACCCGCGCTCAGCGGCCGACTCATGGCCGACCCGGAATATGCGGAAGTGTTCATGACCGGCCGGATCGCCCGCCCGAAACTCAGCATGCAATTCCCCGCAGAATACATCGAAACGCTGCTGGAATGGGACGATCTCGTGCTGCCCGACGGCGTGCGCTCCCAGATCCGCGAACTGGAAAGCTGGATCACGCACCAGGGCGCGCTGATGCAGGACTGGAACATGGGCAGGAAACTGAAACCCGGATACAGGGCCTTGTTTTACGGTCCGCCGGGAACGGGCAAAACCCTCACCGCCACGCTCCTCGGCAAATACACGGGGCGCGATGTGTATCGGGTAGACCTGTCGTCGGTAGTGTCCAAATACATCGGAGAAACGGAAAAGAACCTGTCCGCGTTGTTCGACAAGGCGGAGGATAAATCGTGGATCCTGTTTTTCGACGAAGCCGACGCCCTGTTCGGCAAGCGGACCGGCGTCAGGGATGCGCACGACAAGTACGCCAACCAGGAAGTGTCGTATTTGTTGCAGCGGATCGAAAGCCACGCCGGCCTCACGATCCTGGCGTCCAACTTCAAGAACAATATGGACGATGCGTTCATCCGCCGGTTCAATTCCATCATTTATTTCCCGCCGCCACGGGCGGAAGACCGGTTGCTGTTGTGGAAGAAAGCGTTCCCGGCGGCGGCGAAGCTGCAGAAAGATGTGGACCTCAAGGCGATCGCGGAGCAGTTCGAGCTAACGGGGTCGCACATACTGAACGTGGTGCAATATGTGTGTTTGCAGGCGCTGGACAGGGGGAGCCCCCAGATCGGGCATGCAGACGTGTTGCGCGGCGTGAAGCGCGAACTGGAAAAAGAAGGAAAATAACCCATCAATAATTTCATCATGATTACTCCAGCTATCAAACAGAAGATCATTGCCATCGTGAACGTGTTCGAAACGGGATCGGCCGAAGGCGAATACGACGCGATCGCCATTTTCCCCGACGGGCGGCACGGCTCGCGCCAGATCACCTATGGCCGCAGCCAGACCACCGAGCAGGGGAATCTCCGCAATCTCATCGGGCGATACATAGACCTGAACGGTATGTTCGCGGACGCTTTCCGGCAGTACCTGCCCAAGATCGGGACGGTGCCGCTGGTAGACGACAAGGAATTCAAGCGCCTCCTGAAAGTGAGTGCCCAGCAAGACCCGCTGATGCGCCAGGCGCAGGATGAAACTTTCGAGATCCTGTATTTCGCCCCGGCCATGCACTTTTTCCTCGCCGAACAGTTTGCATTGCCTTTGAGCTTGCTGGTGATTTACGACAGTTTCATCCATTCCGGCACCGTTCCGGGATTTCTGCGCGCGCGGTTCGCGGAGCGGACGCCCCTGCGTGGTGGCGATGAAAAAGCATGGATCTCCGCCTATACCCAAACGCGGCAGCACTGGCTGGCCACGCATCCGAAAAAGGTGTTGCGGCCCACGGTGTACCGTACCAAGACTTTCCTGAACGAAATGAACAAAGGCAACTGGATGCTCGATCAGCCGGTTAAAACGCAAGGCGTAACGATCCCGTAATCAACATGCATTCCAACCCCGCACCGCATATCGGGCAAGTACATCCCGGCAACCAGCCTGCGCAGGAACGCGCGGAAAGCACCGGCCACGAAGAGCGTCCGTTCTTCGGCGGCATGCCCGTGCAGGCGAAGCTGGAAGTGAGCCCGCCAGACGATCCGCACGAGCGGGAAGCCGATGCCGTGGCCGATGTGGTCATGCGATCGCCCGACCCGTCTGCCCCGCCGGAAATGCCCGGTGGTGGCGCCGGCGATTTCGTGCAGCGGGAATATTCCGGCGCGCCGGCGATGGCGGTGCAACGGTCTTGCGCAACCTGCGATGCCGAAGATATGGTACAAAGATCGTCGTATGGCGGTGGTTCGTTGGATGTGGTACAGCGCAAATGCGCGGCCTGTGAAGCGGAGGAGGAAAAGCCGGTGCAGCGGAAATGTGCATCGTGCGAGCAGGAAGATATGGTACAAAGATCGGCGTACAGCGGAGGTTCGGGGGATGCGATACAACGGAAATGTGCGGCCTGCGGGCTCGACGACCAGCCTGTGCAAAGAAAGTGCGACGCCTGCGAAAAGGAGGAAATAGTGCAGCGGTCGCCGTATTCCAGCGTTACCGGCGGCAATCTGATCCAGCGGGAGTGCGATGAATGCAAGATCGGGGAGGCGTCGAAAGAGGAGACGGAAGAAGACACTTCCACGGAAGAGCCGGAGAACGACGAAGCGGCGGGCATTACTCCGGGAAAGGATGTGGCAGATGAGACCGTGAGCCCGAAAGCTGCGCCGGGCGGAGCATGGAGCGTGGGCGCGGGGTTCGAATCCGGGCTCAGGTCTACCAAAGGTGGTGGGCAACCCTTGCCGCAAGACGTGCGCAGCGGCATGGAGCAGCGGTTTGCGCAGGATTTTAGTCATGTGCGCGTGCACCAGGGCACAAATGCCTCCAGCCTCGCGGCGAGCATCAACGCCCAGGCTTTCACGCACGGATCAGACATTTACTTCAACCAGAATAAATTCGACGGCCGGTCGTCTTCCGGCAAACGGCTGCTGGCGCACGAACTTACCCACGTGGTGCAGCAAACCGGCAGCTCCGCCATCCAGCCCAAAATCCAGCGGCTCGGCAAATGGGCGCACAACGAAATACAAACCGTCATGCGCGGGAAAGACGGCGACCTGATCACCGAAGCCGGCGTGCCGGGCGCCACGCGAACGGGCGTTGGGCTCAACCGCGCGGGATATGCAGACCTGTATAAATCGGACGGGCACGTTGTTTCCGGTGTGCGGGCGAAGATCCATGGGGAAGACGACGTTCCCCTCAAGGTGAAATACAGCTACGAAGGTTTCCAGAAAGGCGGTGTGAAGTACCTTGAAATGAAACAGCGCTCCAACCAGATCAAGATCGGCCCGAGATACGATACCAAAACGGATACCTGGGACTGGAAGCCCAACTTCCCCGCCAAGTTCCAGATCGGCGAGATCAAGCCCCTGTTCCTGTTCGATTTCCCGGGATCGAAAGATACGATCGGTGGCGGATTCGACCAGCAAAGCCATTACATCAACGGTTTCACCGCGTTTGTGGCGCAGGTGCACAAAGACGTGGGCTCCCCCGCGCCCGCGAGCATTTCCGGATCGCCCATGAACCTCGATCCTCTCATCCCCGACGCCCTCAACTATCGCAAGTTCGATTCGGAATACACCAAGGCCGGCGCAGGCGCTGTTCTCAAGAAAGATACGTCGCAACGCATCTGGCTATACAACATGGGTCACGGCATCGCCGTGTATTTCATTATCCAACATCCCTACACCAAATCGAATTACCCCGAAGCGGCAGACGCCCAGTTGCAACAGCTGGACCCGCTGCTGAAAGACCTCCGCAAAAAGAAACCCACGATGAACGCCGCGCTCGGCCCCAAACGCATCCAGCGGCAAGGCGAGCCGAAAACGGATTGGAAAGCCGCTGGCAAGGCCTGGGAAGATAAACGGCAGGTTTGGGTGACGGGGAAAAGCGGGAAGGAAAAACCGAAGAAATTCCTGAAAGAAGAAGCGAAAGGTGTACTCAAACGCGGGAAAGTAGATAAGAAACTGGGGATCAAATCCACCGCCGACACGACCAAAAAATTCAAGCAGGCGAAAGATATCCGCTTCTGGAGCGGTTTCCGGGGAAGGATATTCGGCGCATTGCGATTCAAGTTCGGGCAAACGTTCGACAAGATCGAAGAGTTTTTCCACAAGATCCGCGAGAAGTTCCGCAAGCATCGCGAGAAAGCGGCGGAACACCAGAAAACGGAAGGCACGTTCGACGGATGGAAGAAAACCGCTACCAAAGTTATTATCCGGCTGGCAGCGGCCATTTTCAAGGAAATGATAGCATCCGCGTTCCAGTCGTTCGTGAATTGCATGAACAGCATTCTCGGCGTGATCGTGAATAAATATGAGAAAGGCCTGGAGGAGAAAGCGGACGAGCTCACGAAGGAGCTGCAACCGCAATGTTGCCAGATCATGAGCTTCAAGGAAAAGTTCGACAAGGAGATCGAAAAACATGAAGCTACCATCAAAGAGTTCACGGACACGGTGGACAAGATCCGCGAATGGCAGGAAATCCTTAGCAAGGTGGAGATCGCCGTTAGGTTAGGCGTCCAGATCGCGTCGTGCGGGCTGCCTCCCGGCCTGGGCTGCCTTTGGGGGCTGGTGGCGCAACTGGGGATCGAAGCGGGGCTCAACCTGCTGATGCGCACCGATTATTTCGAGAACGATATCGCCAAACCCGCGGCCGCCGCACTGATGGACGCGATCGTAGGCGAAAAGCTGCATAATTTCATGATCGATACGCTCGAGGGTACGCCGCTGAAACCGTACCTCGCGGAAGCGGCGGAATGCAAGCGCATGGTGAAAGGCAAAGGCGGCGGTGGCGGCGTGGGCGCTATCGGTGCAAACGCCGGGAAGATCAATCCCAACGATCCCAAATGGGTGAAAGCCCGCCAGGAATGGGAAGCCGAACACAAAGACGAGATCCTCGCCGAACTGAACAAAGTGTTCGAACAAGGCGATAAACCCATGACCGCGGAAGACTATAAAACTATCGTGGAAGCCATGAACAAATCCGGCCTCAAACCGGAAGAACTGAAAAGACGTATCGAAAACGCCAAAGCCGGTGAAAAGATCGACCTGGCCAAAGCCCTCAAAAACGTAAAACGCAAGATCAACTACGACAACGCCAAAAAAGCCAACCAGGGCTACCAGAAAGCCATCGGATGGGATCCCAACATATTCCAGCCCGGCGCTACCGATGCAGGCAGCGAGGAATTCGCCAACGCGGTGTACGACCTGCAGGAATCCCTTGGCATCCATGCCGACGGGAAAGCCGGCGGCGGCACTACCCAGAAAGTCTACGACAAGAAAGGCCTGGAAAAAGACGGCGTGTATGAAAAAGCCAAAGCAGTAGAAGCCTTCGAAAAAGCCGAAAGGGAACGCAAGGCACAGGAAAAACTGGACGACGAAGCCCGGAAGAAACTGGAGGAATTCTACAAGCTCCCTGCCGTGAAAGCCGCCATGGAGAAAGAATTCCCCACAGACGAAGCACTGAAGAAAGACCTCGATTCCGTAGACTGGAAGTTGGTCGACAAGAACGGGATCAGGATACTGGAACGCAGCTACGGCGCGCTCTTCGTTGCCAAAACTACCGGCGGCTCCAGGCTGGGCGCGGCAGCCAAAGTGGCAAACATCGAGAAGGAAGGCCAGACCGTGAAAGTGGTGGTCGATCTCACCAAATTCCTGCTGCTCGATACCACTAAGAGCGTGCAGATCGACGACGAAACCGACACCAACGAATCGCTGAACGTACACCGCACCCTGGCAGAAGGTTCCCCGCCCTTGCTCGTTTACCATATATTCAGCGGCGAAAAAGCAGGCGACAAAGTAAATATGGTGGCCTCCTTCGCCTTCTGGAGATTCCCCGACTTCGACGGCCGGTAGCCGCCGCACATCCCAAAACTGGTTTTCCTACCCCGAATTTTCCCTATTTTCGTCCCTTTACCAATTTTGGCAACATGAAAAGAATACTTGGCCCGGTTGTCTTGTTTTTGCTGGGCACCGCCGCCGCCAACGCGCAAACCGACCGTTGGCAGCAGCGCGTTAAATACAAAATGGATATCGCGATGGACGTGAAGGCACATCGCTTTACCGGCAAACAGCAGCTGGCATACACCAACAATTCTCCCGACACCCTTTTTCGCGTGTTTTATCACCTGTACTGGAACGCGTTCCAGCCCGGCAGCATGATGGACCAGCGCAGCCAGGAGCTGGGCAAGAAGATCGTAGGCAAAGACGCGCAGGGCAATAACCGCCACGACTGGGATGCCCGCGTTACCGACCGCATTTCCAGGCTCACACCCGACGAGATCGGCTACCAGAAAGTACTGTCGCTCAAAATGGACGGTCGCCAGCAGGCCTGGAAAACCGAAGAAACGATCCTCGTGGTGCAGCTAGACAAGCCCATCCTTCCGCACAGCACCGTTACTTTCGACATGGAGTTCGAGGCGCAGGTGCCTGTTCAGATCCGCCGCAGTGGCCGGAACAACAAGGAAGGCGTAGATTATTCCATGGCCCAGTGGTACCCGAAAATGTGCGAATACGATTATGAAGGCTGGCATCCCACGCCGTACATCGCCCGGGAATTTTACGGTGTTTGGGGAGATTATGATGTGAAGATTTCGATCGACAGGAAATTCGTGCTGGCAGGTACCGGTTATCTCCAGAACCCCAATTCGATCGGGTACGGTTATGAAACGCCGGGCGCGAAAGTGACGCGCGCTTCCGGAAACACGCTCACCTGGCACTTCATCGCGCCGAACGTACACGATTTCGTGTGGGCGGCCGATCCGGATTACAAACACATCAATAAAAAAGTGGACAACTTCACCGCCCACTTCTTCTACCTCGAAAACGAAACCACCCGCGAAACCTGGCCGAAGCTGGCGGAGATGATCCCCGCTGCCTACGCCTACATCAAAAAACATTACGGCGAATATGCCTGGGATCAATATTCCTTCATCCAGGGAGGAGACGGCGGCATGGAATATCCCATGGCCACGCTCATCATGGGCAATGGTAAGATCGACGGACTGTACGGCGTGGCCATCCACGAATGGATGCACTCCTGGTACCAGGGCATGCTGGCCACCAATGAAAGCCTGTACCCCTGGATGGACGAAGGTTTCACCACTTTCGCGGAAGACAATACCATCGGCGAAACGATCGATTCGCTGAAGGGGAAATGGCACCACGAAGGCAGCTACAACAACTATTTCATGCTGGTGCGCCGTGGCTTCGAGGAGCCGATCAGCACGCATTCCGATCATTATAACACCAACTTCGGCTATAGCATCAGCTCCTATTCGAAGGGCGCCGTGTTCCTCGAGCAGCTGGGCTACGTGATCGGCGCGGCCAACCGCGACGCGGGCCTGCACCGCTATTACCGCGACTGGCGCTTCAAGCATCCCAACGCGAAAGATTTCGTGCGCGTGATGGAAAAGGAAAGCGGCCTGCAGCTGGATTGGTACCTGCAATACATGATGAACACCACCCGCCACATCAATTATGGGCTGGACAGTGTATACGAATCCAACGGTAAAACCATCATCGTGATCCGCAACGCCGGCGATTTCCCCATGCCCATAGACCTGATGGTGGAAATGAAAGACGGCCGGAAGGAACTGCATTACATCCCGCTGACGCTCATGTTCGGTATCAAACCCGCTGAAGACGAAAGCGTGCAGCGCATCGTGCACGACGGCTGGAAATGGACGCAGCCCAGCTACCGCGTGGAGCTGAACCACCCGCTGTCGCAATTGCAATCCGTGGAGATCGATCCCAGCCAGCGGTTGGCGGATATCGACCGGAGCAACAACAAGGCGGTTTCCCGGTAAAGGAAATTATCCAGATATAGGAAAAGGCTCCCGGCACCGGGAGCCTTTTTTTATGCATATAGTTGCAGGTTAAAAGGTTTCGCAGTCGCGGCAAAGGTCCAGCTGCGATTTGCGGCGGCGCAGCAGGAGGTTGAGGTAGCGTTTGCGGTTTTCGGAGTGGAGGATGGAAACGAGGTCTTGCTGCTGGAGGTTGCCCACCACACCTTTGCTGTTGAGATCGCTGCAGCAGACGGTGATATCGCCGTTGGGAAGGAGCACCATTTGTTTCATGAGCATGCTGCAACCGATCTTGTGGCGTTTCTCCCGCGCGGAAACCGTCGAAATTTCACCGGCCCAGTTGTGGAGGCGGCGCAGTTCGAACCAGTCGAGCCCGTCGTACAGTTCCCGGAATTGGGGGTGCATCCATTTGGTATTGAGTGGATTTCCGGCGGGGATGCAGGTGATGCCGTACAGGCGGGCCGGTTTGCCGAGGCGGGCGTTGACGGCCTGGAGGTTTTTCACGTTTTGGAAGAAGACGGGCCAGATGGCGTTTTTGCGCATGGTTTCGAAGGCTTCCGGCGTTCCGCCGTCGAAGCTGAGGCCGATCACGTCTACCACACCGAGTTGCAGGATTTCTTCCGCCAGTTTTTCGCGCAGGAGCATGCCGTTGGTGAGCATGCGGATTTCGGGGAATGGGAGGCGGAGGGCGCGGGCCTGCTGTTTGTATTTGCCGATGACCGCCAGCATTTCCAGTCGTTTGGGATGAAGGAGGATTTCGCCGCCGTTGTGGAGATTGATGACTTCCACTTTCCGGAACCGGCTATCGGCCATCATCTGGGAAAAGAACAGATCGAGCGTTTCGGCGCTGATGGCCTGTTTGGGCTTGAAGTGATCGAGCGAACAGAAGGAGCAGCGCAAGTTGCACTGGCTGGCGAACTCGATATTGATTTCCCGCACGCTGAGGCGGTTTTTATGGCCGGGCATGCGGTAGTAATAGAAATAGTCTGCCACGTAGGCGAGGCCCTGGAGGGTTTCGATGAAGGGCCACAGCACGGGCGCGTGGTAGAACCATTTTTTGAATTGCTGACGAAGCGAGATGTACATGGTTTCTCCGAATTGGTTTCCCAGTAACACACGCGTCTGCCGGCTTACCCTGAATGGCGGCGGAAAAAAATTACAGCCGGAAGTAAATACCAACCTGAATACCTAACCAGCGGTCTTTCCAGGTTTTATTGCCTTCGCTGAATTTGGATGAAAGGGTGTAGAAAGGTTTTATGGCGCGGTAGCCATCTTCAGGAACGGGGCCGTCGAAGATACGGTCGCCCGGTGAGAAGCGTGTTCCCTTATCGGTGTTGGTCCGGTTGAGCATGTTCCACGACAATCCGCCAACGAGGCCCCAGCGTTTGCCCAGCGTTCGTTCTGCCTGGAGGCCGATGCGGTGAAGCCTTTCCCTGACATCGATGGTTTTCTGGATGATGATGCCCGAGTCCGATTCGAGTTTCTTTTCTACGATGCCGGTGGTGAAACTTGCCTGTACATGCCAGCGTTCGCTGAAAGTCCACCGGGAGCCGGCGCCGTAGCGCAACGAGCCGTAAGTGCCGTTGCTGCTGTAGCCGATGATGCCGTGGAGGATGGAAACGCCGGCTTTGAAGAAGCCGTTGGCGGGGAAATATTCCGTGGCTTCGATGCCTGCGGCGGTGTATCTGCTGAAGATGCCGTTGTTGATATCGAACGGCGATTTGCGTTCTCGGATGGCGGGAGCGCTGCCGGAAACGGTTTGTGGTGCCGGGCGACGCTCCGGTACCAGGCGATACGCCCGCTGGCGGATGCGCTCGTCGGCATGGGCGGTAGGGAATTGCAGCGGGAGCGATAGTTGGTTGGACGTGGTTCCTCCGATCGTCTGGTCGCTGGAAGGGGCTGCGGGGTTTTGTCTGGAAGCAGGTTTTCCCGGCTTCGCAGCGCCGTTCAGTTGAGTAGGAGCATTTTGTTCATCTGGAGATGGTGTAGCGACAGTTTTTGAATTGATACTGTCTGAAAGGGTATTGGCCGGCTCATCCCCAGCACCATTCTTCCCATTCTGTGCCGATGTGTTTTGCGAATTGAGTTTAACCTCCTGCGCAGATTTCTTTCCTTTCAAAACATCAGCGTTGTCAGTTGAAGAATTGGTTGGATCGGATTTCCTATCCGCAGCACCCTTCTTCCCATTTTGTGCAATAATGTTCGGGGGATTGAATTGCCTGTCCGGTGAGGCTTTTCCTCCGTTCTTTGCGGTAACATTTTCCGCCGATGGGTTCCCATTCCGCGATTCCGCGGCGGCATTGTTTCGCTTTGTGAAGATGATATGGTCTTCGTAAATCTTGTAATCCGCTTTCAGTTGCTGCTGCATCGCGTCCAGCAACGCTTTCGCGGTATAACTTTTTTGTGGAAGCCGGATGAGTTGCCCGGGCCGGATGGTGTTGGAACCGAAGGAAAACTGGAGCCCCGTTTGCCGGGAGATCTCTTTGCGCAATTCGCCCGCAGCGATCAGGGTGGAAGGCAGCGAAACCCGCTTGCGCAAAGCGTCTTGCCCCGCCGAACGGAGGGCGAAAAAGAGCAACGCCAGGGGCCACCATCGCAACCACCACCTATTCACATGCATTTCCATAAATGTAAACCGTGTCGTTCGCTTTGCGGTATTCCAGCCGCAGGGATTCCGTGATCACGGTCAGCACATAATCCAGCGGTTTGTCGGTAAAAGTGGTGTTGATGCGGCAGTTGGCCAATGCAGGATTGTCGAGCACAACGGGGATGCCGTAAGCGTCCGTCAACCGTTGCACGGCTTCGCCGAGCGGCGTGTCGTTGAATTCGAACACCGTTTTGGAAGGTTTCAGTCCGGCTGCGGGAACGGGTGTGCCGGAGAATCGCGCTTCGCGCAGCAGGTAATTCCCTTTCATGCCCGCTTTGAGCAACATCGAATCCGATTCCCCGATCGCCAGTACAGCGCCTTCGCTCACAGAAACCGTGATGCTGTCGGCATATTGCTGCACATCGAACACGGTGCCTACGACTTTGATCATCAACGGGCCCGCATGCACGCTGAAAGGGTTTTCGGGATCTGTTTTGGCTTCAAATTCCGCGCTGCCGCTCAGCTCCACATGCCGCCCGTCCACGAAAACCGCTTTGGCGCCGGGTTGCAGCGTGGCCAGCGATCCGTCGGGCAGGGTGAAGGATTGTGGTTGCCTGCCGGACTCGAAAGTGGCTACGGGGTTGTTCCCGGACGAAAATTTGCGCAGGAGGAACCACGCGCCACCGGCCAGCAAAACCACTGCTGCTGCCGCCGCCCATCGCGGCCAGAGCCGGCGGACAGGGGAGGGTTGCTGCGCCTGTTGCCATTGCTCCCACGCGGCCGGTACGTCTGGCGCGGTATAAGGGCGCCCCGGGCCGGAGGAATCCCAGGCCTGCTGCAGCTTTTCGAAAGCAGCGGCGTTGGCGGGCGTTTCCAGCCAGCGGCCTACGGCCATCGCCTCTTCAGGACCCGCCTCTCCGGCCAGGAATCTTACGAGCAGCTCGTCGGTGACAGTGATATGTGGTTGTGTGCTCAATTCCGGTTTTAAGATAGCAATTTATCGATATATAAGTACGCTGCGCCGCCCAAAGCGATATAATCCGCGAGTTTTTCCCGCAGGATGCGCAGCGCTTTGCTCATTTGCGTTTCCACGGTTTTAACGGAAAGCGATAATGTTTCGGCGATTTCCGCGTATTTCTTGCCCTGTTCCCGGCTGAGGGTGAAGATCAGGCGGCATTGCGGGGGCAATGCGTCGAGGGCTTCGCCGATCCGGGCGCTCAGTTCCGCTACGGCCAGTTTGGCGCCCGCGTCTCCCGTGGTGCCGGCATCGTGGCGCGCCAGCCAATCCGCATACTTTTTGCCGTTCCCTTCCTTCCGGATGCGGTTGAGGCAATGGTTGTGGACGGAGCGGTAGAGGTACGGGCCGATATCTTCCAGGTCTTTCAGTTCCTCCATCTTTTCCCATAACCGCGAAAACACGGCCTGCACGGCGTCGCTGGCTTCGTCGGGGTCTTTCAGCAAAGTATATGCATAACGATGCAGTTTTCCATACCAGGTATGAAAAACGGACTGAAAGTTAGTAGCCAGGTATTTTTTTCCGTTGCTGTCCAAGGTCGGGTTATGCGGCGCCGAAAAACGGGCCGGCCTTCGCAATGTATGACACGCGAGCGGAAATATACCCCTATCGTCCCCGAAAAAATTTTTAGAAAATCACGCGTTCGAGCTGGGTTGGCCAGGGTTGCTCGGGTTTTTCGCGCAACTGGAGGGTGTGGAGGTGGTGATAATTGTGGTAAATGGTGAAATAGAGCACTTCACGGGTCGTTAATTTTCCCAGCAGGGGATGGGGAAGCTGGTAGCGGTCGAGCTCGGGCTCGTCCCAATTGCCTACCAGGCCGATCATTTTCGATTTCTGCTGGTCGAACTGTTTGAGGAGCGTTTCGCGCTGCCCGATTTCCGTTACGGGCGGGATGTACGGCCGGGTAGACACGGCGCCATGCTGCAACCGGTCGCGGTACACGTCGCGGATTTCTTCAAAACTGCGCGATGCTTTGGCGGGTTTGCCGAACCAGCGGAGGAAGAACCTGGGCATGGACAGGGCTTTATTGACGGGTTTGGCGCTGCGGATCAGATGGTCGAGCTGCTGGCCGGCCGACCATTTCCCTTCCGGGGAAACAATAAACCGATGGTCGGACAGGGAGCCGATAAAGGTGGTAAAATCTGAAAAGCTTTTATCTAAAAGTTGCTGAATCTCTGGTTTTTGCATAATTGGGAGGGTTTCATTCCAACACATCACATTCGAAGCCCTGCTCGCGGACGAAGCGGATCATGGACCCTTCGTCGACTTTCATGTCCACGACACGAAGTACCTTGTCGCAGTCTTCGATGTCAACGTTGCAGGACGTTACTTCAAAGGTATTACAAATTGCGCTGATAATGGTTTTGCGGGCTTTCATGGTGCCGATATTGGTCTTGAATATCCCAATATTGGCTTTTACAGATACGGAGAGATGGCGTTGCATATGTCAGGTTTTGGATGTTTGAAAGGTTATTCAGCCGGTTTTCCGGCGGGCGTTTCTTCGTCGCGCTCCCATCTTCTTCCCCAACCGCAACGATCGAAGTGGCTTTTCAGTTTTTCTTTCTGTTCGGGCGACAGGTGGTCCATTTTTTCCTGCATCCGTTCCCATTTTCTTCTTTTCCAGTTATTTTTCTTGTCATGATCTTTCATGAATCCGCCGAAGAGGATTTTGGAAAGGATGAACAGGCCGAGGGCTTGCCAGAAGTTGATGACGGGGCCGTGGAAAAGCTCGGGTACGAGCCAGTTCCAGAGTAGCATGACGGCGAATCCGAATGCGGTGACGCAGGCGATGCCGAGGATGACGAATCCTACGATTTTCAATGCTTTCAGTCCTTTATTGTGCCTCATCTTATTATGCGTTTTTCAATTCGTTATACAATTGTGCCAGCCTTTCCCGGAGGTAAAGCACGGCGTATCTTTTGCGGGAGAGCAGCGTGTTGACGGGCACGCCGGTCATTTCCGCGATTTGTTTAAAAGGTTTGCCTTCGACTTCGTGCTGAAGGAATACAAACCGTTGATCTTCCGGTAGTTCGTCGATCGCTTCCGTGATGGCTTCCGACATGAACTTGCGGAGCATGGGCTCGTCTGTCCGGGAATCCGCCGCGGCGAGGATGTCTGACAGGTAGAGGGGGCCGTCGCCATCCGCGCCCTCGAGTGCGTGGTCGGAGAAACGGTCTTCCTTCTTCTTTCTGAACCAATCTGTTATGCGGTTCCGGGCCACGGCGAAGAGCCATCCGGTGAGGGATTCGATCGGCGAGCCTCCGCGGAGGTACTGGGTGAACTGGTACAGCACGTCTTGCAGAATATCTTCCGCATCGGCGCTGTCGTCCACCCGTTTCCGGATGAATTGCAGGAGCCGTTGGCGTTCTTTTTCCACCGTTCGCTGTATGCGCTCGTTTTGTTCCAGGGCCATTGGTTTTTTTATGGAGAGCCACTCGTTCATCTTATGGTTAAAGACGAACGGGTAAGCCGCATATTGTAGGATTTCCGAACTTTTTTTACCGGTCCTTGTAATTTTAGGTGATGCACGACCACGCCCCATCTTCCCCACTGCTATCCGGCCAGCTGAACCGGGCCTTCCTCACCGGGATCGGCCTGAACCTCCTGTTCGTGACCGTGGAAGCCGCCATGGGCGTGGCCACAGGTTCACTCGCACTGCTGTCTGACGCCGGGCATAACCTGAGCGACGTGGCCAGCCTGGGCCTGTCGATGGTCGCCTTCCGGCTGGCGCGCATCCCGCCAACCTCACAGTATACGTACGGCTACCGAAAAAGTACCATCCTCATTTCATTATTAAATGCCGTCATTCTCCTGGTGGCTGTGGGCGCTATCGGCATATCGGCTATCCGCCGGCTGCAACATCCGGTGCCGCTGCCGGGGGGAACGGTGGCCATCGTGGCCGGGGTGGGCATCCTCATCAATGCCGCTTCGGCGCTGCTGTTCCTGAAAGATAAAGATAAAGACCTGAATATCAAGGGCGCATACCTCCACCTGGTGGCAGACGCCCTCGTTTCGCTGGGCACCCTGGTGGCGGGGCTCGTTATGCTGTTTACCGGCTGGTCCTGGATAGACGCCGCCGTGAGCCTGCTCATCATGATCGTGATCGTGTACAGCACCTGGGGGCTGATGCGGGATAGCCTGCGCCTGTCGCTCGACGGCGTTCCGGGTGGTATTACGGTGGAAAAAGTGCAGGAACAGGCGCGCGGGATTCCCGGGGTGGTAGACCTGCATCACGTCCACATCTGGGCGGTAAGTACCACGGAAAACGCCCTGACGGCGCACGTAACGATCGATGAGGCGCTGACGGGGGAGGAGGTGGAACGGGTGAAGCGCGACCTCAAGCAACTGCTCGAATCGCTCAACATCGTTCACGCCACACTGGAAACGGAATACAGCCATGCCGGCGAGCACGCCGGGTTCTGACTATTGGACCGATACCACGTATTTTTCCTGGAAAAATTCTTCGGGGAAGAGTTTATAAATCGGCACCATTTTGGGGCGGACGCCGCTTTCGCTGATCTCGGCCGCCAGGTCGCCGCCTTTGAGGCAGATCAGGCCGGTGGGGCCGCCTGCCGCGGGTTTTTTAATGAGGGGCTTGCTCCAGCGCCAGAGGTCTTTCAGGGGCGCTACCGCGCGGGAAACCACCAGGTCGAATTTACGGTTCTTGATGTCTTCGACGCGGGTGTGCTGGACGGTCACGTTTTTCAGTCCCAATCCTTCCGCAACCGCTTCCACCACTTTCAGTTTTTTACCAATGGAATCCACGAGATGGAACTTCACTTCGGGGAAGAAGATCGCCAGCGGAATGCCGGGGAAGCCGCCCCCCGTGCCCAGGTCTACCACCTGCCAGCCGGCGGGCAGATCGGCCACGGCGGCGATGGCCAGTGAGTGAAGGACGTGCTTTTCGTAGAGCGACTCAATGTCTTTCCGGGAGATCACGTTGATCTTCTCGTTCCACTCTTTGTATAAAGGCCCCAGCTGTTCGAACTGTTCGAGCTGCCGGGGGGTAAAATCACTGAAATACTGTAAAATCTGCTCCATGCTATTTCCACTTGTTCTTTCCTTTCGCGAAGAACAATGCGGGCGTGAAGATAACATAATATAGGAACATGAGAATGTCCATCAGCCACACGTACCAGAACAGGTCGCGCTCGTCGAGGGTTTTGAGGGCGAAGCCGGAAATGATGGTTTGGGTGATGATGCGAAGCCCCAGGATGCCGAGCGTGAAATACAGCATGGGCGTGTAAAACAGCGCGAGCACGAGGGCGGGGTAGAAGAGGAAATGCGTGAGGGAGAAGAGCCCCAGCAGGAATTTGTGCGCCGGGCGGTAATAACGGCCCGTAGACATATGCCGGGTTTTCTGGCCGAACCAGTGCTTCCACTTGCGTTTCGGCTCGGAATAGGCGAACGCCATTTTATCGATCACCACAGCGGTATTCTTGCTGGTGGCGGCGCGGTTCACGAACAGGTCGTCGTCTCCCGAAGCGATGTGCTGGTGCGCGGTGAAGCCTTTGTGGCGGAAAAACAGGTCTTTCTTATACGCCAGGTTGCGGCCTACGCCCATGTACGGGATGCCGGAAAGGGCGAAAGAAAGGTACTGGAGGGCGCTGAAGAAAGTCTCGTAACGGATGACCTTGTTCAGGAAGCCGGGTTTCTTGTAATAGGGGCCGTATCCCAGCACGATCTCCTTGCCGTCGGTGAATCCCTGCGCCATCATCGACAGCCAGTGGATGGAACCGGGTTTGCAGTCGGCGTCTGTCAATACCACGGTGTCGTGCTTCGCGCCTTTGATACCGATAGACAGAGGGTATTTTTTCCCGGGGATGAATTTGGCGGCCTGCTTGATCTCGATATGGCGGTAATGTGGATAACCGTTCTCGATGGAAGCGAGGTAATATTTGGAATCGTCTTCCGAATTGTCGTTCACCACGATCACTTCGTACGAAGGCTCGGCATGCACGTGGTATCGCTGCTGCAGCACGGTGGGGAGGTTCATGGGAAGGCTCCTTTCCTCGTTTTTGGCGCAGATGATGACCGACATGTCTTCCGCCGGAGGATGGTCGAGGTCGAAGTCGCGGCGGTAAAACGCTACGCGGGAAAAGAAAATCAGGTAATACAATACCTGGATGCCCGCGATCGCGGCGAAAGTATAGAAGAAGATCAAGCCCAGATTATCTGACATAAGGGTCAAAAATATATGTTTTTATTTATCTATATAATGTTGTGGAAAAAATTAATATATCCACGAGGGGGCGCGAAACCGGAATTTGCCGGGCGGCAGCAAATGTACAGTCAATTCAGGGACAATTTTAAATTCAATACCTTTGCGTCCTGAAAAAAACAGCGAGGCTTTGGATTTCAACCTGATTACCACAGACCCCTCGGGCGCAAGAGCCGGGGTCATCACCACAGACCACGGCGCCATCGAAACGCCGATCTTCATGCCCGTGGGCACCGTCGGCTCCGTGAAGGCCATTACCCAGGAGCAGCTCCGCAGCGATATCAACGCGCAGATCATCCTCGGCAACACCTATCACCTTTATCTCCGCCCCGGCACCGGCGTCCTCGAAAAAGCCGGCGGCCTCCACAAGTTCAACGGTTGGGAGCGCCCCATCCTCACGGATTCCGGCGGCTACCAGGTATTTTCCCTCGCTGCCAACCGCAAGATCAAGGAAGAAGGCGTTGTGTTCCAAAGCCATATCGACGGGTCGCGCCACCTGTTCACCCCCGAAAATGTCATGGACATCCAGCGCAGCATCGGGGCCGATATCATTATGGCCTTCGATGAATGCCCGCCGTACCCCAGCGAATACAAATATGCCAAAAAAAGCATGGAACTGACCCATCGCTGGCTCGACCGGTGCATCCGCCGCCTCGCGGAAACCAGTCCCATGTACGGGCACGAACAAACGCTTTTCCCCATCGTGCAGGGCAGTACGTATAAAGATCTCCGCCGCGCTTCCGCCGAAGCCATCGCGAGCCGGAATTGCGCCGGCAACGCTATCGGGGGCCTCAGCGTGGGTGAGCCTGAAAACGAAATGTACGAGATGTGCGGCATCGTGACGGAGCTCCTCCCCAAAGAGAAACCCCGCTACCTCATGGGCGTCGGCACACCCTGGAACATCCTTAATAATATAGAGCTCGGCATCGATATGTTCGACTGCGTGATGCCCACCCGCAACGGCCGCAACGGCATGTTGTTTACGTGGGACGGCGTTGTGAACATCAAGAATAAGAAATGGGCGGAAGATTTTTCGGCCATCGACGCCAAAACGCCCTGCTTCGCCAGCCAGAACTATACCCGGGCCTACCTGCGCCACCTTTTCGTGGCCGGCGAGTTCCTGGCCCTCACGCTGGCGAGCATCCACAACCTGGCGTTTTATCTCGACCTCGTGAAAACCGCCCGGCAGCAAATCCTGGCCGGCACGTACGGGGAATGGAAGCGGAAGATGGTGCCGCAGTTGCAGACGCGCCTGTAACAAGTATGTTAAAATTGATCGTTATACGATATATTGCCCCGGCAATCCGCCGGGAATGTTAGCTTTGCAACCTGGCGGCAAGGCCGTTCCGAAAAATCCATATGAAGAAGATCGACTGGTATATATTACGTAAGTTCATCGGTACCTTTATTTACTCGCTGATGGTGCTGCTGGTCATTTCCGTGGTGATCGACATCACGGAGAAGATCGACGACTTCCTGGAGCACGATCTCTCTTTCGGGTTCGTGTTCATGAACTATTATATCGGCTTCATTCCGCACATCGCGGCACTGCTGTTCCCGCTGTTCATCTTCATTTCGGTGATTTTCTTCACCTCCAAAATGGCCTACCGCACGGAGATCGTGGCCATCCTCAGCGCCGGCGTGAGCTTCCGCCGGTTCCTGCGGCCATATTGGGTAGGCGCTATCCTCTTCGGCGGCATCCTCTGGGCGGCCAATCAATGGGTGGTGCCCCGCGCCAACCGCATCCGCACCACTTTCGAAGCCAAATACGTGAGCGCGCCCAAGGAACATAAGGCTTTGGAAGACAAATCGCTCCGGGTAGACACGAATACCTACATCACCTTCGGATATTACGATCCCAACTACCGTACGGGCACCAGCTTCATCCTCAACCGTATCGACGAGCAGAAACTGCTCTACACGCTGCGCGCGGAAAGGGTGAATTATGATACCGCCACCAAAAAGTGGAAGCTGGAAGGGGTGACCGAACGGAAGATCAACGGGATGAAGGAAACGTTCACCACCCGGCAAGACACGGCGCTGAAGCTTTCGCTCGAACCGTCCGAACTGATCGAGGTGAAGAACAAGCAGGAGGCGATGACCACGCCCGAGCTCGACCGTTACCTCGAAATGGAAGAGTTGCGCGGGGCGGAAGGGCTCAATGTGTATTACGTGGAAAAGTACCGGCGGACGTCGGCCGCCGTGGCCGTGGTGATCCTGGTACTGATCGGCGCCATCCTCTCCAGCCGGAAGGTGCGGGGCGGGAGCGGGCTGCACCTGGCGATAGGGATCGTCATCAGCGCTACGTATATCCTTTTCATGCAATTCTCCACCGTATTCGCCACAAAAGCCGACCTCGACCCGCTTTTGGCGGCATGGATTCCCAACTTTGTTTTCGCCGGACTGGCCTTTTATCTCTATTTAAGGGCGCCCAAGTAACCCGGCTGACCATTTTGGGCCAAAACCGGGAATTCCTCCGTTAAATCTGTCTTAAAACGGCGGGATTTAATTTTTTAATCATTACTTTTGTTCATTGATCGAATACGTTAATTTTTCTAAATCATTGTGGGAAAATGAGTTATATAAAAGAGAAATTCAAGGCAAAAGCAGATGAACTGGGCGCAGAGGTTAAGGACCTGCTCAAGAATCATGGAACAAAGAAATTAGACGATGTTACAGTGGCCCAGGCATACCAGGGCATGCGTGGCATTACAGGGCTGGTAACGGAAACATCCCTGCTGGA